>JAMOVK010000133.1 GCA_027067775.1 Deltaproteobacteria bacterium
TAGGAAAAAAGGTGGAGGCATACTTAAAGAAGGGAGAATTGGTGCCTGACGAAATTGTGCTACATCTGATCTCAGAAAGGCTTAACGAGATAAAAAACGAGGGGTTTATCTTGGATGGTTTTCCAAGAACGGTAAAACAGGCCATGGCCCTTGATGAGTTACTGGACAAGAAGAAAATAGCCCTAAGGGCTGTAATTTTTCTGGATGTCCCTGATGAGGAAATAGTCAGAAGACTTAGCGCAAGGCGTATATGTCCCTCTTGCGGTGCCGTGTATAACATGATCTTTAACCCGCCAAGGGAGGATGAAAAGTGCGATCGTTGTGGTACCCCCTTAATCAGAAGAAAGGATGACGAGCCTGAAACAATAAGAAATCGTCTAAGGATATTTCACGAACAGACCCTTCCCCTGATCGAATATTATCAGAGAAAGGGTCTTCTGAGGCGGATCAGCGGCACGGGCAATCCGGACCAGGTAACAGAGGAGATAGAAAAGGTTTTAAAGGAATTGAGTTAGGCTGTTTCGTTAATGTTCACTGGTGCAGGACAGGGACGAGATAGACTTGATGTCGTGTCCTGTAGGTCTCTGGAATATTCGAAGTTCAAACTGTGGCACACAGGCAAGGACATGATCAAAGATGTCTGCCTGGATCGATTCGTAGTTGACCCAGTTTATATCGTTTGAAAAACAGTATATTTCAAGGGGGATGCCCTCTGGAGTCGGGGCAAGCTGTCTTACCATAAGGGTCATGTCCTTTCGAAGCCGAGGATTGTTTTTTAGATATCTTGTAAGATATGCCCTAAATGTTCCAAGGTTGGTCATGCGTCTCCCATTCACAAGGACCTTGTCGTCAATGTTATGTTCTTTATTGTATCTTTCTAGTTCTTGTTCCTTCTGTTCTATGTAGTCTTTTAGTATCTGAATCTGTTTGAATTTTTCAATCATTGGCGGATCACAGAATCTGACGCTTGTCTGGTCAATCAGTACGGCCCTTTTGATCCTTCTTCCTCCTGAGAGTATCATTCCGCGCCAGTTCTTGAATGAATTTTCTATAAGTTTGTATGTGGGAATGACCGTGACCGTTTTGTCCCAGTTTTGGACCTTTATGGTGTATAGGGCGATTTCAATCACGTCTCCGTCTGCATTAAACTGGGGTACCTCTATCCAATCGCCTACTCTGATCAGGTCGTTGGCAACTATCTGGATTCCAGCTACAAATGACAAGATCGTGTCCTTGAAGATCAGCAACAAAAGGGCTGTCATTGCCCCCAGCCCACTGAGAAGGGCCCAGGGAGACTGGCCAAGAAGGTAACATATCACCACTATGCCAACGGCTATGTATAGGAAGAGTTTCAGTATCTGGATGTATCCTTTTATAGGCCACCTGTGGGACATGGGATACATGTTGTATATTTCAAGTCCAGCAGAAAGGACCCTGTCAAAGACAAAGGCAATGTCGATGAGAACAAAGGGATAAACCAGTTTCAAAAGGAACTGCGGAAAGTCTGGGATTGACTTTCCAAGGTAGTTGAAGATGATCGCCGGTACCAATAGGGCAAGGGGTACAAATACCTTTTTCTTTATGAGTACGTCGTCCCATTTATTCTTGGTCTTTTTTAAGGCCGAATGTATGATCCGAATGAGAATGTATCTCACTGCCAGGTAGCTGAGGAAGCAGCAGGCAAAGATTATCAGTGTTACAGCCGACCAGTAGAGTGCAGGGTTGTGTTTCAGCCCTGAATTGAAAAGAAGGCCGAGCAACTCCTGTATCTTTGATTCAAGCAGGTTTCGGGGCTTCATATCTTTCCTTTTGAACCGGATCTAATGTCTGCCAATATGTCTTTCACCTGTCTCTCTGTTTTTTTAAGGTCCAGTGAATTATCAATTACATAGTCGGCCTTTTCAAGCTTTCTTTTAATGTCCAGCTGGCTTTTGAGCCTTGCCTCTATGTCTTTGTCTGTCATGCCCCTTTTTTTCAGTCTTTTCTTTATGACATGGATTGGGGCTTTGACCACTATTATCTTGTCAAACAGGTTTTCCTTGCCTGTTTCAAATAGCAGGGGAATCTCTGCTATCAGGATCTCCCCAGCCATTTGTCGGTGTTTTTGTAGAACCCTGTCAAAGACAAGGGGATGAAGGATTGACTCAAGGGCCTTTCTTTCTGATTTGCTGGAAAAGATCCTTTTTGCCAGTTCAGCCCTGTCAACCTCTCCTGCTTGATCAAACACCTTGTCTCCAAAGGACTTGCGTATCCTTTGTTTTGTTTTGGATTCTTTCAGGAGATGATGTACTACCTCATCTGCGCTGATGGTTTCAGTGCCCAACTGTCTGAAGAGTTTTAGTACGGTTGATTTGCCACAACCAATTCCTCCTGTAAGCCCAACAAGCAATGTCTGGCCTCCCTCAGTATGAATGGATTTTGACATCTTTAATCGATTCAAATGAAACTTATATTTTAATTAGAGTTGCATCAAATAAAAAAACAGAAACAAGGAGATTTGTATATGGTCAAGAAAGCAAAGGTGTTTGAAATTCCAACCCTGAGAAACAAGACCTATATCTTTAGGGACAGGGACGAGGCAGCCGAGGTGTTGGCCAGAATGCTTGAACCGTATTATAAGGAGGCTCCAGATACTGTTGTTATGGGGATTCCATCTGGAGGCGTTCCCATTGCAGTTGGTATCTCAAGACAGCTGCATCTGCCCCTGGATCTCTTTATTGTAAGAAAGATACAGATACCAGGTAATCCCGAGGCTGGTATGGGCGCGCTGAGTTTTGCAGGTGGACTTTTTCTTAACCAGCAACTAATAGACAGGCTTGGTATTACTCCAAGACAGGTGGAGGAGCAGATCCAACGGGTCAGGAAAGAGCTTGCCATGAGAAACGAGCTTTTCAGACAGGGGCGTCCGATTCCGGATCTTTCTTCAAAGACTGTCATAATAGCAGATGATGGTCTGGCATCGGGTTTTACCACCCTTGCTGCCATAAGAGGGGTGCGTTCACAAGGGGCGCAAAAGGTGGTGGTTGCTGCTCCCACAGGCTCAGACACTGCAATAGAAAGACTGTCTGCAGATGCGGATGAGATTTTTTGTCCAAATATCAGGAGTGGTTACTACTTTGCAGTTGCAGAGGCATATCAAAACTGGTACGACCTTGAACCCCAGGAGGTAATATCCAGGCTGCAAGAGGCAGGATATCTAAATGAATCAGAAGGTTGGAACAAGGCGGCAGCATAGTGAATCATATTGAGGATTATCTTTTGTTGATTGAAAGGTGGGTAGATGAATAAAGATCTTATGATAGTTGGGGCAGGCCTTGCTGGATGTGAGGCTGCCTGGCAGGCCTCCCGCTTGGGAGTAAAGGTTCGCCTTTTTGAGATGAAACCCAAAAGGTTTTCGCCTGCCCACAAGAGTCCGTATCTTGCCGAGCTTGTTTGCAGTAACAGCCTGCGTTCAGCCCAGATCTTCTCCGCAATCGGATTGTTAAAGGAGGAGCTCAGAAGGGCAGGTTCCCTGATTATGGAGGCAGCAGACTCTACAAGAATTCCTGCTGGCAAGGCCCATGCAGTGGATAGGCAGCTTTTTTCCGAGTTCATAACAAAAAAGATAAGGCAGAACCCTTTTATCGAAGTAATAAACCAGGAGGTGGAGGCCATACCAGAAGATGAGGTGGTGATAGTGGCAACCGGGCCTCTTAGCTCTGAGGCAATAATCTCAAGCCTGAAGTCAATAGTTGGCCCGGATTTCCTGTCCTTTTATGATGCCATAGCTCCAATAGTTGATGCTGATTCCATTAATAGGGACATAGTATTCAGGCAGTCACGATATGGCCCTGTTGGCCAAGGAGATTATCTGAACTGTCCCATGGACCAACAGCAGTACGAGAGCTTTGTTAAGGAGCTGCTGGCAGGAGAAAAGGTCCCCTTAAAGGAGTTTGAGTCTCCAAGGTATTTTGAGGGGTGTCTGCCAATAGAGGTCATGGCAGAACGGGGCCTTGACACCCTTCGTTACGGTCCTATGAAGCCCGTGGGCCTTGTAGATCCAAGGACTGGAAGCCAACCCTGGGCAGTGGTGCAGCTCAGGTCAGAAAACCGCCAAGAAACCATGTTCAACATGGTCGGTTTTCAGACAAAACTTAAGTGGAATGAACAAAAGCGCATATTTAGGATGATACCAGGGCTTGAATCTGCAGAGTTTGTTCGCCTTGGAAGCATTCACAGGAATACTTTTGTGTGTGCTCCAAGGGTCTTGAATCGCGACCTGTCTCTAAAGGTGCTAGACACCTGTTACTTGGCAGGCCAGATAAGCGGTGTTGAGGGATATGTAGAGTCAACTGCAATGGGTTTTCTTGCTGGGTTAAATGCTGCAAATAGGATTCTTTCCAAAAGGCCTTTGGAACCCCCTAACACTACTGCCGTAGGTGCGCTTCTTGCGCATCTTGTTGAGGCAAACCCTGAGACCTTTCAACCCATGAATGTCAACTTTGGACTGTTTCCAAGGCTTGACAAAAGGCTTCCCAAAAGAAAAAGGGGGATGGCGTACGCTGAAAGGGCCCTAAAAGACTGGGAGGCCTTTGTTCAGGCCATAACAACATCTTGATCAACCCAGGGTATTTTTTATCTCCTTTACAGCCTGTTCAAGGGCAGCATCAATACCAGATGGGTCCTTGCCGCCAGCTTGGGCCATATCTGGTCTTCCACCACCGCCACCTTTTATATAACTGGCAATCTTTTTGATAAGGTCCCCAGCCTTTATGGTAGAGGCTAGATCTTTGGTGACCATTACCAGCAACATGGCCTTTCCATCATTGGAAGAGCCGAGGACCACTACCCCTTTAGGGAGCCTATCCCGGATCCTGTCTCCAAGCTCTCTCAAGGCCGAGGCATCCATGTTGTTGAGTTTGGCAGTCACAACCTTGACCCCGTTTATATCCTCGGAGTTTTCTATTACCTTGCCTATATCCTGAATGGCCTTTGTGGTTGTCTGGGTCTTTATCTGTTTTTCGAGTTCCTTAAGTTTTTGGTTAAGCCCCTCAACCCGCTTCGCAATGGCGTTTACCGGGCATTTAAGCTTGGTGGCAATCTCCTGAAGCTCGTCCTCTATATTCTGGACAGTCTCTACCGCCCTTGCTCCTGTGACAGCCTCTATTCTGCGTATGCCAGAGGCCACGCTTGACTCAGAAACTATCTTAAAGAGGCCAATCTGTCCTGTTCTCTCTAGATGCGTTCCACCGCAAAGCTCCATGCTGAAATCGGGTATGGTGACAACCCTGACCATCTCTGCATATTTTTCACCAAAAAGGGCCATGGCACCAAGTGCTATGGCCTCTTCCTGAGACATGACCTGGGTTTCAACAGGAAGATCTTCTCTTATCTTTTCATTTACTATTTTTTCTATTTCCTTTATTTCATCCCGTGTGAGAGCAGAAAAATGGGTAAAGTCAAATCTGAGTCTTTCCGCTTCAACAAGAGAGCCAGATTGGCGCACATGATCTCCAAGCACCTGCCTCAAGGCTGCATGAAGAAGATGGGTTGCTGTGTGGTTCCTGGCAGTGTCAAGGCGTCTGTCAGGATAAACCGTAAGGGTGGCCTCATCTGACAGCCGAATTTCTCCTCTTACTATTTCTACATCGTGTATAAAGAGGTCACCTTTCTTAACAGTGCCTTTAACTACAGCCCTTCCTGCTTGGGTTTCTATTTCGCCCTTGTCTCCTACTTGGCCTCCAGATTCGGCATAAAAGGGGGTCTTGTCGCAGACAAGCTCACCTTTCCAGCCCTTGGCCGCAGAGTCGGTCTCCTTTCCTCCTTTTACCAGGGCAAGCACTTTGCCCTTGGAGGATGTCGTGTCGTATCCAGTAAAA
>JAMOVK010000134.1 GCA_027067775.1 Deltaproteobacteria bacterium
AAACCTTGTATAAAAGGACGTTCCTTTGACCATGATGAATAGAGAAATACCCGCCACGCATCATAGCCAAAGCGGGGCCCTTTTTTGTAAGGCAGGACCTTGTTCTCGTTTGGATTCCAGATTATCCAGTCCGGGGGAAGAGACCAGGGCCCGAAGACTGCCTTTTTTAGCATAGTAGTTGAAAAGATCTTTACTTGATTCCAGAAATTGGGTCGATCTAGCTGAGCAAAATCTTGAAACGCTGGCAGTATTATATATGACGGATTCAAGATTATAGCTTTTCCTTCCTGGAAGCCGTAATAACCCGGTAAAATGCAGGCCCATCCATTTTGGACAAAAGAAAGCCGGGACCTTATGGACTTGACTATTTCTTCTGCCGCCTTTTTATAGGCGGGTTCTTGCCACCTTTTCCACCCAAGATAAAGGGCCCAGGCCACGAGTATATCGCCATCTGAGGCGTTGTTATAGTCAATGACTTGCCAAGAGCCGTTTGGCCTTAGGCCCCAGGACCAACAGAGAAGTTTATCTCCCTTCCGCATCTGTAGGTTGTCTTTGGTCCACTTCCAGATCTTTTCAAAGGCCTGTTTGTCTTTGTTGGCAAGGGCCAAAAGAAGGCCATATCCTTGCCCCTCTGAGTGAGAAATCTTGTGTTGGTAAAAATCGATCACCCTGCCATCTGGAGACAGAAAGTGCTCCTTGTAATCTTTCCAGCCAAACCCCAGGGCGCAGGTAAAACCAAGACAACAGATGTAACCTAAGACAAGAAAAGTGGACAGAATCCAAGACCTATATTTCATTTGCCAGTCTCTTTTTTCTTCTCCATCTCAAATAGGTGGCAAAGATTATTGCAAGGACAATAAAACATATTCCTAGGATAGAATAGAACAGCCACGGATAACTTCTCAGGAGAAAATCTATCTTTTCGGTTTTATCCAGTCTTCCTACATAATAGTCATGACCGACTTTCAGGCTGTATACTTTTTCATCACTTTTTGTTGTGTAAAGCACGAGGTCTCCATGGGCCATGCTTCTCAGGCGTCCTGACCACAACAGCCTTGCCGTATCAGCAAAGATTGAGCTGTCTTTTCCAGTCCACATGAGGACCGTGCGACCCTGAGAAACCGGCGATTCGAACTCCATTAACAGGCCTGTTTGATCATCCAGGGCGACCTTTTTTGCAGAAACGCGTGAATTTACACCAATCCCTTTTACAGGAAATAGTTTAGAATAGTTTTCGAGTTTTTCCTCAAGTTTTTTCCAAAAGGTCCTTTGACTTTCCTGGGAAAGATCAACAAATTGAGGATAGAGTATATGTGCTGAAGATTCTTTCAGTTTTAGTGGTGCCTTTTCCGTAAAAGAGGCAGGGATTTTATTGACAGGGCCTATCAATATAACTTCCTTTTCAGACACCTGTTCAGGGTCAAATGTAAATTCCAGATTTGTGGGGGCGATGCCATTTAGCTGGCCAAGATACGCTGCAATGTTCATTGCCAGCGTTACAGAATGGATGTCTGGTTCCATCAAGAGAAAAACGGTGTTGTTCTCGATTGTATATTTGGTAAATGGAAATCCAGAGTCAAAGAAATATCTTATTTGAGGCATCTTTCCCCAGTGCCCCATATCCGGGAAGGCGATCATGGAATCTTCAAAGAGGGTCAGAAACAGGTTCATATCTTGAAATCCCTGGCATCTTTTAATGATGAGAGGAACCAGCACGGTTTCAAAGGTAATCCTATTTTTACCAGGCCTGAACAGGTAGGTGGGAACAAGAATTTTGTAGTTTTCGTAGAAGGCACCATGCTCTTTGTCGAGATGGATGCTCGATACAGGCTTGCCATTTAACTCTATCTTCATGGTGGAGTCTTTTCGAACCGCTGCGCTAAAGCCAAAGTGTAGGGAAAGGGTTGCATACTGGTTGGGCTTGATGTAGAGATCTGGCGGTAGGAAAAATTCTAGCGTTACAGGCTCCTTGTGCATTCCCACAAAAACATGGGTTTTGAACCCCAAATCAATGAATCTGGTCGGCAGACCCGGTGATAAAAGGGCCTTTTTGTGATAGGGTTTAATTGAGGGAAATTCAACATTTTCTACATGCATGGAAGGGCTTTGAGGAAATGGAAAGCTGATGGACGAAAAGGCCTGGGCCGCCTTTTTGACTTCATCCATGTTGTTGCCAGTTATTGTTATCATTGCATGATGGATATCCTCTTTTGTGAGATCTTTATCTGTAACATTGTTGCCAAGTTGCGGAGATATGGGAATATGGCCTATTGCAACTGTAGGTCCGGGAAGTTTTGTTTCACGTGAAACACCGCGTTGAGCCAGCCCCGTATTTGTGCCTATGTAGACGTTGTCTATCCCTGGCCTGAATGAAGAGGAAACGCTTAGATGCACTGGTCTGTAGGAAAGCCTGGCCCCTATCCCTCCGGCTACAGTTGTTGCGATATCCAGCAGTTCTTTGTCCATGGACTCTAGGACAATGTTTATTTTTTGAAACGGAAATATCTTTGGATCTTCAACATATTCGCTTATAGATGACAGCTTTAGGGGAATGGCCCTGTTGGAAAAGTCAATATTCAAGGTGGCCTCTCCCAGTTTAAGCACCGTCCACAGTTCAGGGGCGAAAGGGTCTTCGCATTCCTGTTCGGAATGTTGGGCTACTTCAAAGACCAGCTCATGATAGCCTGGTTTTAACATTCTCCCTGGCAGCTTTACTTCGGCCCTTTTTTCATAGTTGGAAGGGTCAAGGCTGGCCTGGAAAAGGGGAATGTTATCCAAAGACACAACAAGTCTAGACTTGTAGGCCAAAAGTGCTGATGAATTTATATAAGAAAACTTTAACACGGCCCCTTTTACTTGCCATCTGTTTGGGATAGGGATAGAGATTTTGTACTTGTCCTTAATGGAATGTAACTTGACATTTCCAACAGGAACCAGCTTGTTGAGCTGAAATATTTCAGCACTTACGCTGAACGGAATCAGTCCTGATGCAAAGATCAACAAGGTTAAAATGTTTCGTACCACCATCCTTCCCTCCTCTATTTGATAAAGGTGTTATCCTATATTCATGGGTCGAAGCAGTTTGTGTGGAACCTTTTCTTTAAGGTTCTGGCTGGCCAGATGGACTATTTCTTTTAAGGCGTATCCCGCTCCTGTCAGGCCTCTATGTACCAAATATAATATCCCTTTGATCAAAGGGACCTTCTTTCTTTTCCTTTCCTGATACAGTTTCCATCTCCTGCTGTCCCCGTATACATAGGCCACTATGTCCATGAACTCCTGTATGCCTTTTATCTCGAATTCAAAGGCGACCTTGAATCTGTTTTTGCCCTGGGGCCTGATTCTAAGGACCTTGGCATTAATGTGATATAGGTTTTTGTAGCTGTCCTCCACTTCCAGTTTTACCATCTCACCAACATTAAAGACAGGAGAACCCTCCACTACAGCTCCCATACCACCAAAGGACAGGTCCACTACCTGTCCCAATACCCTGTTTCTGCTCGAATCGGAGATCATTTCTACGGTCCCCTGTGCCCAGGTCCGGGGATGTCTGCGCCACTGATGTCTTTCAAACACGCTGCCTATGGCCATAATCAAAAGCAACATGTGAAAGGCGAGCCAGGCAGTGCATATAATTACCACGTCTCTATCCAGTGGATACTCATTCCAACGGTAGAACGAGAAGGGAATGGCCATAATGCATGCTCCCAACAAAAATAACAGGGGCCAGGCAAGAGGGCTCAAGAAGTCTTTTACCAGGCTTTGGCCCTTGGGCGTTACCTTGAAGTGGGGTTTTCGGGGATTCAAAAGTACAGATATAACCGCCGGCAAAAGGAAAAAGGACTGAGCAGTTTCATAAAGTTCGGAAAAGAGAGGCCATCTGTATCTTCCAAAGAGAAAGTTGCTGATATAGAAGGAGGTTATTAAAAAAGGCAAGGCATAGGCAAGGACCTGGGGAACAGATGCCATGTAGATATGAAGGCCAAGATACAGATAGAGAAGGGGAGAGATGATAAACATGGAGCGGGCCAGTCCAAAAAACCAAAATAGGCTGCTGTTGGTATATCCGATCTTTTGATATATCCTAAGTCCCTTTTTGATCATGGGATTCTTTAAAAGGAGTATCTGGATCATTCCCTGGGCCCATCTTATACGCTGATTTATGAAATCCCTGAAGGTTTCTGGCGACAGACCACTAGTTACTGGATCTGCAAAGTAGAGACTCCTAAGCCCCATGGAATGAAGCTCAAGGGATGTCTCTGCATCTTCTGTAACTGTAACTCCTGCAATACCTCCTATTTTTTTTAGAAAGGCCCTTCTAAGGAGGGCTGCGGAGCCACAGAAAAAGCTTGAATTCCAGAAATCGAGTCCTTTCTGGATTACCCCATAAAACATCTCTGATTCAGAAGGTGCATCTGCAAAAAGTCCCAGATTTTTTTCCACAGGATTGGCGTTAATCATGAAGTGGGGTGTCTGTACAAGAAAGAGATTGGGATCCTTTTGGAAAAACCCTACCGTGCGTTTGAGAAAGTCTCTTGTGGGTACATGATCACAATCGAGAATAAGGACCAGCTCTCCTTGGCACTGGGGAAGCGCAGAGTTTATATTCCCTGCCTTGGCGTTGGTGTTGCTTTTTCTTGCCCTATAGTCAATTCCAAGTTCCTTACAAAAGGTCTCCAATGCCTCTTTCCTGGCCCGTGCAGCATTTCTGATATTTGGGTCTTTGGAGTTTAACCTTTCAAGGGTGGCGCCGTCGTCCAATATGAAAATCCTGTAACGATGTTTAGGGTAATCCATCAGGGTGCAGCCTGCTGCTGTGATTTTTACAAGATCTACAGGCTCGTTGAATGTTGGAATAAGTATATCCACAAATGGCCTGTCCTTCTCGGACAGGCTGGCCCTGCTGGGTCTTTCTAGGGGCAAAACGTTTATGAAAAGTCCGCAAATGAAAACCGTAAAACTGTAGAGTTCAGCTACATATAGGAGAACCATGGGCACAAAATCCGCAAGGTTTGTAAAGATGATGGTGTTTGTGGTACGCCAGATGATGTATCTGCATGCCAAAAAGGCACCGATAAAGAATATTACAAGCCGAACTTCCAGCCTGTTTGAAATCGGAAGGGCCATGAGAAACAGTGCCGCAAGGGTCAGGGCACTGCCAAGAAGAAACTGATCGGAAAGTTCAAGGTCGAGCCTGGCAAGGTGACCAAGGGAAAGCAGACAGACTATTACAACCGCTGACTTTAAAAATAGCCGCAAAGATGCGTTGGAAAACATCTTGTCTTTCAGTAGCGACTCTTTTCAAACATCAAGAAGATCTCTTGGTTACCAAGCATCTCGAAACAAAAAGAACCCCAAGACCTGAAATCAGCAGAATCATTGAAGATGGTTCTGGAATAGGAGTAGGCGAGTTTATCTGTCCGCCAGGTATATTCTTTTTCCAAGAGCCTCCATAAAGGTTTTGGGCCATAAGCACGCCTTCCATGTTTCCGTCATGGAATTTTACAGTGGCTTCTGGGGCAAGGATCGAGCCCATCAGCCCTATATTGTGCATGATAAGTTTTTTAAATCCTGAAAAGTTGTACAGGATATTGGTAGATCTTATGCCACCAAGCAGGCTAAAGGCCATATTAACTATTTTTAATTTATGTTTTAGGGAGGTACTGCTGCTTTTTACATTTATAACTACAGTTTTGTCAGCAGGCGCCTT
>JAMOVK010000135.1 GCA_027067775.1 Deltaproteobacteria bacterium
TAGTTATGCTGGTGCGGATCTTGCCGGTGTTAGCCGGTATCAGTATCCACCTTCCATCAGGATAGTAAGGGTTCCGTGTTCAGGCAGGGTGAGTGCCAACATGATACTTGATGCACTCCGCTCTGGGGCAGACGGAGTACTTGTGTCTGGGTGTCATCCTGGAGACTGCCACTACATCAGTGGAAATCTGTATGCAAGACGCCGTTTTGCTGTTTTAGAGAGATTCCTAGAATTTATCGGAATAGAGCCTGGCAGGGTCAACTTCTCATGGATTTCTGCCTCTGAAGGAGAGCAGTTCGCCGAGATAGCACGCCAGGTAACAGAGCGTGTTAGAAGGCTTGGGCCGGCCAAGAGACTTGTAAAGGAAATAACGTCATGTCCAGCGTGAACGAGAGGATAACCCAGGAAATACAGTCTATAGCTGCGTCCATGTTGGAGTCCGGGCAGGTTGCAGCATTTCTGGGCTACAGCCAAGGAACTCTGCCTGGAACCATGCAGCCCTTTGTTGCCAGAGATGTTGAAGATGCCAAAAAATTTTCATGGAACAGCTTCTGTGTGATAAATCTTGCCAACTATCTCCCGGCCCTTCTCAGATCCCTTGAGCCTCCAAGACGACGGGGAGAGCCGCCTCCGGAAGGCCCGCTTCCAAAGGTTGGGGTTCTGGCTACAGGATGCTGGTCCAGGAACATGGTAGTGCAGATCCAGGAGAATCAGATCGAGCGCCAGCGCGCTGTAATAGTGGGAATTTCAAGCAGGGGCATGGTTAGCAGACGCAAGCTTGAGGCGGCTGTTGGCTACAGGGAAATAACACACATAGAGGAACAGGATAATTCACTTCTTGTAAGAGGAGACGGCTTTGAGGAGACAATCAACAGATGGGATGTGGTCAGGGACAACTGTCAGACCTGCGTGCACCCTGACCCTGTGATCTATGACAAGCTTATTGGCAGCCTAAGTGGAGATAGGAAGATTCCAGACAGATTCAGGCAGGTGGAGGAAATAGAGGCCCTTTCTGTTGACGACAGGTGGCAGTGGTTCCAGAATGAGATTTCCTCTTGCATCCGGTGTTATGCGTGCAGAAACGCCTGCCCATTGTGCTACTGTCCAACGTGTTTTGTTGATGATTCCAGGCCTCAGTGGGTTGGAAAGAGCATAGATCCTGTGGATACCGCCCTTTTTCACATATTAAGGGCCTACCACTGCGCGGGCAGGTGTACGGACTGCGGATCGTGTGAAAGTGTCTGCCCCATGGGTATCAGGATGAGGCTGTTTACCAAAAAACTACAAAAGGACGTTCTGGAGCTTTATGGTTTTGAGCCGGGTCTTGATCCTGATGCACCTTTGCCGCTTAGTACCTACAAGATGGATGATCCAGAAGAATTCATCCTTACACATATCAAAAAAGGGGACAAAAAGTGAAACCTTTAGTGTTGGAAAAGGAGCAGGCAGGGCACTGGCTTAAAGGTCTTTGCAACAATTTTGACATCTTTGCCCCTTTACCTACTGACAAGGGCTATAGTGACTGGCAAAAATGGGATGGAGGCGATCTTTTCGATGTTGCCAAAGGTGTGCCCAAAAGCTCCATAAAGACCTTCTTTTTCCCGCAGCCAGAGGTGCTGTTTCAGTTTAATGCCCGTGCATCTGCTCCTGATGCCTTCAGACTCAGAGAACCGAAATGTCAGGACAAACCAAGAATACTCTTTGGTGTAAGGCCCTGTGATGCCAGAAGCGTTGTTTTGAATTCAATGCCCTACGAGGAAGACCCTTATTTTCAAAAGAGGATACAGGAGACATTCATTGTTGGTTTTCTTTGCAGAGAGGGGTGTTCAACCTGTTTCTGTAAATGGACTGGAGGCTCACCCACAGGGACAGAGGGCATGGACGTTGCCGCTATTGATCTTGGCCAGGTGTTGTATGTTGAGATCCTGTCAGACAAAGGGAAAAGGCTAGTAGGTAACGGATTTTTTAGGAGTCCTACAAAGGATGAGGAAACAGAGGCAAAGGATTTTGTTGAAAAGGCAAAAGGACAGGCCCTTGATCAGGATGTGGCCTCTATCCTTCGGTCCAAAGGTCTAATGCATCTTTACGATGCACCTTTTTGGAATTCGGTTTCAGAGCCCTGTATAAATTGTGGTACCTGTACCTTTTTGTGCCCAACCTGCTACTGTTTTGATATCCAGGATGAAACGCTTAGGGGAAAAGGCAGGAGAATACGCTACTGGGATTCATGCATGTTTCCCCTTTTCACCCAGCACGCCTCAGGGCACAATCCAAGAGGCGACAAGCTCAAGAGGGTGAGGAATAGATTTATGCACAAGCTAAAATATTTCCCTGACAGGTTTGGACCGATTTCCTGCGTAGGCTGTGGCAGGTGTGTCCGGGACTGTCCGGTAAACATAGATATCAGGCAGGTACTAAGGAGCCTGCTTGAGATTTGATGCGTCAGAAGAGGTGACAATGAATCCCTATTTACCATATTCTGCAGTGATAGATGACATATTTGTTGAGACCGAAGATGGAAACCTGAAAACGTTTCGCATCGTTCTGGAAAACGAGGAGGACAGGCGTAACTGGACCCATAGGCCAGGACAGTTTGCAATGCTAAGTATCGCAGGCAAAGGGGAAATTCCTATTGGAATAGCCTCCTCTCCCACTGAAAAGGGCCATCTTCTTTTTACAGTAAACAGGGCCGGGGTTGTCACAACTGCCCTTCACAAGATGAACGTTGGAGACCCTATCGGGGTTAGAGGGCCGTTGGGAAACGGATTCCCGGTTGATAGCGAACTCAAGGGAAAAAATATAGTCATAATAGCAGGGGGGTTCGCCTTTACTACATTGAGGGCAACCCTTATTTACATGCTTGAGCACAGGGGTGATTACGAAAATATTACGGTAATTTACGGTGCAAGGACTCCTGGCATGCTCCTTTACAAGGATGAGTTGAAGCAGTGGCAGGAAAGGGATGATCTTAATGTCTATATCACTGTAGACAGGGAGGCTCCAGGATGGGATGGTCTTGTGGGCTTTGTTCCTACGATAGCCGGCCAGGTAAAACCCTCTCCGGAAAATGCGGCAGCCCTTATCTGTGGCCCTCCGATTATGATAAAGTTCACCATGCCTCCCCTTGAGGAGGTAGGCTGGAGGAACGATCAGGTATATCTGTCTTTGGAAAACAGAATGAAGTGTGCAATAGGCATCTGCGGCCACTGTAACGTCGGGCCCGTGTATGTATGCAAGGATGGCCCTGTCTTTACAAGAGCCGAGGTCCAGAGGCTACCAGTAGAATTTTGACAGATAGCCAGGGTGTTCCTGCGTAGCCTTTTATTTTTCTCAAGTGATTTTTTTCTTTTTGCTGTGAAAAAAATCCAAGCCTTGACTGTGTCCAAGTTGTGGGCTAAAAGTCGTCCATGACTTTTGAAAATTCCAAATTTGACCCACCGGGTCTTGAAATAGGCCATCTTAAGGCCCGTTATCCCATTATTCAGGGAGGAATGGGAGTAGGGATATCCATGTCTGGTCTTGCCTCTGCAGTTGCAAGGGCAGGAGGAATCGGGGTTGTGGCATCAGTCCTTATAGGTCTGAACCAGAAAGACTTTTATAAAGACCCACGAGGAGCCACCTTCAGGGCCTTGGATGAAGAGATCAGAAAGGCCAAAGAGTTGTCAGATGGAGGACCGATTGGCGTTAATATCATGGTGGCTCTTCAAGATTATGGGGAAATGGTAAGGATATCTGCCGAGGCAGGGGCTGATGTTATTATAAGCGGTGCTGGCCTTCCTCTCAAGCTGCCGGCAATGATTCCTCCAGGATGTGAAACCGCTCTTGTACCAATCGTGTCGTCAGGCAGGGCAGCCAATCTTCTTTGCAAACGCTGGAGGGAACACTATGGAAGGCTGCCGGACGGATTTGTTGTTGAAGGGCCAAAGGCTGGGGGGCACCTTGGTTTTAAGGCAGAGGATCTTTTTAAGCCCGAGTTTCAGATAGAAAACCTGGTCAAAGAGGTGATAGAGGCGGTAAGGCCCTGGGAGGACAAGAGTGGCTGCCAAATACCTGTGATAGCAGCAGGTGGAATCTATACGGGAGAAGACATTTACCGTTTCATTAAGATGGGGGCAGCAGGTGTCCAGATGGGTACCAGGTTTGTGGCCACCCATGAATGTGATGCCTCTGAAGAGTTTAAACAGGCCTATGTGAAGGCCACCAAAGATGATGTTCTGATAATAAAGAGTCCTGTTGGTCTGCCTGGCCGTGCTCTTAAAGGGCCGTTTCTGGAAAAGATGGCAAGAGGAGAGAAACATCCCAAAAAGTGTGCATACAAGTGTATAAGGACCTGCCGTTATCCAGACACGCCCTACTGTATAGGAATGGCCCTGATAAATGCTCAGAGAGGCAATCTTGGTTCTGGTTTTGTCTTTTGTGGAGAAAACGTATACCGCATTGACAAGATAGTGTCTGTTGAAGAGCTTATGAATGAGCTGGTCCAGGGGTACAGGCAAGCAGCCTCCAAGGATCAGAAAGAGGTGACAGCTGCCTGAATTTTATTACTCAACAAACTCTATCCATCCGAATTTGTCTTCCTTTTCTCCATATTGGATGGCCGTAATTTCATCAAAGAGTTTCTGGGCCAGCTGTCCTGTTTGCCCTCCGTTAACCTCAACGCTTTTGCCTTTGTAGTAAAGCGAGCCAACAGGAGAAATAACGGCTGCGGTTCCTGTGCCAAAACACTCCTTAAGGCGTCCTGACTCTGCGCTTTCAAGTACCTCATCAATGGAGATGGGGCGTTCTTCTGCCTTTATTCCCCAGTCTCTTGCAAGAGTGAGAACAGAATCCCTAGTGATTCCCGGAAGGATGCTTCCTGAAAGGGCTGGTGTAACAAGGCGATCATCAATGAGAAAGAAGATGTTCATTGTGCCTACCTCTTCCACATACTTTCTTTCTGCAGCATCCAGCCATAATACCTGGGTGAAGCCAAGTTTTTTGGCCTCTTCAGATGCCATGAGGCTTGCAGCATAGTTTCCTGCTGTCTTTGCTTCACCAACACCTCCCTTAGCAGCCCTGACAAACTTGTCTGTTACAAAGATTTTTACAGGATTAAATCCTTCCGCGTAATAGGCACCAACAGGTGTAAGGATTATAGAAAATATGTACTCTTTTGCAGGTCTTACACCAAGAAACGGCTCTGAGGCTATTATAAAAGGACGTATATAGAGGGATGTGCCCTTTTGAGACGGAATCCATCGTTTTTCTATCTTTACGAGTTCCTTTATGGCTTTTATGAAAAGGGCCTCGTCCATTTGAGGCATGCACATACGCCAGGCAGACCTGTTTAGCCTTTTTGCATTTTCCCAGGGCCTAAAAAGACGTATCCTTTTATCCTTACCCTTGTAAGCCTTGAGACCTTCAAAAATGGCCTGTCCATAGTGAAGCACAACTGCTGCAGGATCGAGGCTGAAGTCAGAGTAGGGCACGATCTCTGGACTGTGCCAGCCTTTATCGTCTAGATAGTTCATCTTGAACATGTGATCAGTAAAGTGGATTCCAAAACCAAGATTTTTTTCATCTGGCAGTGGTTTGAGATTGTCCGAGTCTTTAAGCTGTTTTGCTATTTCCATATGAAAATGGCCCCTTCATAAGCTTTTTATCCAAGTATCCTTATCACAACACAAAGATATTACAACCAAAGTTGGTAT
>JAMOVK010000136.1 GCA_027067775.1 Deltaproteobacteria bacterium
TCGACAACGTGACGGCTTCCCTTGGATACATCCACGACGAGTATGACAAATACGAACGTGACGACGAGACCATCATGGACAAATCAGATATGATCTTCTGGCAGATAGCTACCGAGTTCTGATTTTGTGGTATTCTTTGATATTACCAGAACATGGATAGAGATATGACCGGCAAGGCGATATCCCATCCGTCCAGATCTTCATTCAGTTCATAATCCGCATTCCTTACCGGGGCCATATCTTCTGCTTTGGTATGGCCCCAATATAAAGCAACTACCTTATTGCCGCGTAGGCGGCATCTCCTCTACATCTTTTTTCAGTTCTGCTATCTGGATACCCAAGGCTACACATTGACGGCCCTCTAGGCACGCTTTTATATCCTCTTCATCCAGATAATGGTCCAGCTTTTTACCTTTTCTTTCCAAATGGACCACCCATGCCTTTTTTTCTTCATCGTAGTCAACATCAAGGTTTATTCCGCACTGGCCAATGTCTGGATAGATTTCCATGATTTTTTTGCACAGTTCCTTCTTGTCCATGACTACCTCCTTGCAACAGCTTTTGGTTTTATGGTTTACATGTATAATTAAGATAGGTAGCTTTCAAACCAAATCAACTGAAAAGATTTAAAATGTTTCAAATATCAAGCCCTTTAACATGCAAGCCGGAAAGGCTAGGTTTGTTCAGCACAAGTCTGTCTGTGAAAGATGCATCCTGGCGAATCTGCATTCCTTAACTTAACCTATCGGTCGTACAGGCCATTTTTACTTGCTCAAGACGGAATAAATTTCTTGAGGTGATTTGTGGGTCTTTTGGGCAATTTCTTTTATGGTGTCAGAAGGTGAGGCATTTATGCCTGTGGTCCTTAAACGTCTGATAAGTTCCTGGCTGCTCACATGATAGGTGCGTGCTATGTCATTTATTGTCATCATACCAGTGCCAGGAGGAGGAACAGAGGGCAAGCGGACGTTTATGTTTTTGTCTGCACCTTTATGAATATATTCCATGGCTAAATGGAAAAGTTCCGAAGGACTTTTTCCTGCGCTTCGAGCCAGGTCCTTTAGGCTTTCCTTGCCAGAGGCGACCTCAATGCCGTTTGCCCTTAGGGCATCAACAAATTTCTTTGGTTCTATGCCAAGAAATTTTGCAAGCTTGTTTACAGGTACCAGTTCTGCATGACCAAAAGGAGGATTTCCATACTTTTTTGTTTGAGCCTGTTTTATCTTGTTTTCAAGTTCTATCAACTGTTGCATAGGTGGGAGGTGAAAGTAGGAAGAGATGCAAACAAAGAGTGTAAGTGCAAGAGAGCCCCAGACCGCCGGACCACCAGACAGCCCTTTTATTTTCTTTTTTAAGTATACAACTACTGTATGCCAGTTTAGATAGAGGTGGAACACGGCTGCTAAGGAAAAGAGGGTTCCTGAGCACAGATGAAGATCATCCCACTCTTCTTTGGACAGTCCTAAAAAATGCCAGTTGGACCAAAACGCTACCCTGCCATGAGGTTCTATGAAAAGTACAAGACTTGATATGAAAAGTATAAAGAAAGACCATAGTAATGTAAGAGATGTAAAGCGTCTGACCATGGTTTATGCTCCAAAAATCATGGGTTGATCTATTTATGGCACAGCCTGATACAACAAACTAGTGCTTTTTCAAAAAAGGCGCCAGGATTCTGGGAGGGATTGTCCTGGCGCCTGCATTAGGGGAACCACTAATGAATATGCGAAGGGGAACTATTTATTATTCTGATTTTGTGCCCCATTATCCATGGAATCTCTCCAAAGAGGGGTGCCGTCAGTAGCATTTCTTAGCTCAATGCTCTGGCCGTCTACAGTTACGCTTGTAGCTATTATTTTTGATGTTCCATCAGAAAAGGTTACCCCATATCCATTTACGGTAATGGCTTCTCCAACTTCAGGACGCGCAACAGAGGCAGCATCCCAAAATTTTACTGGCCCCATACCATAAACAGTTACTACTTCGGTTCCAGTATCTATTGCAATGCCTTGACCTTGGGTGCCGACTGATGTCACAACCCCAGAGATTGTAACTGGAATGCCATCAAAAATAGAAACCATAGGACCAGTGCCATCCATTGCACCGTTGCCATTGCCTGCAAGAGCTGCGTTGCCAATACCCATTGCTAGTAAGAATATAATTGAAAATATTATTGCCAGATTCCTTCCTGCTTGCATTTTTATTACCTCCGTTTAAAAAGTTGTTTTGAGCTGGCCAGCTTGTTCATGTTATAATCCATTTATTATGCCAAAAGTGTTTGTGTTAAATTATTCTTAAATTTCAATAGGTTAGTGTTTGCAGGATTGTTTTTTAAACCTTTAATGTCGACAAAAGGATTCATGTACTCGTCATTTTCGTCGAGAAAGGGCCAGCGAGATTTGGCAGGTTTTAAGGCCTGGTTTAAGGTGACAAAAAATAGAAGACGGTTATGAAAAAGGACAAACAGCAGGAAATACCACAAGGGCTTTCCTCGTTTCTTATTCAAAAGGAGCCCTACTATCTGCCCCAGGGCAAGGAAATAGAGCTTTGTGAAACAGCGTACCACTTTAGGTTGCCAGTATTGCTTAAGGGGCCTACCGGTTGTGGAAAGACTAGGTTTATGGAGTATATGGCCTGGCGACTTAACAGACCCCTTTTTACTGTATCCTGTCACGATGACCTTTCTACCAGCGATCTGGTAGGGCGCTTTCTTATCAAGGCTGGTGAAACAGTATGGATGGATGGCCCCCTTACAATGGCCGTAAAGCATGGAGGCATATGTTATCTGGATGAAATAGTAGAAGCTCGTAAGGATACCACAGTTGTCATTCATCCCCTTGCAGATGATAGACGTCAGCTTCCAATAGAAAAGCTGGGGCAAATACTTCATGCTCCAGACAGCTTTATGCTGGCGATATCTTATAATCCTGGATATCAAAGTGTGCTAAAGGATCTCAAGCCCAGTACAAGACAGCGTTTTGTGGCCATTGATTTTCGTTATCCCGACCAGGATCATGAAATGGAAATAGTTACTCATGAGGCACACATTGATAGAGAGCTGGCAGAGAGTTTGGTGCGCCTGGGACGCATGACCAGAAATCTGAAAGATCAAGGTCTCCAGGAAGGGGCCAGCACCAGGCTGTTGATACACGCGGGAAAGCTTATAGGCTCAGGGATAGATCCACTTTTGGCCTGTGAAAGTGCTGTTTGTCAGCCGTTAACAGATGATCAGGAGATACTGGATGGGCTTAAAGAGATGATCAGAGCGGTATTTTGACAGTCATGAATCAGGTATCAGGTCAAGCTGTCAAGGCATTTCCCAGCAACAGGGATCAGGCCCTGGAAAACGCCCTTCTACAGATATTTTTCACAGATACCATTGGTTCGTGCCATGTGGAAAATGCGGTGGAATTCCTGCGTCCTTTGCCAAATGAGAAGATAGGGCCTGTACTCAGGCTTGTTAAACTAATAGCCCACTGTGTTTCCGATCTTCTTGCCTTTTCCTTTATGGAAAATGTAGAACAGGCCCTGGAGTTTCTTACGGTTGAGCAACTAGAGGATTGGGTAACAGAGGCCCTTGGCATATACGAGGCTTCTGGGCTTCATCCTGCCAAAGACTTTTTTTCAAATCCTGTCGAAACCACAATCAGATACAGTAACAGAAGACATGTGGCCACCTTGGAAGATTCCTCTGCTAGCCTGTACATGCTGGCTTGCGGACTTTCTAAAAGAAATATCAGATTTGCCCCAGGCAGGTATCCAGCTACAGATACCGAGACCGTTTGGCTTCCTGCCTCATTCTCTTTGTTCCCCAGCCAGGAACAAAATCGGCTCTTTTATCGAGTCGCTACTGTGCACAAATGCGCCCAAATCCGCTACGGTTCCTTTTTATGTGCTACTGACAAGTTGGTGCAGGCCCTTTCAGGCCTTTCATTGCCGCAAATCAAAGACAAAGATCGCCCTGGTGTTCCTGTAGCCATTGATCTTCTTGAAGCCCTTTTCCCTGACATGGAGGTTACCAGTTGGTTTGGCCTCTTGGAGACCATAAGGATCGAGCAGAGGCTTGCCAGTCATTACAAAGGTATAGCCAGAGACATCTTTACCTTAAAGAACCTCTTGCAAAAGAAGTTTGAAACCAGGGGAAAAAGAATAGGAGGGTTGGCGGGGGATTTTTGCCGGTTTGTCATTACAGATTTTGTTGATCCAACCCAAATAAAAGATTCGGACATACGAAATCTTGCCATGAGGCTTGCAAGGCCGGAAAGTACGGTGGCAGACACCCTTTTGCTGTTAAAGAATGTTTTGTCTGCTGACCCTGGGCCCATAAAGGAGATAACCCCCCTTCTACCATATTTGGGGGGCATTGATATAAAGGTTGTTGAGAAGCGGTTGGAGGAAAGAAGGGGAAAGATCGAACAGGCCTTTGTGCAGATTCTTGGACGGTTGCTTGCCAAGGCCTCTATAGATTCGGACAAGCTCCCTGGTTTAGAAGAGAAGGAAAAACCTTCTGCTCTGTCTGTTGAGGAAATTACACAGGCCCTTGCCATGGTTGTAAAGGCAAAAGACAAAAGGGAGCTCGATGAAGCCCAAAAACGGCTTCTTGGTTACATACAGATGCAGGAAGAGGAGCAGCTCTTTCAGGAGTTGCTCGATACGGCAAGAGAAATCGAGCAGGATCTCGGTCAGATTCCATCCATATACGTGTCTTCGGCACTGGATCTTGCCACTGGTCTGTATGATCCAACCTTGACCGTTATGGACGGGTCAGATGCCGGGCCATCCTTTTCCTTTTACAGCTATCCTGAGTGGGATTTTAGACGCTCTGATTACAGGCAGCAGTGGTGCACAGTTAAAGAGATGGTAGCAAAGGAGTCCTCAGGATCCTTTATCGCAGATACGCTAAAAAGATACAAGGGGCAGGTAGAGACGTTAAGACGCCAATTTGAAATGATCCGTCAGGACTATCAGGTTATTAAACGGCAAAAAGATGGGCAAGAGGTGGATATCGACGCCTTTGTTGAGGCCTTTACTGATTTGAAAGCGAAACTTAGCCCTTCTGAACATCTTTACAACAGGTTGGTGCAGGACAGGAGAGATATTGCAGTCCTTTTTCTTGTTGACATGAGTGCGTCTACAGAGGGATGGATAAACCGGGCAATAAAAGAATCTTTGGTACTGTTGGCAACTGCCATGGAATACGTGGGGGATCAGTATGCCATATGTGGCTTTTCAGGTATGAGGCGTACGGGATGTCAGTACTTTATTATTAAGGAGTTTGAAGAGGAATTTTCCGTAAAGGTCAAGGAAAGGATAACAGGCATAAAGCCAAGGGATTATACCAGAATGGGCCCTGCAATCAGGCATTCTATAGAGAAATTGAAGGATGCGGAGGCCAGAGTAAAGATTCTTTTGACTCTAAGTGATGGAAAGCCTGAAGATTACGACGAATACAAGGGTCCTTACGCCATCGAGGATACCCGAATGGCCCTGTTTGAGGCACGTCAGGCTGGCATAAGGCCTTTTTGTATTACTGTTGATAAGGAGGCAAGACAGTATCTGCCCAGGATGTACGGAGCTGCCAACTATGTGATGGTGCCAGATGTAAGGCTCCTTCACAAAAGGGTGCCGGAAATTTACAGAATTCTTACTACCTGATGGTAACAGTTATGACAGATAGGCCACAGAAAATAGTGATATTTGAGGAGCAGGGTTCCGGGGACTACAAGATTGCTGGCATAGAGGTCTATGGCAAGGGAATGGAAATAGTGCGTGTGGTGAATATAGATCAACCCCTGCCACCCCTGATTGATGAGCCAGAAGAGTACATACCGGATGATTTTCAGGGAGACCTTGTCCTTAACTTTTTGAGACATCCAGATCTGTCATATTACTTGGTTGAACTTTGTAAACAGAAGAACATCCCTGTCATTGCCTCTGGCCAACAGATTCCAGGAGCCATATGTCCCTTTACATGCTGCGGCCTTGGGAAAAAGGAAGGGCTTGGGGCCTATGGACAGCAGTTTGGCGTACCTGAATATGAGGTGGAGCTTACCGATAACAGGAGAATAAAATCCATAAATGTAAAAAGGGCTGCGTCCTGTGGGGCTACTTTTCAGGTTGTCAGGCAGATTGTTGGTCTTCACGTAGACGAGGCACCAACAGTAATTTCCAGACAGGTGCAATACCTTTGCCTTTCTGATCCTTCTGACTTTGACCCGGTAAGCGGAAAAAGCGCCCTTCACTTTGCTGGCGAGGTACATAAGGCAGCCTTAAAAAAGGCAATAGATAAAGCCATGAAAGAAGGGAGTGAACAGGATAATGGCCCTTGTTAACATAGAAAGTGCCCTTAGAAAGATCCTGAACACCCTGAAAAAGATTGACAAGGGCGGTGGCCTTGAGGTCTTGTCCTACAAGAGAAACCGTGGCATCACCATTATAAAGCAAGGAGCGGATCTGTATTGCTTGAGGGAAAGGGGTTATCTTGAACAGGAGTTGAAATGTACCTTTCGCGAACTGCAAAGACATCTGAAATCCATGATGAAAAGGGAATTCCCTCGCAGCAGAAAGGTCCGGATATACGTGTTGAATGATCCAAGTGAAGCAGGAATTGCACGAAAAAAGTTATAGTCCATACCATTAGATTATAAACCTTTGAGCCCAAAGTCTCTTGACAAAGGTTATGGCTACATGTAAAGAGTGAGTCAGTTTTTGAATTCTGGTTCATCCCAATTGAGGCATTCTCTTAGCCTTTTGCAAGGGGAAGTGGTGTCTAGGCTCCACAGTCTCGTGAACCAGTCGTTGGAAATCCATAATAAAACATAGGAGATCACCAATGAAAGAAGTTAGAATTCATGGCCGAGGCGGACAGGGAGGTGTTACCTCTGCTGAACTAGTTGCTACCGCCGCAATTGCTGAAGGAAAGTATGCCCAAGCCTTCCCCAGCTTTGGCCCTGAGAGGAGAGGTGCACCCGTTGCAGCGTTTATACGGGTTAGCGACAAGCAAATCAGGACCAGAGAGAAGGTTTATCATCCGGATATAGTGATGGTTCTTGATCCGTCGCTGCCAAGGCTTGTAAAGGTAGCCGAGGGTATAAAGGATGATGGAATTGTCATTCTCAACACGGAGCTGACTGCAGACCAGGTAAGAGAAACCTTTGGCATAAATTCTAGGCTGGCAATGGTAGACGCAACCAAGATCGCCCTTGAAGAGCTTGGTCTGCCCATTACAAATACCACCATGCTTGGTGCGCTTTTGAAGGCTACCGGAATAGTTGGTAAGGATGCCCTTTTTGAGGCGCTTGAAAAACGTTTTGGAAGGTTGGCAGAAAAGAACAAGGCTGCTCTGGAGAGGGCCTATAATGAAACCGTTATTGCTTAAAAATTTAAAAATAAGGAGTTAGTGATATGGCAAATTCAGACGCCATAGTAGGCTGGAAGACAATCACCTTTGGATGCCATATCCTGGAACCTGGCAATGCAGCCAACTTCAGGACGGGAGACTGGCGTTCCCAGAGGCCTGTTGTTGACAAGGAAAAGTGCATTAAATGTGGCATGTGCTGGGTCTTTTGTCCGGATATGGCATACAATCAGGACGAGGAAGGATACTTTGTTGTGGACTTGGAATACTGTAAGGGTTGTGGCATATGTGCCCACGAGTGCCCCAAAGATGCCATAACGATGGTTCCAGAGGAGGGGTAAATCATGTCAAAACGCGTGGGAATAGAAGTTTCAATAGCTATAGCAGAGGCAGTAGGACTTGCCAGGGCCGAGGTTATCCCTGCCTATCCGATTACGCCTCAAACGCATATTGTGGAACATCTTTCTGAGATGGTGGCAAACGCCGAGCTTGATGCCGAGTTTGTGCCTGTGGAAAGCGAACATGCTGCCATGAGCTGCTGTTGTGGTTCCTCAGCTGCAGGGGCAAGGACATTTACATCGTCCAGTGCTCAAGGGTTGAGCCTTATGAGTGAGGTGCTTTACATAGCAAGCACCATGAGGCTGCCTATGGTCATGGTAGTTGCCAACAGGGCCATGTCCGCTCCAATCAGTATCTGGAATGACCACCAGGATATTATGATACAGAGGGATACCGGCTGGATACAGACCTTTGCAGAAAATGGCCAGGAGGCAGTGGATCTTACGCTACATGCATTCAGGGTTTCTGAAGACAGAAACGTATCCCTGCCAATAATGGTGAATATTGATGGCTTTACATTGAGTCATGTGATCGAGCCCATTGAACTTCCCGATCAGGAGGATGTTGATAGGTTTTTGCCTCCTTTTAAGCCCCGTTACAAGCTTGATCCAAGGCGCCCGATAACCATGGGGCCTGTTGGTATTCCAGAGGTGTATACAGAGGCAAAGGTAGCCCATGACATGGCCATGAAAAAGGCCAAAAGATACATCCTCAAGGCATGGAATGAATTTGAGGAGATTTTTGGCAGAAAATACAATCCCATAGAGTCTTATCGTACAGAGGATGCAGAGGTCCTTCTGGTAACAATGGGAAGTATCTCTGAAACGGCCATGACCGCTGTAGATACAATGAGGGATGCTGGTCAGAAGGTTGGTCTTCTAAGAATCCGTCTCTGGAGACCCTTCCCAGGGCAGGAATTCAGAAGGGCAGTTGGCAAGACAAAGATACTTGCTGTAATAGATCGCTGTCTACCTCCAGGTGCCCTGTGTGGGCCTGTCGGTGCGGAATTGCGTTCACTGTTTTACAAGATTCCAGGTTCTCCAAAGATATTCAGCTTTGTGGCAGGACTTGGAGGAAGGGATGTAACAGTAGAGCGTTTCGAAGAAATCGTGGACAAGGCAAGGGCTTTTGCCAAAAAACGTCCAAGAGAACTCTATGAAGTGATTGGGGTGCGGGAAAAATGATACCAGAATTCGAAAAATTCAAAGGTTTTAAGGCGAAAAATCTACCTAAGGAAGAACCCTTGTCACCAGGGCATAGGGGCTGTCAGGGCTGTGGCGAGGTTTTGGCCCTGAGAATGGTCATGAAGGCCCTGGGCAAGGATGTCATAGTTTGTAATGCAACAGGTTGTATGGAGATCATCACCTCTCCCTATCCTCATACTGCCTGGAGGGTGCCATGGATCCATATCGCCTTTGAAAATGCGGCATCTGTTGCCTCTGGTGTGGAATCTGCACGGAAAGTGCTTGCCAGAAAGGGCAAGATTCCCAAGAAACATGTTGACATTCTGGCAGTAGGTGGAGACGGTGCAACTGGCGATATTGGGCTACAGTTTATTTCTGGAGCCTTTGAAAGGGGGCATGACTTCCTTTATGTATGCCTTGATAACGAGGCATATATGAATACAGGTGTTCAGCGCTCTGGTTGTACCCCTTACGGTGCAATGACAACCACAAGTCCTCCGGGAAAGAAGAGCTTTGGACAGGTGACATGGAAGAAGAATGTCCCGGCAATTGCAGTGGCACACAACATTCCTTATGTGGCCACAGCTTCCCCAGCATATTTTCTTGATCTTATGAACAAGGTTAAAAAGGCTGCTCTTGTAAAGGGTCCAGCCTACGTGCATATCTATTCCCCATGTCCAACTGGCTGGGGTTCAGCAGGTGAACGCTCTATTGAAATATCACGTCTTGCAGTGGAAACAAAGGTATTCCCACTCTATGAGGTAATTGAGGGACGTTATATAATCAGCAGGAAGATCACAAAGCCCAAGCCTGTAACAGAATACTTCAAAGGGCAGAGGCGTTTCCGTCACCTGGACGAGGAGCATATCGAGTACATCCAAAGAAAGGTGGATGCAGAATATGAAAAGCTCCTGAGGCTGGCAGAGATGAGCTAAGGGGCAGATAAAAAACAGGCCTCCTTTCAAAAGAAAGGGGGCTTTTTTTTGGCATGAAAAAACTCAAAAGCAGACATATACTCGGCATGGCACACCTTGAGCCAGAGGAGATCACCTTTATTCTTGATACTGCTGAATCTCTTAAGGAGATTTTGCAAAGGCCCATCAAGAAGGTTCCTCCTTTAAGGGGAAGAACCATTGTGCATCTGTTTTTTGAGCCAAGCACAAGGACAAAACTTTCCTTTGAACTTGCTGCAAAAAGACTCAGTGCCGATACCGTTAGTATCTCTAAAGGTACAAGCAGTGTAGTAAAGGGAGAGACTCTAATTGATACGGCCAAAAACATAGAGGCCATGAAACCAGATATTATAGTCATGCGTCATTCCATGACAGGGGCTCCGCATCTGCTTGCAAAACATATAGACTCGGCTGTTATAAATGCAGGTGATGGAATAAACGAGCATCCATCCCAGGCCTTACTGGATCTCTTTTCTGTTAGGGAACACTTTGGAAGAATCAAGGGCCTAAACCTCACCATTGTGGGAGATATTGCCCACAGCAGGGTGGCACATTCTGACATCATGGCCTTCTCCAAGATGGGGGCGAATGTTACGGTATGCGGGCCAGCCACCATGATGCCCCCTGACATTGAAAGCCTTGGCTGCAGGACTGTTTTTGATCTGAAAGAAGCACTAAAGGATGCAGACATTGTGATGGCCCTAAGAATTCAAAAGGAGCGTCAGGGTATGGCCCTGTTCCCGTCAGAACGGGAATATGCCCAGGTCTTTGGTCTTAATTCGTCCATTTTTTCCCTTCTTAAAAAAGACTGTGTAGTCATGCACCCAGGTCCAATAAACAGGGGAGTGGAGATGTCTCCTGAAGTGGCAGACTCAAACCGCTCCATAATCCTTGACCAGGTAACCAATGGGGTCGCTGTCAGAATGGCCCTGTTTACTCTGCTTTTGGCAGATTCGAGGGAGGAATGAAAAACAGGGTAATGCCACCGATACTTTTAAAAGGTGCCCGGATTATTGATCCGGCAAACAACAAAGATCAGGTAGGAGATCTCCTTATAAAGGATCAGAAGATAGACTCTATCGGTGCTGACATACAGTGTGAGGATGCTGTTGAAACAAATCTAGCAGGAAAGTGGGTGGTCCCAGGCCTTATTGATATGCATGTCCACCTGAGAGAGCCAGGATTTGAGTACAAGGAAACCATTGAAACAGGCACCATGGCTGCAGCAGCCGGTGGGTTTACAAAAGTGGCCTGTATGCCAAACACTTCTCCTCCAAATGATAACGAAAGCATTACGAGATTTATAATCGAAAGGGCAGAAAGGGCTGGATACTGCAAGGTGTTGCCTGTTGCCTCGATTACCAGGGGGCAGCAGGGTCGGAATCTCACAGAGTTTTTCGATCTTTTACAGGCAGGGGCTGTGGCATTTTCTGACGATGGTCTCCCTGTAACCAAGGCGTCCCTGATGCGGCTCGCCCTTGAATACTCCTTGAATTTTGATGCACTTATAATTTCTCACGCAGAGGAGCTGGAGCTTTCTGTCCAAGGTTGCATGAATGAAGGCAAGACATCCACAAAGCTTGGGTTAAAAGGCATTCCCAATGCTGCAGAAGATATTGCAGTTTTCAGGGACTGCTGTCTTGCCGAGCTTACAGGTGCCAGGCTCCACATTGCCCATGTGAGCACAAAAGGATCTGTGGAGATAATCAGACAGGCAAAGGCGCGAGGTGTAAGGGTTACCGCCGAGACAGCGCCCCATTACTTCAGCCTGACAGAAGAGGCTGTAAATGGCTATAATACCTTTGCCAAAATGAACCCTCCCCTTCGGACCGAGGAAGATCGAAAGGCTGTTATCCAGGGGCTGAGAGATGGAACGCTTGATGCCATAGCCACTGATCATGCCCCTCATGACATCCTTTCAAAGGAGTGCGAGTTTGAGCTTGCAGCCAATGGGATAATTGGCCTTGAAACCTCTCTACCGTTGGCTTTAGATGTGTTGGTGCGTCAGGAAGGGTTTTCGCCCCTGGAGGTAATGAAGCTTATGTCTTTCAATCCAGCCAAAATCTTAAACGTGGATGGTGGGAGTCTGAATCCCGGACACAAGGCTGATGTTACCATCATCGATCCTGATTTCCAGTTTTGTTACAAAAGGGAAGAGATCAGATCAAAGGCATTTAACTCTCCGTTTCTCAACAAAAAATTTACAGGCAGGGCAATAGCGACCATAATGGCAGGTAAGGTGACCTTTGATCTTAACGGCCTCTTAAAAGCCCGTTAGGTAATCTTTTAAGTAGAAGTCTAGTCAAAGGTGGTATGCAAGGGCTTGGTGAGGGCTAGAATCCCTAGGCCCTTTCCCCAATGTTTGGTTCAAAGCCCCCATCCCTCACCCTTTGCTTATCTTGTTAATTTAAAGTTAGGAGGGCATAGTAGGCGATGCCTTCATTCAAGAGATCATGAGTGGTGTCACCGCTCTATCATAATTAGATTAATTAAACCGACAGTTTCTCGGATCTTAGCATATAAGCTACCAGAATTCCGATAATAAAGCCTGCCGCTAAGTTTGTGGCAAGGGTGATTCCAAGTATCATTAACACGACAAACAGATCTTTCCGGCCTTTGACGTCTAGAATTGTTAAGCCTAGCTGACTCCCTGCAAAAAGAAGCAAGATACCCAATACCGACATTGGTATCAGGTAGACGACACCCAGCGCATGTTTCCCAAATAATATGGCTAGTGCTACAAAAAAGGAGCCTATTATGATATTGGAACCGGGAGTCCGCGCCCCGAATCGATAGTGTGCTGCCAGTCCACCGGCCCCATGGCATAAAGGCATGCCTCCCAGCAAAAAGCTTAGAAAGTTTGCCAGCGCCATACTTATGCATGATGCCCTGTAGGTGACCTTCTTGGAATGTTCGCCAAAATACTCACGAGACAGATCAACGTTAGCTATTACTGCGTTTCCTATCGTCATGGGGATCTGAGGCAGAACCAGAATCAGTAGAGCATGGGAAAAATCTGCAGAGGTCGGGAAACCGAAAGGTAAAATTTCGGGAAAACCAACAGACAGGGACATTTGCCTGAGGATCCCGGTTTTTCCAACTAGAATGCTGATCAAGATACCCCCAGCTATCAGGAGTAACCCTGCAGGGAATTTCCTGTTATTAAGAAAAAGAAGGGTTACCAGTCCTCCGACAAATCCGATTACAATTCCAATAGGAATTGGTCCGATTGTCTGCAGAGACAGGTAAGGTTCAGCAGCATTTTTTAGCATCTGGAACCTGCTCGTTCCTATCATGAACCTGACGCCTTCTGCCATTAACAATGTTCCTGTGGAAAGTTGCACTCCGCGAACCACCGTCTTTGGAACATATTTGCCGATCAGTGTGATGGCACCTGTGGCACCGATTATCAGCAGAAATGCTCCGATAAGAAGCCCGGATGCCTGGATCTGTTGGGGGGATAGTCCTGTTGCTATTGCATATGCCCCAATTACTTTCATCGGCTGAACAGGCACAGTGACTCCAAAGTAGATCCCTGACAGGATGTAAAAGACCCCGACTGTGAAAAAGAGTCCCGCTGCGTTCAGCCCGTTTATAAGGATCATGCCAATGGCTAGCGGCAAAAGCGTGCCAAGATCTCCCAGAGAACCGGCAATTTCGAGTCGATCGAACCTGTAGTTTCCCATCATCCCATAAATGCCTTTTGTAACAATTTTGCACAGAAGAGGAGAAGGGCGATTCGAAACATGCCCCTGATGTTTTTTCCCTTCAGCTTTCCTGGCATAATTCTAGAGCCGATCTGGCCTGCAGTGAATCCGTGGAGAATCTGCTATACACGCATTCACGAGAAAATATTTTGCCTGTTGATAATCTTTTTAAAACGCAAAAATGCAAAGCTCCCTATTAAAATCAGAGCAGAGGCTGTCATCACAGGTTCTGGCACCATCTGTGCTGCCTTTCCAATAATAGCTGAAGGCTCTATATTCCAGAATCCATATAGCCAGTCCAATATCAATCCGCATACCATACTGCACGCCCCTATGGACATGAGATAAACTGCAGTGCCATGTCTTCCAAGAATTCGAAGCAGCACTGCTATGGAAGTAATATTTGTTGCAGGCCCAACCATCAAAAAGACAAGGGCGGTACCAGGGCTCATGCCTTTTAGTATCATGGCTGCAGCCACAGGGGTGGAAGCTGTTGCACAGATGTAGATGGGTATTCCCACAACCAGCATAAGTAGCATGGAAAATATGCCACCGCCTAAATGGCTGCTGAAAAAATCAGATGGCACAATGCCTGCGATCATTCCCGCGATCAAAAGCCCTACAAAAAACCAGGCTGCCAGATCATCCCAAATCTCCAGCACTGCTCGAACAAATGCCCCGATCAATCCTTTGTAGATCCCTTTGGGAGTCTCACTGACGCATGTGTTTGATGTGCGTGAACTACAAGAGCAACTGCATGAACATCCACCTGAATCAACTGGTTGTAGCACCGAAACAGAATCTGGTACGGCATTTTGCAAAAGACCAGCAACTGCTGCAGAAAAAAACGCTGCAATAGGCCTTGCAAATGTCATGATCGGGTCTAACAAGGCCCAAGATATTGCTATAGAATCTATGCCTGACTCTGGAGTGGATACCAAAAAAGCAGCAACTGCACCCCGTTCTGCTCCCTGCTTTTTCAATGATGCAGCAACTGGCAGAACACTACAGGAACAAAGAGGAAGGGGAATACCGACAATAGCAGCCTTTATTACAGAGGCCAGTCCCCTGGAGCCAAGGTGTTTTGCTACCTTCTGTGGAGGCATGATCATCTTTAAAAGGCCAGCCAGTAAAAGACCAAAGAGGAAAAACGGGGAGGCCTGTTTTAACAGTAACCAAGAGTTGGTTACAGAATCCATAATAAAGTTCATCATATCTAATTTTTTATTAACTTCTTTTTGAAAAATTTTTTCTGTAATTTCGGATAATTTGGTATTTACTCAAAAATTTCCAAAAGTTGAAGGGGAACAGAAATTATTGCCCTGGCTCCAGAATCCTCCAACTCTTGTCTATCACGAAAGCCCCAAAGTACTCCAACAGGAAACATTCCAGCCCTGGTAGCGGTTGTCATGTCTATGGACGTATCCCCAAGATATAAGAAAGAATCCCGGGGAATGTTGAAAAAATCTGCTACTTCAAGGGCACCTGCAGGATCTGGCTTTCTTGGAACCCCAGGCCTGTCTCCTAACACCATGTCAAAGTGCCAGCTGTCAAGAAATCGCTCTACGCAAAGTTTTGTAAAATCGTGTGGTTTATTGGAAAGTATGGCCAATTTAAGTCCTTTTCTGGAAAGTTCATCCAGCATCTGATCTATGCCTGGATAAAGCCTGGTGTTTTTATCCCAATTCTGGGCATAATCCTCTAAAAATTCCTGATGAAGCCTGGCAAGAGCCTTCTTGTCCGAGCGGATACCGTCAGGCACGGCACGGCGAACCAACATACTTGCTCCCTCTCCAACAAAATACCTGTATTTTTTTTCTGGATGGGTTGGAAAACCGTTTTTCTCAAGGACCCTGTTCATGGAAAGTGCTAAATCCTTTAGCGTATCAAGGAGGGTTCCATCCAAATCAAAAAGGACCGCTTTGAACGACTTCATCATAAGATTAGACTCTTTATTGATCTTTTGTCAGGTAGTTTACCGATTAGCATAAAGCTTTCAAGTTTTCATAAAAAGATTTAAATACCAAGAAAGCACACCTTGGTGAACCGTACAGGTTGATATCCTTCAGGGAAGGAGCCAGATATATATGTTTTGGTATCTGTAAAAAATGGTTTTTCTTAATCTGGATGAGGCAGGATGTAGCCCTTACCTCATCCAGAAAAGATATGACAAAATCTGACAATATAACGTGATTACAGAAAATAATTCACTTTTCAAAGGGTATCTTTTCCAGTTCCTCAATGGGGCACTCCAGATCTGCAGGCATCATTTTGGAGCCTGAAAAGGCTCCTGATATGATGGCATCTGGGGCATTAAAGTCATTCCAAACGGCAATGTACAGATGAACCATTATGAAAAAGATAAAAAACCAGTTCAAAAGGTAGTGTATGAGGCGGGCCTGCTGAGGGGTGCCAAAAAGCTGGTGTCCTGCCTTGGCTATAAGTGGGGTTTCCGGATAGAGCAGATAGAGGCCCGTTAGCCCCATGATCACACCACAGATAAACAGGACAAAATAGATGGTACCGGCCAGTACAGTGTGTCCCATTCGGCACTCGTGTTCATCTGTCAGATAGAGATAAAACTTTATATTATGTATCAACGATTTAAGATTTCTCTTGTTGATGGGAAGAAAATCTGTGGGCCGTTCATACTGATTGCCAGCAAAAAAGAGATAAAACCTGACAGCCAAGGCGCAGATGAAGAAATAGCCTGCGGCAAAATGCCAGTATCTCAAGGTTGCCATGATGTAAAGTGGCTTAAACTCAGCCCATTTTGTGGTAATGGGCGGATAATGGATGTAGATTCCGGTAAGTATCAGTATGAAAGTGCTGAATGCAAGGGTCCAGTGAAAAAGCCTGAGTGTTCCACTCCATACAAAGACCCTGTAATAGAGCCTTGGTTCTTTTCTTATCATGGTCCTGCCCTCCTTATCAGAGCACCTTTACCTTTGAAAACTCCCTCTTCCCCGGATCGAGAAGATGGACAGCACATGCTATACATGGGTCAAAGGAATGGATGGTTCTTAGAACCTCCAGAGGTCTTTCCGGTTGCGCAACAGGATTGCCCTTTAATGAAGACTCATATGGGCCCATGAAATCCTTTGAACACCTTGGACTCACGTTCCAGGTTGAAGGAACAACACACTGGTAGTTCTTTATCCTGCCGTCCTGAATCACCACCCAGTGGGAAAGGGCTCCGCGCGGGGCCTCGTGAAAACCAAAACCCCTGACCTCACCTGCAGGAAATTCAGGTGGATTCTTGTAGGGATATATTTCAAGGTCTCCCATGCCTATGTTCTTTATTAAAAGGTCCAGATGCTTCAGGGCATAGTCTGCAACCATGGATGCCCTTATAGCCCTTGCCAGGTGACGTCCGGGAGTGGATAGCAGGGCATCAACCCCTACCCTTGCACCTGCTATCTCAGAGACCTTTTTCAGGGCTGAATCAACCCATTTCCTTGTTGTTTCATGGCCACTTACGTAACCGACAAGAACCTGTGCCAGAGGCCCTACCTGCATGGGCTGGCCGTTGAACCTGGGGGCCTTGGCCCAGGAATACTTTCCGTTTTCCTGAAAATCTGTATAGTTGGGTACAGTCTCCTCATTCCATGGATGCCTGGTCCAGTCTCCTTTGTACCAGGAATGTACAATGGACTCTGCGACATTATCCCTGAAATATTTGTCATTAAAGGAGGTGATAGGAGTAAAATCCTTAAGATCCTCACCAAAAATGGTGCCCCCTGGCAGATCAAACCGTGTGCCCTTTGAATCAAGCGGCAAATCAGGCACGGCAAGATAGTTGGTAACCCCCTTTCCATAGGCCAGCCAGTCCTTATAGAGCGCACCTATCGCAATAACATCAGGCAGGTAGACCTGATGAACAAACTGCTTAACCTCCTGAAGCAGTTGGCGGGCCTGCATCAACTTGTCCATATTCAGGGTTGCAAGGTTGTCAAGATTTATGGCAAGGGCCACACCTCCAACAATAACTGTCTGAATATGGGGGTTCTTTCCTCCAAAGATGGCCACCACCTGGTCAGCCTTTCTCTGGTAGTCCAGGGCCTGCAGATAATGGGAAACGGCCATGAGATTTGCCTCCGGGGGCAGCTTCATTGCCGGATGACCCCAATAACCGTTGGTAAATGGACCAAGCTGGCCACTTGAAACCAACGCCTGGAGCTTGGCCTTTACAGCTGCAAAGCGATTTTTACCGTTATCTGGCCAGGCAGAGATAGAATGGGCAAGCTCTGCAGTCTTTGCCGGATCTGCATCCAGGGCTGAAACCACATCTACCCAGTCCAGGGCAGAAAGTTGGTAAAAATGTACTATATGATCATGCATGGCATGGGCGCATAGGATAATGTTTCTAATATACTGGGCATTTATGGGTATGCCGATTCCAAGGGCGTTCTCCACAGCCCTGACAGAGGCTATTGCGTGAACTGTAGTGCAGACACCACATATTCTCTGGCAGAAGGCCCATGCATCCCGAGGATCTCTTCCCTTAAGTATTACCTCTATTCCCCGCCACATCTGCGGAGAGGCCCAGGCATTTGTAATGCTGCCACCATCCACTTCCACATCTATCCTTAAATGGCCTTCTATTCTGGTAATTGGATCAACAGTGATCTTGGTAGCCATTGTTTCCTCCTATTTCTCCTCTTTCTTCTCTGTAGAACATCTCAAAGAAAAGATCTTTTTCCCTATTCCAACTGCCGCATGAGCCGCTATGACTGCTGCCGCACCTCCCACAGCCACCTTGCCGATTTCCTCTGCCTGCTCCCTTATGCCGCCTCCTACCGGTATATAGATCCCTGGCAGGTGTTTGTATATTGGTGTCATGGTGTCCCAAAAACCTGGCTCCGTACAACCTATGCAGCCGTGTCCAGCCCCTACCGGCCAGGCCCCTATGTTGCAGAAACGCTCTACAGAACAGTTGGAATAGGTGACAGGCCCCTTGCAACCTACCTTATAAAGGCAGTAGCCCTTCTTGTGGCCAGGGTCTCCAAACCTTTCCACAAATCGGCCTTCATCAAAATGCGGCCTTCTTTCGCAGTGATCGTGGATCTTTCTTCCATAGGCGAATTTTGGTCTTCCAAGTTCATCCAGCTCTGGAGGACGTCCATAGGTAAGAATCTGGACCACGGTTGCAAGAAAGTTTTCAGGATTTGGAGGGCAACCAGGTATGTTGATGATGGGCCTGCCCTTTATGAGATCCTGCACTCCCACAGCACCAGTTGGGTTGGGTTTGGCTGCCTGTACACCACCAAAGGCCCCGCATGTACCGATGGCAATGATCGCCTTGGCCTTTGGGGCAACCTCATTCAATATCTCCATGGCGGTCTTGCCCCCAATCTTGCAATAGATGCCGCCATCCTTGGTAGGAATACCGCCTTCTACCACACATATAAACTTGCCAACATTCTTGTTGACAGCATTATGGAGGTTTTCTTCAGCCTGTTTGCCAGCAGCTGCCATAAGGGTTTCGTGATAATCGAGAGATATCAGATCCAGGATCAAGGTGGCGATATCAGGACGTGCTGCACGCAAAAGCGCCTCTGAACAACCGGTACATTCCTGGAAATGGAGCCAGATCACAGGCGGCCTTTTCGGAGACATGGCCGCCTTCACCATCCTGGGTACAACTTCTGGAGAAAGTCCCAGGGTTGCGGCGGCAATGGCACACCCTTTCAAAAAAGTTCTGCGGCTGACTCCTCCACCTGCCAGTTCAATCTCGTGTCCCTTTTTACCCATTATCTGCCTCCCATTTAAAAAATTTCATTAAGACAAAAATTATTACAAAATGCCACCCTATAAACGGCCCCTATTCCATTGGTATCAGATTAAGCATATGGTCACCACACTCCTTGTTTGAGCCAACGGTATTTATTTTGAAAATGAAGAAAAAGGAAATAGCCTAAAGAAATAATTGGCTGGGAAACCAAGCCAAGATTATGATTACACCGTGACGGATCCTTTATGCTTAGCAGGCCGTCGATCATCAGATCAGCATACGATGATAGGCGCGAACGTGAGGTAACAGGGCTCGAAAAAATTTTATTCAACTCCCTACCCATGACATAAACCAAATCACTCATGGACCCTTGCGAGCCGGACAAATCCATCTGTCCATGAATCTCGAAAGACAAAAAAGACAAAAAATCCGACAATAATTAAAATGCTAGCATTACATTTGCGCTAAGTCAAAAGCATTTTCTCCTTGCTGCTTCTGAGTAACAATAAATCAACCCGCCTCTAAAATAAAATCAAGAATTTTCTGGAGAGATACTTAAACCTGAACATATATTATCTAAAGCAAGTTGATGAGTAATCATCCGTAAAAGATAAGCAATAGACTATACAAACTAAATATATCTAATGTTTCTTGCATAAGTGTAATTAAAAGGGCCAGGTGCGTGATAATATAATCGCTGTAGAATGACAGCTTACCCTTACCGTTCAAACAATGTGAATTAAAAATTAAAGGATCCTTGCTAAAGTTTTCATGTAAAATTTTATTCAAGGAAACATTTTGTCGATAAATATAAAAGATCGTTTCTTTTTTCATCAATACCGCAGTGCCAAGGCTGTATGCAATTTTCCTAATTTCCTACGTTTTTATTAAGAAGTCCAGGGGATTGCAGTTTTGGGAGGCCCTTTTATGAAAGACGTCATCATCTTGGCAATTAGAAAAGAAAATAGCAGCCTAGAAAAACTGTTTCAGCGGCTGCAAAATTTTACTCACATCTTAAAGCAGGTTTTTGATCCACAAATAGGCCTGTCCATTTTTGATTCACTATCTCCAGATCTGGTGATTGTAGAGCTGTCAGGCCAGGGGGATCTGGAGTTTGTTCGTTCTCTCGCCCAGGTATCGGATCTGACTCCTATCATAGCCATATCCAAAGAGGCATCTGCCAATGCCATAATTTCTACCTTTAGGGCTGGCGCCTGGGATTATCTGCTAAAGGAACGTATTGGACCAGCCAAGCTTTTGGAAGCGGTAGAGGCATGTCTAAATAGATCTGTGGAAAAAAGACGTACCAGAGAGACGGGACATGTGCTCAAAAGATTGGTGGAAGACAATGTAGCCCATCTAAAAAAACAGAAGGAGATATTGCAGGCCGAGATAGAAAAAAGAAAAAGACTTGAAAAGATAATATCTCAAGCAAAACGTGAATGGGAGCATACCATTGATTCGATTCCCGATTATGTGGCTTTGATAGATCAAGAGCACCGAATCGTCCGTCTTAACAGGCCTATGGCCGAGGCCTTTGGAATGCATCCCCGCGAAGTAATTGGCAGGAAATGCTTTGAACTAGCCCATAACTCCAATCATCCACCTGGGTACTGTCCTCACAGATTGATGATCAAATCAGATGAAACCGTACAAATCGAATCATTTGAAAAACGTCTTGGAGGACATATAGAGATAACTGCAACACCCTTTCGCGATCCAGATGGAACCGTCATTGGTTCCGTTCACATTGTCAGGAATATAAATCACAGAAAGGAGGCTGAAGCGGAAAAGGAAAGGATGAACCTACAGCTTCTTCAAACTCACAAGCTCGAAGCAGTAGGCCAATTAGCAGCAGGTATCGCCCATGAGATTAACACCCCGATTCAGTATGTTGGTTCCAATCTGGATTTTTTCCTGGAGGCATTTGAAGACATAACCACCTTTGTGGATGCTGTTTGCAAGGGTGCTGAAAACAGTCCCAACCAGCAAGTTTTAAACGAGGAAGAAGTTCAAAGGCTTTTAGAAGAAATCGACTGGCAGTATCTGGATAGCGAGGTACCAAGTGCCCTGAAGCAGGCCAAGGAGGGAGTAAGCCGTATTACCAAGATAGTGCGTGCCATGAAGGAGTTTTCTCATCCAGGTAATAAAGAAAAAACCCCTACGGAAATCAACAAGATTATAGAGACTGCAGTTACTATTTCCAAAAACGAGTGGAAATATTGTTCAGAAGTAAGATTACAACTGCAAGAGGATCTTCCCCTGGTTCCTTGCTTACGAGATGAGCTTGGTCAGGTTCTGCTCAATATGCTTGTAAATGCCTCCCAGGCCATTTCGGCAAAGCTTGGGGAAAACCCGGAGGGAGAAAAAGGACAGATTACCATAAAGACGGCAAAAGAAGACGGTAGTGTTCGGATTACCATACAGGATACAGGGACTGGAATTCCCAAAGACATAAGACAAAAGATATTTGAGCCCTTTTTTACGACAAAGTCCGTGGGGAAAGGCACAGGCCAGGGGCTTGCTATCTCGCGGGATGTAATTGTGAAAAAACACGGTGGAGACATATCCGTGGAATCCATCGAGGGTAAAGGAACAACATTTACAATAACTATTCCCTTGGCAGAAGAAACGGTTTGAAAAGGCAAGGCAGGATCATGGGTAAAAAGAGAATCCTCTTTGTTGATGATGAAAAGCTGGTGCTTGACGGTCTTAGAAGGGCACTCCGTTCCATGCGAAAGATTGTAGAGATGGATTTTGCCACTGGTGGCCATGAGGCCCTGGAGGCTATGTCAAGGCAACCCTTTGATGTGGTAGTTTGCGACATGCGTATGCCCGGCATGGACGGCGCCCAGTTGCTTTTAAAGGTGAAGGAACGCTATCCAAGCACTATCAGGATTATCCTTACTGGTCAGGCTGATGACAGCGCTACCAAACGTGCCATTCATGTTGCCCATCAGTTTCTTATGAAGCCCTGTGAGCATGAAAAACTAAAAACCATTTTAAAAAGGGCGTGTCTTCTTCATGAACTCATGACCCATCCTTTTCTCAAAAGCACAGTGTCTGGGATAGACCATCTTCCTAGTCTTCCAGATATATACATAAAGATACAGCAGATACTTGACGATCCTGGTAGCAGTGTTGAGGATCTGGCTGCAGTTGTGGAAAAGGATATTGCAATGAGTTCTAAGTTGCTGCAGTTGGTCAACTCTGCTTTTTTCGGTTACTTCAATGATGTGAAAAGTCCCGCCAAGGCAGTCCATTTGTTGGGAATAGAGACAGTCAAGTCTTTGGTGCTGGCCTTGAAGGTCTTTTCGGGGTTTGAAAATGAAGAGACGGATCCAGACTTTCTCACTTACCTGTGGAATCACAGTTTTGAAACCGCCATTTTCAGCAGGGCAATAATGAACTCCGTCAGTGAGGACAAAACAGATGTGGAAAACGCCTTTGTTTCGGGCCTTTTGCATGATATTGGCAAGCTGGTTCTGGCTTCCAGCTTGCACGAAGACTACAAAAAGGCCATGGAGATTGCCCAGAAAGATCAGGTAGAGCTCCGCAGGGCCGAATTCCGGGTGTTTAGGGCATCTCATGCAGAAGTTGGCGGGTATCTTCTCGGGATTTGGGGCATTCCCGGAGACGTGGTCGAGGCAGTTACCTTTCACCACAGGTCCCATCAGTATCCGGGGAAGCACTTTACCATAGCCGCTACAGTAGCCTGTGCTGATATGATCTCTCATACTCTGCAACCAGAGACATGTATAGGCTCGATGCCAGTACTTGATCCAAAAATATTTGTTAACCAGGAAATGACTGGGGAGATAGACAAGTGGCAACAGATGTGTCGGGAGATCAAGGAGCAAGGCAATGGATGACCGGGTATTGTTTGTGGACGATGAAAAAAATATTCTCCTGGCCATAAAACGTCAGCTTAGAAAATCGTCTTTCAGTATTGATACAGCCGAAAGCGGATATGAAGCGCTGGAAATGATCGGCAACAAAAATTACTCGGTAGTGGTATCTGATATGCGGATGCCAGAAATGGACGGGATTCAACTTTTGCGCCAAATCAAGAAAAAGGTTCCTGAGACCGTACGTATGATGCTAACCGGGAATGCAGATCAAGAAACTGCTATCCAGGCTGTAAATGAAGGAAATATATTTCGCTTTTTAAACAAACCCTGTCCTACAGATCTGCTTCTTGCCTCTGTAAAGGCTGCAGTAGAACAATATCATCTCATTATTGCCGAAAAGGAACTGCTGGACAAAACCCTTAAGGGAAGCATAAAGGTGGTAACAGAAATATTAAGTCAGGTTAATCCGGCGACCTTTAGTTGTTCATCAAGGATCAAGCTATTTGTCACACAGATGGCAAGATACCTGAAGCTTCCATCACTTTGGCAGTTTTCTATAGCAGGATTTTTATCTCAGATCGGATGCGTAACCGTACCAAATGATATTCTTGAAAAGGTTTACAATGGAATGCCATTAAACGCCCAGGAACAGACCATTTATGACTCTCATCCTGAGGCTGGCGCAAGACTGCTGGCCAACATACCAAGACTTGAGAACATAGCCCGCATGATAGGACTGCAAAGATTACCCTTTTGTCAATACCCTGATAAGCCGCGATCTAGTTCAGAAAAGCTGGTCTTTCTTGGCGGGCAAATGCTGAAGGCGGCAATAGATTTTGACCACCATGTATTTCTTGGGCTCAGTCCTGAAGAGGCGGTGCTGAAAATGGGGCGGTCTGGCTCCCAATACAATCAAAATATTGTGAAAATCATCAAACTTATTCAGCCAGCGACTACAGGCTATGCAATAAAAAAACTCAAACTTGGGCAGGTCTTTCTAGGAATG
>JAMOVK010000137.1 GCA_027067775.1 Deltaproteobacteria bacterium
TTTTGCATTGCATTTTGGTTTCTGCAAATAGCGTTCCTGCAAAAAACAACTTCGTTACCCTTAAATGAGGTGGCAATCGGCTCTCTTTGGCAAGGTCTTGAGGAGGTTTGCGGTGGCAAATGGAAATTGTTGCCCATAAGGCGGCAAGTTGTGCCACTCAAGTATCGCAAGTCGCAACAATGCCCTGGATAAAAGTTTACAAAAATAATATTTGTACTAAAATTTATTTGTGTGTTGGTAAAATATTTTGTTGATTGTCATGAATAAGTTTAGAGATGTTTTCTCCCATTGGATCCAGTGAGGTTTTGTTGAAATTTTTTGAAAGGGAGCAGCAATGGATAAAATGGATAAAAACAGTCAAGGACATGACAAAAGAATTTTTCTTACGTCCCTAGAAGATGTTTGGGAGGAGGAACTAGAGGTACTTAGAAGAAGGCGCAAAAGGATTAGAGAGTGCAAAGTAGGAAACAAAAAGGCAGCAGAGGCCAAGGGTGATGTAGCCGATCCATTTTATACGGCTGTTGGTCTAAGCCTATCTGGTGGAGGCATAAGATCGGCTTTGTTTAACCTTGGTATCTTGCAAGGTCTTTCCCGTCAGGGGGTTTTACGATTGGTGGATATTTTGAGCACAGTTTCGGGCGGTGGCTATATTGGAGGGTGTCTGTCTGCCCTTCTATCAATAAAGGACCCTAGAGAGAGGAAAGAATTGCAAGGTGAAGAGGTTTTCAGGTTCAAGATGTGTGACAAGCCTCTTTTTTCAACAACATGGCAGAATTTTCCACTCAGGGATTCCAAAAGAAAAAGGGCGTACTGTGAGAATGAACAGGATGCAAAGCCTTTCCATGGGGAAAATGAACAGCCTTCCCTGTGGGCCAGCCATTTTTCCGCCAAGGATGAAATGAGACACCTCAGGAACCGTTCAAACTATCTCTTGCCAGGTGGTTCCAACTTTATGACTATGTTTAAGTCGGCAGGGGCCCTGGGGCTTAATTTTCTTGGCCCTTTTTTATGGTTCACCGGCTTTATAATCTTAACTACTACTCTCTACATGGGCCTTATAAGCTGGTACTTTTCTTTGGCCCATGTTTCTCTATCGTTGAGTAGCAACAATTACACCCATATTCTTCAGGAAATGGGAGAGTTATTCGGTTCATTTTGTTCTTGGATAAACATTGACAGATTTATATGGTTTTTACTGATTCCTCTTTTATTCTTTTTAATAACTGTTTTTTGGGGAAGCCGGCCCATTGTCAAAAGTGAAAAACTAGAACTTCAATTCATACCGCGTAGGTTAAAGATAGTTCTATCTATAAATATGCTACTTTTGTTACTGATGGTGTTGCCATTGGCAATGTGTTTTAAATATCAGTATGCAGCCTTTATGGTTGCCCCAGCCTTTACCATCTTTCTGGATATCTGGCTTATTTTTTTTCATTATGGAGTGGTTTCCAAGGACAGTAGTGATGATTTCTCCACCAGCAGAAGACGCTCCCTATTATATTTGAGGGCTGGTATCTTCTTTATGCTTTTTCTGTATTCCCTCTTTTTGGCACTGCTTCCCTTTTTGATAAAAAGCGTTTCCGGCATGGTGATGCCACTTTTGCAGATAATTGTTGGGATAGGCATAAAGTTTTTACTTGATATGGATACTAAGGTCACAGAGCCGCAGACCATGCTTGCAAGATACCTGGCAAGCTTTAAAGATACCGCCTTAAACCTCGCAGTTTTTCTGTTTGTCCTGCTTTTTGTGCTGGTTATTGGCCGTTTTGCAGACTGGTACGTCTGGGAGGGTTTATGGCTTCAGTGGCCTCTTTTTCATGAGATGCATTTTGCAAGGTTTTTCAGCGTTTTGGGGGTGGGTGCGCTACTATTTTGGGGTATGCCAATTTTCAACTTTAACAGGATATCCAACCATTATTTTTACCGGGACTGTCTGTCAGAGGCTTTTTTGATGACTGCTGTAATGGATAATAAAGGCGAGGATACCTGGAAAAGTAATGAGGATGAGGCTGCCTGTATAGTTAGAAATCTTATTCAAATGAAAATGACAAAACTTCACGGTATTAACGCCTGTTCACACTCTTCAGAGTCAGATGCAGATTCAGTGGCAGCAATGGGTCCGTATCACATAATAAATGCGACCCTCAATCTCACAGCCTCTCATGATCTTAAAGGGCTGAGGCGTAAGACCGAGCCATTTATCTTTTCAAGACTTTTTACAGGTTCAGATCGGACTGGCTATATCAAAACTGATAGGGCCTATCCAGGTCTCACCCTTGCAAGGGCCATCACCACCAGCGGTGCGGCAGTGGCTCCAATCATGGGCATGATGACTACTAGAATAAGATCATTTGCATGCACCATTTTGGGTGTAAGGCTGGGGTTGTGGTTGAGAAATCCCAGGTGTCTAGCAAAGGAGCTTTTAAAAAAGGATGACAAAAATGAAACATGTCCAAGCTTTGATGGCACCATACATGATAAAGATAAAATACGATATTGGATGGTGCCATTACTCAGGGAGTTGACAGGGGCAGTTGGAGACAACAAAGAGATTTATATTAGTGATGGCGGTCACAGCGGAGATAATCTAGGCATAGTGCCACTTTTAAAAAGAAGGGTAAAATTGGTAATTGCATCAGATGCAGAGTGTGACAAAGACTTTCTTTTTAATTCCCTGAACAATTCCCTTAGAACCATATTTGTGGATGAGGGAATAAAAGCGGATATGACCTTGGGTTATGATCTTTTCAAAAAGAATGACCAAGGGCTGGTTAAGACCCACTATATGATTGGGCGTATCTTGTATCCAGACAGGCCCTGGCAGGCAAGCTGGCTTCTGGTGATGAAAAGTAGTCTTATTGGCCATGAACTTACCCCTATATTGAATTACAAAAAGAAATCCCCAGACTTTCCTCATGAGACCACTGCGAACCAATTTTTTTCAGAAGAGCAGTTTGAGATGTATAGGGCACTTGGCAGGCATATTGCCTATTACGTCATGGATGATGCTAGAAAAATAGAGGTGCTCCAAGGCCAAGACCCTTGGAGTGGTGTGGATGCCCTTTGCAGGGCCTTGGTAGAGAAACTGAAGAAGATGTCTGGTGTGAAGTCTTCCAAGTCAGAAATGCAGCATCCGTGGGATGATATCTTCCATGCCCTTTGGGACTGTGAACGGGTAGATTTTTTCTCCTGGAAGGCCTTCAGAAAAGATATAGCCGAAATGGCAAAAGATGCCAAAAGGGCCAATTTTACAGATACCCTTATCTGTACTCTCCTGAAGCTTCACAAATGGCTTGAGAAGAATATCAAGTGTTTCAAACAGGACGGCAGAAGAGATTTTATAACTATTCTGGAGAATTATGATATTCCAAGAAGTATCAAGGAGTTTCAGTTGCTACAAAAGAGGCTTTCGTTAAAGGAGCCAAGACTTTTTTACATTGAACTTGATAATGATAGATACTTGTCTAGACACGCTAAATTGGTCATGAAGCGCAAAGACTGTTGAGTTTTTGTTTCTTTTAGGAATCAGATCAGGGAACACTTTTTAAAAAAGAGGGGAGCATGATGAATAAAAAACTTATCTTATCGTTTTTTATGGCAATTTTGATTTGTGGATGCGCTCAGATGCCCAAAAGGGCCCTTCAGGCTCCAGAGACAGCACTTGATACTGGTGGCGAAACCACCATGCTCTTTCATTCTGTTCTATATTATCCAGGTGCTATCAGCTTGAATTTCCAAGGCTATATTGTTGGAATAGAAAAAAGCCCTGTAAACAGGATAGCTCCTAGTAGTGAAGATATATTGGTATGTGATAAAGAGAAAGACGGCCTGAACCAAAAAGCTGCATACAAAGAGGTAGTAGATCAAAAAATCCTTTTCATTTCACACATCGTAAAGGATGTAAACGCTCCCTTCGGCATTGGAAACTGTCTTCTGTATAACGCATATTTCCAGCCAGATGATAATGAAACCAAACAGCTTGTGGAGACCTGTAAGGAGATAGGCCACCCTGTTCCCATTTCACCCAAGCACGCATATAAAAAGAGCTGGGATGCCCTTGAAACACTAAGAAAATCCATAGAAAAACGGCTTCGTACCGGCAGTTACACTCATATAATCGTTATAACCATGGGGTGGAATACTGTGCAGGAAGAGGCTGTGAGAAACTTTAACACCATAATAAAAAACATAAAGAAGGCTGCTGATAGTCAAGGTAAACCCTTTAATCCCCTTGTGATAGGGGTTACCTGGCCCAGCCAGTGGCAGAGTGCCTGGCTGGGTCCGTTATACAGGGCCCTGAGTTTTCCAGTAAAGGCCTATGATGCCGATGAGTTGGGGTTGACATGGTTGGGAGTTTTACTGCACGATACGTTACCCAGAGCGCTAAATGGTGTGGATAATGGGAAAAAGATTCCAGTGGTCATAATAGGGCATAGTTTTGGTGCCAGGGCATCAAGTGTTGCAGCCTGTGTAGGACCTGTAATTTACAGAGCTCCAGGAGAACAGATAGATATCAAGGAGATGTCCAATTATACATTGATTAATCTACAGGGTGCATTCTTTATAAGACGTTTGTTTGGCAAGCACGATCGGAGCATACATTTTCATAAGTATTGCCCCGCTGTCTCAAGACTATTTCTGACATCCTCCAAGTATGATACAGCAATGGACGCCATGCTCCTTGGGCCTTATGCAGGTAATGATAAAAGTTATAAAAAATACTGTAGTAGCGGCGGTTCTGAGTTGTTGAGCTGTATTAAGGCGGACAAGCATGGATATATTAAAGATCAGTCTGGAAATAGTGTAAATTTTTCTGAACTTAGACACATAGTTTATATTAATGCAGATGAACTCATATACCAGAATGCCTATCTTTCAGGAGGTGGGGCACACAGCGACATTTACAGGGAAGAGCATGGAATGCTTATGTGGCAGCTTATATCGGGTGATGTTAATGGTGGTGTATTACCAAAAGCGCAAAAGAGATGACTCAGTTATCGCTGTCATTGCGAGGCCAAAGGCCGTGGCAATCTCTTATAAAAGAGCAGAGGAGTTGGGGATTGTCACGGCTGCTGCGCCGCCTCACTATAACTGATTGTGTCTTAAAAAGTATTGCCAGAAATATCACATACCCATTTCTTTTGCTTTTTGACGGGCATCTTGGGCGTAATTTTCTAAGCCAATCTTATCATAAAGTTCAGCTGCTCTAAGAAAATATGACCTAGCAGGTGTCTTTTTACCTTTGTTGGTAAGTACAAGGGCAAAATTATAATAGTCTGTGGCTACACTATAAAAGTCATTGATGGCCGTATGTAAATCCACTGCTTGATCTAAAAGAGTCTTTGCTTTTTCCTCTTCTCCTTTAAGAAGAGCCAGACGTCCTAGGGCCGCTAGTGTGTTTGCCTGTCCAAGGTTAGAGCCTACGTTTTTAAAGAGAAAGAGAGCGTTTTCATAAGCCTCCATAGCTTGATCAAGTTTTTTCTGAAACTGCCATACATCGCCCATAGCCTGGAGTGTGTAGGCCTGTCCAAGGTTAGAGCCTACGTTTTTAAAGAGAAAGAGAGCGTTTTCATAAGCCTCCATAGCTTGATCAAGTTTTTTCTGAAACTGCCATACATCGCCCATAGCCTGGAGTGTGTAGGCCTGTCCAAGGTTATCCCCTA
>JAMOVK010000138.1 GCA_027067775.1 Deltaproteobacteria bacterium
GAATAAGAAAGATAGTAAGGGCCTCCACGGGTTTTATTTACTATGTATCTGTACTTGGCATTACAGGTGCCAGAACCGAGCTTCCCCCACAGCTTGCAGAGGGTTTAAAAAAGGTCAAGGAGTTTTCTTCCAGGCCTGTTGCAGTGGGTTTTGGAATTTCCAGGCCGGAGCAGATAAGCGGCCTTAAAGATGTAGCAGACGGAATAATTGTGGGCAGTGCCATAGTAAACATGCTTTATAAAATCTATCAGTCAGACGGTCTTGATGCGGCAATAGAGAAGATAGGAGATTTTGTTCACACCCTAAAAGAGGCCACCAGGTAGCAGGAAGGAATTTGTCCATAAGAAGAGCCCTAAATATAGTCTTTGACAGGACACCTGATGACACCATTGATCTGTTTCAGGTCTTTCCGGGGCTGAGGCACTTTTTTGAACGTAGAAAACTTCATGCCTTTCTTCGCACCATAGGAGATCTGATCTTTGCCTTTATCATACTGGCTGGTCTTTTTGGTCCACAAGAGCCGAATCGCAACTGCACGCTCTATCTGTCATGGGGGATTTGGTGGCCAACAATAGTATTGACCTGGTTCTTTGTTGGCAGGATGTGGTGCGGTTTCTGCCCTTTTCCTGGTGCAGGCCGGCTTGCCCAGTCCCTTGGCCTGAGTCTCAATATGAGGATACCACGTTTCATACAGAAGAATTCTCCCTATCTGTCGGTAATCCTTTTAGGCCTGATACTCTGGATTGAAGAATCAACAGGCATCAAGGAGTCTCCAAGGGGTACGGCACTTCTGATCCTTGCTATTCTGGCAGGGGCCACCATAACGGCAATGCTATTCCCCAAGCAGGCCTGGTGTCGTTATTTGTGCCCCATGGGAAGGCTTATAGGAGTTGGTTCCACCTTGGCTATTTTGGAATTTCGTCCAGATTTTGAAAAGTGCAAGACATGTAAGACCTTTGCATGTAAGAGGGGAGTCGGTGATCGCACAGGTTGTCCTGTCTATCTGGGTGCCTTTAATGTAAGAAACAACTTGGACTGTCTCATTTGTGGCCACTGTCTTGCCTTATGTGACAAGGATTCTCCAAAGCTAAATCTCAGAAGTCCCTTTAAGGAGCTGATTCTGAATAAGGGCAGGTTTATAACCTGTTCCTACATAATACCTTTCCTGATGGGGTCGCAGTTGGTGAGGTTCTTTGAAGATAGTCCTTTCGTCTTCCCCTGGCTGAAACAGCTTGGCAGCTTCGAGACCATGATGATCTATTCTGGTATGCTGGTTTTGGGGTTTTTCTACATATTTTTTATCATCCGCCTTGGCGCTAAGGCTTTTGGCATTACAGAGGATGAGCTTTTTGGAAAATTTTCTCCCATGGTACCAATTCTCGTGCCAATGGCCTTTGCCGGGGAGCTGGCCTACAGGCTTGACTATGCTGTGAGATATGCTCCGGATTTTTTCCCTACTGTTGGAAGACAGTTTTCCATAGAGTCCCTTATGAAAGTCACCTTTGAGGTGCCATCAATGACATTTCCTATTATGAACATATTTATACTGGCAAGTTCTGTGGCCGCCTGTAATTATGTCTTGTATCGGCTTGCTATGGATGAGTTTGAAGGCATGGTGTCCTTGTGGAGAGCGGCAACAGTGTCTGTTCTTGTTCTTTTTACAGGCCTGTCGTACATGTTTTTGATGATTCCTGTAAACTAAGAGAGGAGGCTAAACATGGAGGCAGTTTATAAAACAGATATTAGGGAACTTGAGCTTATTCATCGTGGAAAGGTTCGTGATCTTTACAGATGTGAAGACAATATACTTATGGTGGCAACAGACAGGATTTCTGCATTTGATGTGGTATTCAATGAACCTGTGCCAGATAAGGGCAAGGTACTGAATCAGATTTCCCTTTTCTGGTTTGATAGACTAAAGGATATGGTGCCTAATCATCTCATAGAGTGGGATGTAGACAAGTTCCCAGGCAAGCTTGCTCCTTACAAGGATATCTTGCGGGGAAGAAGTGTTATCGTCAAAGATGCCAAGCCACTTGCCATAGAGTGCATAGTTAGAGGTTACATTACAGGTTCAGGCTGGAAGGAATATCAGCGTACAGGCGCAGTGTGCGGTATCAAGCTGCCTGAAGGCCTAAAGGAGTCTGAAAGGTTGCCAGAGCCTATATTTACACCCTCCACAAAGGCCGAGATTGGGGAACACGACGAGAATATCGACTTTGAAAGGGCATGCCAGATAGTTGGCAGGGAAACGGCAGAAAAGGTACGGGATTTAAGCCTGGCTATTTATAAAGATGCGGCTGAATACGCCCTGTCAAAGGGAATAATTATAGCAGATACAAAGTTCGAGTTTGGTTTTATTGATTCAACCCTTTGTCTTATTGATGAGGTGTTGACGCCAGACTCCTCCAGGTTTTGGCCTCTTGATTCCTATGAGCCTGGTCGCTCTCAGCCAAGCTTTGATAAGCAGTTTGTAAGAGACTATCTAGAGTCTATTGGCTGGGATAAAAGACCACCAGCTCCAAAACTGCCAGACGATATCATTAAAAAGACAAGGCAGCGTTATCTCGAGGCTTACAGGCGGATCACAGGCAAGGAGGTTCTTTTGTAACACGAGATGATTGGATACGGTGTGAAATTTTTACGTGGCTTGTTGCTGTGGTTCCTGTTGGGAGCACTCGTCCTTGGCTGTTCAAATCCTGGCAGCGCTAGCAGGGAGCGGGTCTTTTGCAAACGGGTTATTGATGGAGATACCATTATATTGCGTGATGGCAGAAAGGTCAGGTACCTGGAGATAAACGCCCCTGAGATACCCCATGATGGCAGCAAGGGTGAACCACTTGGAAGGGTTGCCGCCAGGTTTAACAGGAGCCTCGTAGAGGGCAAGACAGTAGATTTGCTAGTATCAAAAAACAGGCCATATGACAGGTTTGGTAGGGTTCTGGCCCATGTCTTTTTGCTGAACGGAAAACTGGTTAGTGAACTTCTTGTAAGAAATGGACTTGCCCATGTCTGTTTCTTTTCAAGGCCGGATAAATATGCAAAGCGTCTTTTGGCAGCCCAAAGGAGCGCCATAATGTTCAAGAGGGGAATCTGGGGTGTGGAGTTCACCACCCGGGAGCCATATTACATTGGTAACAGAAGGTCACTGAGGTTTCACAGACCCTGGTGCCCTCTTGGCAAGAGTACGGCCAGAAAAAATCGGGTTATCTTCCAAAAAAGGGAAGATGCCTTTATGAAAGGATACTGTCGATGCAAGAGATGCCTTCCGTAGTTATTAAAGATGATATTTTTTTAGAACATGATCCAGGTTTTGGCCATCCGGAGTCGCCTCAGAGATTAAGGGCCATATACCAGCGTCTTGAAGGAGACGACATCAAAGATCTCTATAAGATTGTAAGCCCTCGTATGGCCACCAGGGAAGAGCTGGCATGGAATCATGCTCCCTCTTATATCGAACGAATAGCGCGAACTGCTGGTGTTTCCCACTATCAGCTTGATCCAGACACATCCACATCCGAAAGATCTTGGGAGGCTGCCTGTTATGCGGTTGGAGGAGTTTTTACTGCTCTAGACAAGATCTTTTCAGATAACTTTTCTAATGGTTTTGCCCTTATCAGGCCTCCAGGTCATCACGCCGAGCGTGATCACGCCATGGGTTTTTGCCTGTTTAACAACATCGCCCTTGGTGCGCACTACTGTCTGAAACAGCTTGATTGTAAAAAGGTGTTGATTGTGGACTGGGATCTCCACCATGGAAACGGTACCCAGCACAGCTTTTATGAGGACAACAAGGTCCTTTACTTTTCCACACATCAGTTTCCCTACTATCCAGGCACAGGCTCGGCCTTGGAGTGTGGAAAAGGAAAAGGCGAGGGTTTTACAGTCAACTGCCCCATGACTGCAGGAGCAGGAAACGAGCATTTTGCCTCTGTGTTCAACAGACTGCTTGATCCAATAGCAAGGCAGTTCAAGCCAGACGTTATTTTATGTTCAGCAGGCTTTGACATTTATAAAGACGATCCTCTTGGTGGTATGAGGGTCGATATAAACGGCTTTGCCTTTTTGGCAACAAAACTTTTGGATTTGGCAACGGACTTGTGCAGTGGCCGTTTACTGTTTTGTTTGGAAGGCGGCTACGATCTGACCGGCCTAAGTGAAGGTGTAGCTGCGGTTTTAAGAGCAATTTCACGAAAAATGGGGAAAAATGAGAAAAATATTGTAGATGATCTGAAAAAGTCCGATGTAAGTATAAAAGGCCTGGAAGAGGCCTTAAGGATTCAGAAAAAATACTGGTCTTCTTTGGAATAGCCTGTTTTTTTTAAGTCGGTTCTCTATCAGGAAAACAAGGAAAATTGATACTTGCCAGCGCCAGGCAGCAGGCTCTTCTGAAGGGGGCTAAATTTTGGATGTAAAGGGTCCTGCAGAATGAACAACAGTCAGCTTGCCTACAAGTCTCAACAGGATGATAAAAAGTGGAAGGATACGCTAAAAGATATCTGTGAGGTAGCCAGATTATGCCTTCATAATCTGGTAGGAAGTAACATTCCACCTCTGCCCAGGTGTTACGAACAGGAGTTTGAACAGGCTGCCCTTCACCTTGGTAAAAATGACGTGCTTGACATGGTGCGAGCAGATGGCGAAAGGCAGGCCTACACCATGAGAACGGTCATTTTAAAGGCAAGTGAGAGGATAGGCCAAGCTCGGGCCTTTCTCCAAAACTTTGACAAGGACGCACGCAAGGAGCTTGGTCGCATGGAGAAACAGATTGATATTCTTAGTAGCCGTCTAAGATTACTAAACGACCATGGGTTAAATGAGGTAGTTGATACTGCCTTGTCATTTAAAAACTGCAGTGACGAGTTTGTGCAAGAGTTGTCCTTGGTTATAGAGAACATAACAAAACAACAGGACATGCTTCAGGAGCTTGTTCAAAAGGTCCACGAAGATCCATTAACAGGAGTTCTTAATAGACGTGCCTGGGAAAGAGACTTGGGCCAGCTGTCAATGCAAGGTCAAGGAAAGGATTCTTTTAATTATTGTATAGTTATTGCTGATCTAGATAATTTCAAAGAGATAAACGACAAGCATGGGCACCCTGTAGGTGATGCGGTTCTCAAGCAGTTTGCAGCTTTGCTAAAGGAGCATTTTAGGAGTTTGGGTTCGGTTTACAGGTACGGTGGAGACGAATTCACCGTAATTGTCCCGGAATATGATCTGGATTTTGTGAAAAAAGTTCTTGAGGACTTGAGAAAAAGACTTGCAAGTGTCCTTTTCGTAGCCATGGGCAGCAAGATCAAGATAAGATTGAGTGCATCCTTTGGCCTTTCTATGGGTGATTCTGAAACAGATGCTAAAGATGTCTTTGAAGAGGCGGATGAGATGCTTTATATGGCCAAAAGTGCAGGAAGAAACTGCATCAAATGTCCTATCGGCCAATGACAGAATCTGCAGGATAGCTGTTTTGAGTGAAATTAAGGGCTATGGTCTTTGGGTGGATGCTGGAACCTTCGTCTATGGTTAGACCTTGAGGTATCTGGGCATGCATGCCAACCGTAAGGATTTTTCCTTTTTCCTTGCCTATGTGCGCTTCCTTCCCTATGCTTACCCCTATGTCGGTTATGGTTCTATAGACTTCTGCTCCCGGTCCAACCTGGGTATCAAAAAAGAGAATGGAATCTTTAACAACGGCTCCTTCTCCAACCTGTACACCAGGAAATAAAACAGACCTTTCCACATGACCTTCTATCCTCACCCCGTGATACAGTCGGCTGTCTGATATGGTTCCTTGAGTCTGGGGATTTGTACCAAAAATTGCCGGCCCTCTGTCCCTTATGGCTTCATGATCCAGATTTGTGCGAAGGCACCATTTGTTAAGGTCTATTCTTGGATGATTGCCAAGAAGATCCATGTTTGCCTTCCAGTATTCATCAACAGTGCGGCAATAGGCCCAGTATCCCTTAAATTTGTAACCGTAGATACGATACGAGGACACAAGGGCCGGTATTATGTCTTTGCCAAACTCGTGAGAATCCTTTGATGCATTTTCCTCTAGTACTTCTAAAAGGACCTTGTAGTTAAAAAGATAAATGGTCATTGATGCCCATGTTGAAATAGGTTTTTTGGGTTTTTCTGCATATTCAATGAGTCTTCCACCTCTTGGATCGTCATGGGCAATCTGTCCAAGACCAAAGCGAGAACATCCATGGATGGGAACATTGACAAAGGCAGCGGTGACATCCGCTTCCATGTCTTCATGAAAATGGATGAGTTCATTGTAGTCCATGTTGTATACATGATCTCCAGACAAGATCAGTACATAGTCTGGCAGATAGTATGAGATAAAGTCAAGGTTTTGATAGACCGCATCGGCTGTGCCTTTATACCAGTCTGATGCCTGCAAGGCCTTAAATGGAGGCAGGATGGTGATGCCTCTATGCCGACCTACCATATCCCAGGAAGCTCCGGTGCCAATATGTTCCACAAGGGAGCTCGATCTGTATTGGCTGAGGATGCCCACCCTTTGAATACCGGAACACATGAGGTTACTAAGGGGAAAGTCGATGAATCTATAAAGGCTGCCAAAAGGTACAGTGGATTTTGGACGCAGGTAGGTGAGAATACCCAGTTCGTCAACCCTTCCACCAGCCAGAATCATGGCCAATGTCCTTGCCATAATCTAAAGTCTCCACTTTAGTCGAGATGTTTCATAAAGAGCTGGATTAGCATGGTGGTGTCAAAATTGAAGGCAAACTTTTGGGGCAGGTTCTTGATAGGCACTTCTGCCCTAGCACTTTCCTTATGGCCACCAGCAGGTCCAAACTGGCCAAAGACCCTCTCTGCAAGTTTGCCTGCATTCTTTTTGTAACCATCGCATCTGAAGATTACCACCAGTTTTTCTCCAGCAAGCCCTGAAACTATCACCCATCCTATATCATGGACATGGGTGAGAAAGTCTGCCACAACCACAAGTATATCAGGATTTGTGATACGTCCTATATGTACATAGATCCTGTTTTTTCTTACCTTGAGATTGGAAAAAGCTGCCTTGAAATACTTAAGCTCAGCCTTTCTTATGTCAGAACGTTCTATTTTATTCAGCCAATATTTATTTATGCGCTTAAAGAGGTGTTGAAAACATAGAATATCTGCAGGAGTTGCCTTTTGGGTAAAGTTATGGGTGTCTACCTTTATGCCATAAAACATGGCAGTGGCAAGGGCTGCAGAGGGTTTTATCCTGGCGGATTTAAGGTATTCTGCCAGCATGGTGCAGTTGGCACCATATTCATCCCTCACATCGATAAAGGGTGCTGTCCAGCCTTCAGTGAGAGGATGATGGTCTATGACAGCGTCAAATTTAATATTGGCAAATTCTGGACGATGTGGTGGCTGCGAATCCAGAAGAACAAATTTGGTATATTCATCTCTTTTGATTCCTCTCAATGGTTGTAAGGGAATCTTCAAAATGTCACGCATGGCTATATTGTTTAGCCGTTTTATTTGGTTAGGATGGACAATGGTGATTTCGTTCACACGCCTACTTAACAGCCTTTTTACTGCAAAGGCCGAGGCCATAGAGTCTGGATCAGCAACGATGACAATAAGTACAGCGTCTTCTCTCTTGAAGAGAGACAGGAAGTGTTTGAGCCGCTCCTTGTTTGAAAGCCGCCTGATGTGTTTGGCAATTGACACATTTGATGGGGCTTCAGATTCTGTTCCGTTGTTTTTACTCATACCAGATAGAAGCTTAACTTTTTTAACCGATTCCTGCAAGTTCAGCCACAGCTCTATATTTGCCGTTATTTTTAATTGGCGCAAGATACCTGCTTTTTTATAGATTTTGCGTCAGGTCCCATATCTTATGCAGCAAGATGTAGAAGAAAAGGAATTTTTATTAGTCAAGTTATGGTTGCCTTGTCATTTTTTAGACCTATCTTTTGGTCTGAAGTCTGAAAAAGGAGGAATTATCATAATGTCTGATACTACAATCATTAACTGTCCTTCGTGTGGAGTCAAAAACAGGGTGCCGATTCATAAACTTTCTATGGGGCCAAGATGCGGCAGATGCAAGACTCCTTTATCCGTTTCTGCGAATAACGCCTCTCCAGTGGTGCTTACAGACGCCAACTTTGACAGTTTAGTGGGTTCTGCAAATGTGGCACTTGTGGATTGTTGGGCTCCTTGGTGTGGGCCATGCAAGATGATCGGCCCTGTTATAGAGGAGCTTGCTGGCGAGTTTGGTTCAAGGGCCCTTATTGGAAAGCTCAACGTGGATGAGAATCCTGTAGTGGCACAACGATACCAGATCAGGAGTATTCCAACCCTGCTGTTCTTTAAAAATGGCAATCTGTCTGATACCATGGTTGGAGCAGCACCAGCCCAGCAGATTAGGGCCAAACTATTGTCTATGCTCTAGAAAAGAAATTGAAAAAAGGATTCTAATTACGTCATGTCGCAGACAGCAGGTTTTGGAAAGTGTAAAAAGATCTTGGAATCCGAAATAAGACATGTTTGGGAAGAGGTAAAGGTTCCCCTTGGGGATCGAAGTTATGATATTCTAATTGGTCCTGGACTACTGCTTGATAAAGTAAAGTATCTTAAAGGTCTCGAGCCTTTTACAGGGCCGTTTATCATAGCCGATTCCAACGTGGAAGACTACGTAGGCCACGACCTTGTGACCATCCTTCAGCAGGGTGGTTATCCAGGGGCTAAGCTCCTGTCTTTTCCAGCAGGAGAGCAGTCAAAAAACATGGAAACACTGGTGGGGCTAGCAAGGTCTCTTGTACGGTTGGGGGCAGACCGTTCCAGTCTGCTGGTTGGTCTTGGAGGCGGTGTGACAGGAGATATATGTGGTTTTCTTGCCTCCATTTACATGAGAGGGGTGGACTTTATCCAGCTTCCCACCACACTTCTTGCCCAGGTTGACAGCTCAGTTGGAGGTAAGACAGGCGTGGATCTGCCAGAAGGGAAAAATCTTCTTGGCACTTTTGCACAACCCAGGCTGGTGCTGGCTGACATAGGTGTTCTCTGCACCTTGCCTGCACGCGAGATCAGAAATGGAATTGCAGAGATTGTAAAGTACGGCATGATAAAAGACGCTGAACTCTTTCAGAAATTGGAAGAGCAGTGGTGGGATGTGGTGAACTTGGAGCCTTATACAACTGCCTACCTGGTAAAGAGGTCATGTCAGATAAAGGCTGAGGTAGTCTCAAAGGATGAAAGAGAAGGGGGGTATAGGAGAATACTGAACTTTGGTCATACCATAGGTCATGCCATAGAGGCTGCTTCTGATTATACAATTGCCCATGGCGAGGCAGTGGCAATAGGGATGGTGGCGGTGTCGAGGATTTCAGTTGCCAGAGGCCTTCTAGGAAGACAGGAACTTGAAAGGTTGATCAAGGTGCTTGAAAAATTTGATCTTCCCGTGGATATTCCTGAGCCGATTACTGAAGAAGAAATTCTTAAAAATCTGAAGAGGGACAAGAAGGTCAAGGACGGAAAGGTGAATTTTATACTCGCCAAGGGAATAGGAGATACAGTTGTTGCTGATGATGTTACCGATCGGGAGATATTGTCTGCTATAAGGCAATAATATAAGGTTTTGGCGGTTAGATGCAGAGTTACATTGCCCTGTTTACTATTTGAGCAGGGTGAGCTTTGATAATATTGGCGGCAGTTCTGGTTATGGCCTCTATGCCTTGGCCTACAGTGGGTGCTGGTACGTACTCTTTTTTCTTGAAAAAACCGTGGAAAGTTGGCTGTGGAAGCAGTTGGCTTTCTCCGTATATCTGCCAGATACTGTATCCTTTTTTTGTGCTAATTATGTGCAGGTTCAGGCCAACCCAGCCTGGTGAATCCCCAGCTGGTTCTATGATGCCTGGTAAGGTGATTTCAAGCAGGTAGTCAAACCCCTTTTCCCTTGCAATTCTTAGCATGTCGTGTCTGTCTTGATGATTGTTTGGATTTAATGCAAGGGTACCAAAGACGTTTTCCTGAAGCAAAATGGAACGGACCAGACTGGTTACAGAGTTTCCCCAGATTTCTTCCTGGTTACCTGCCATAAAGGCAGGGATCATTAACACCTTTTTTTTGGCAAGATCCACGGGTGCTTTTGGCATTACATAGACGTTGAGTCTTGGCCTTGGTCTTATGGTCTGCCTTGAAGGGTCAACAGAAAAATATTCGTTACTGCTACATCCGGTAAAAAAAAGTATAAGAGGCAAATAACAGATTGATATCTTAAAGAGGTTGAATGTCATAGGTTGTGGGTTCTGGTTCAGATTCTTCTTGGGAACTGGTTTTTCCCAGAAGGACCTCTATGGATCTTGTTTTTGCGATTTCCTCTCCAGCCACTGAGATCACCTTGCCATTGTAAAGATCAATAAGCCTTATGTTTACAATGACAGATGTGGCCCCCTCCGTATATGTACCAGTTACGACTGCCCTGGCACTGACACTGGCTGCAAGCCTTTTGGCATCTCGACTTAGAATCAGCTCTCCCGTGCCTGGCTGAAAATATAAGGCCCTGGCTGGCCTGACGTCTTTGATGTCTGCACCGTATCTAAACATTTCAGTACCAACGGCTTCTGCAAGGACTCTTCCAAAACGGCTAGAATGTTCCAGGTTGTCTATGTCAACAAATGTGGCCACAATACAGGGCCAGTCACCAATCTGTCCTCCTTTTATGTTGTTCTTAAGTTGAATAGCTATTGCCTGTGCTACTTGAAACAGACTGTTGGAAACCAAAGCCATATTTTTGGCCCTAGTCTCAGCTAGTCTTGAAGGAGCAGGAGGCTGGCTGCTTTTTTGTTTATTCGGGGAGGTATAACTGCAGCCAGCCCCTGTTAGAGAAAGGAGGAGGAAGAAGAAAATGGCCTTTTTAGTCAAAATATTGGACATGGTGCTAGACATTTTATTACATCTTATGTCAAGATCCTGACAGTATCTTCATTTCGGAAAGCGAGCCCAACTCCTTAACCGGCACTCTGACTACAGGAACTGTTTCTGGAGAGGCAGATGGCCATAACATTCTTTCGAGAAAGGGGTCCTTTCTGAGTATTTTAAGACCTGAAGAGGCCACCAGGTTGTTTTCATTAGAGACCAGCCTTGCATTTATCAGTATGTATCTCCCTTTAGTTACATAGGTGCCAGCCAGGATGTACCTTGCCGATGATTGTCTGGCAAGTTCCTGAATATCCCTTGAAAGTGCATATTCACCGTATCGCGGTTTTACCATTATTGAATCTGTCTTTCTTATTTCCACCACATTGAATCCTGCCCTTTGAAGTTCACCCATTAGCTGTTCTGCAATATATCTGCCAAAAGGTGACGTCCTGTAGAGGTTGTTCAGGTCTACGAAAGTTGCAACTGCAACCGGGCCGTTTGGACCTGCTCCATCCCTAAAATTTTTGAGCAGTTGCAATGCGATTTCGTGTATTTGCATGTTCAGGAATGATGCCTCGTCCAGTTTTACAGGTTGGAGATTTGACGTTTGAAAGACTGCTGAAGGAGAAGGCTCCTGAACAAACTGGCTTTGCTGCTGATATGTTGGGACAACAGTTGAAACAGAGGGAGTTACAGAGGTCTGTAGAGTTGGTGCAGCGTTTTGTTTCTGTTGTGCAATATCGGGTTTTGTCTGATTAGCGGTAGATGCCGTTGCAGCACCACTGTTCATATTAATTACAACAGGTGGTTGGGATGGAGGTGGACTTTTAGAACATGCCCCTATTCCAGCGGTAAGGCCTGCCAGACAGACAGCAGTAAAAAGGGTCTTCCATTTAAAATGTATCATCAAACTGTTCCTCCTTGTTTAAAAAGCTAGATTCGTCTTCTTCAATCAGTTTATCTTTCCAAGGTCTTATTTTTAAAAAGGCTTTAGGGCTTTTGCAGCCATATCCTTTTGGTTGCAAAAGAGTTGAAATCCAAGGGCCTGCCCTTGTTTCGGTACCAGCTGAAGAAATTATCTCATTGTCAGGTAAATGAACCAGGGTCAGATTAACTATAATGTTTCCCATATGAAACAGATAAGTGCCTGTGAGTATGGCATCACACCGTACTTTTTTGGCTAGATCCATCAATTCATCGGAAAGAATGAACTGTCCCACATTTTTTTGCATCTTGATGCTAAGACCGCGCCTGTCTTCCACTATCTTCCAGCCTTTTGACTGAAGGTGGATTTTTAGTCTTTCAGGAAGTACCTGTCCAAAGCGTGATGTGCAGTGAAGTTGATTAGCATCCACGACATTTACTATAAGGATTCGAAGAGGAGGAAGGGTGGAAGTTGCAATATTTTGGGATAGTTTTTCAGCCAGTTCCTGGGCCATGTAATCGATGGGTGAGCCTGGAGTAGAATCTGCCCTTGTAAGTACTGGGAGAAGCATGATTGCCAAAAAAATGACAATCATTGTCTGAACCAAGGTGATCCTTGGGCTACCTGTCGGAGAAAGGGATAGAGCTGTAAACATGGAGATCTGCCTTGTTTTCCTGTATGGTTTCTGGTTTTTGTGGTGGTAGCATCTTGTAGGTTACATATTTAGGTGGAGTTGGCAGTGGTTCGTATACCTCCTCGGAGTTGAGCCTGTATTCAGGACCATATACTGCTCTGAAGTCCGGATATCTTACCTTTGAATAAGATTCATTAATGTTATTGTTGCAGCTTGGCCCTTTAAAAGACTTCAAAACCGCCTCTGGAATCTCAAACACCGTTCTGACGAGTTTGTGGATCACTCCCTCTTTGCATTCGGCCTGAACAGAGGGCACATAAGGCAGGAGCAGGCTTGTGCCAACAATGAAAGAGATTAAAAATGTTTTTTTGATACTCTTCATGGTTTTTTCTCCTTTCCACATCTATTAAAGCAATTGGTTTGCCAAAAGATTTTTAGATCTTTGTCTGTGTTTTTGTGGTATTGGTGGCTTTTTTTTTAATGAATGGTGATACGAGGGCCAGAGGATGAAATAATTTCTTTTAAGGGCTGAAAGAAATTCCTCTTTTTAAAATGCTAGCTCAGGGTCTTCGCTCCTATCTCTCCATCCTTGAAAAAGAAAATGATGTTATTTGTTCGGTTGGAAAGGATCATCGATGCTTCACAGATCTTGATTTTTACGTTTGGATATGCAACTCCAGTTATGGAGATGGTGGCCCTTTCCATGAGGCCAAAATTTTTTTCGATACCTTTTATTTTTTCCCGGTTGGTTTCCATTTGAGCTGATATATCCAAGGCTGCAGCTTCAAGTTTTTGCCTGACAGTTTCCAGGCCAGGATCAAGCTTTTTCCCAGTAGCTTCGAGCTTTTTTAGTTTCAATAGCCCCTCTTGGATCTTTGTAAGTTTGCCAGAAAGTTTTTCTTGTTCTTTTACAAGTGCGTTGTGATGTATCTCCAAAAGAGGGTCACGGCCAGCGGATAAATATGTTGGGACATTGGCGCTGGTCCCGGCTGTTTTTATCTTTAAGGACCCACCCATTATAACCTGCCCTCCGGCGATTAGTCCCTTACCCTGAAGTACTGTTACATTGCCATGTATCTGGCAGCCTCCATTCAGGATATAGTCGTTGACAACGAGGTCTTTTCCTACAAACACCCTGGAATATTCTATTGCATCGCATTCAAGGCTGCCCCCAGCCTTGACCATGGTATTTTGTGATCTGATAATGCCCTTTACAGAAATATTTCCTCCAGCAAGCACAATAGCTTCATCTTCTACATTGCATCCAATATACAGGTCTTCCATGGCTTCCACTGTAAATCCACCCAGGACCGAACCCTTGATAGATAGCTTCTTGCCGTAAAATTCCACATGTCCTGTTGAAAAATCCACATCTCCATCTATCGTCCACTCCGTTGTAACAGATATGGTGTCGTCATTATCGATTACAAGGGCTCCGGAGGCGACCGCTACCAACGTGTCTTCATTAACTATTTCAACGAGTTGTCCAGGCCGAAATGGAACCCATTCCCCATGTTTTGGCTCTATTTGGTTGCCAAAGATATCTTTTCCAGGAATTCCGGGTGTTGGATGTATCCTTTTGGCGATAATTTCCCCTTTTGACACGTTTTTAATAAGCCCAAGGTTTCGAGGGTTTTCTGTGTCTGTACAGCTTTTATTTTCATTAAAGGATTTGGCAACAATTTCAATCCTGCCGTCTTTTCCATGGTTTGGTTCTTGACCCCTTGCAATTAACAGCTTATTTCCATGCAATTCTGGAGGATTCAGAAGACCAAAACAGATTCCTGCCTCTTTTAGGATTGGCATTATCAGCTGGCTAACCTGAATAATATTGTCGCTGTCTACCCCTTCTACATAGCAAGCTAGATGGTCCTTGGTAATTTTAAGTATTGCACCGGTTTCTCCTAATTTTACTCCCTTATAAAATTTTGCCTGTTCAATCATAGTAGTTTTAGTTTTTTCTCAATCTTCACGGTTAAAGAAGTCTTGTTTTCTAGGTAAAACATGAGTGGCCGCAGCCCAAAAATCGGTTGTGAACGCAGGGTTCTGCTTTTATTATCGACTGCAAGGTGTACGGTTATTAGAAAAATTTTCTTAAAAGGAGAGGTAAAATGAAGTTTTTTATCGATACTGCAAATCTTGAAGAGATAAAGAAGGCTTCTGAAATGGGAATGGTAGATGGAGTTACAACCAATCCTTCACTTATTGCAAAAGAAGGATGCGGATTTGAAGAAAGGATAAAGGAGATATGTTCTATTGTAGACGGGCCAGTAAGCGCAGAGGTTGTGAGTGTTGATGCACAAGGCATGATACAAGAGGCAAAGGAGCTGGCAAAACTTGCACAAAATATAGTTATCAAGATTCCCATGACTACAGAAGGGCTTAAGGCTACCAAATCATTGGGCAACATGGGCATAAAAACCAATGTGACCCTGGTATTCTCTCCTCTTCAGGCGCTTCTCGCTGCAAAGGCAGGGGCAACCTTCGTAAGCCCTTTTGTTGGTAGGCTTGATGATATCTCAACTGATGGTATGGAGCTGATCTCGGATATTGTCCAGGTCTATGATAACTACAATTTTGCCACGGAGATCATTGTGGCAAGCATTCGTCATCCTATGCATGTGCTTGAATCTGCAAGATTAGGTGCGGATATTGCAACGATTCCCTACAAGGTGATAGCACAGCTGGCAAAACATCCCCTTACAGATATTGGTTTAGAAAAGTTTTTAAGTGACTGGCAAAAGGTTCCGAAAAACTAATTGATGGAAAGTAACAGGAAATGCAAAAATAGTTTATCTAAAAATATTTTTTCAGTTTTAACTACCAGGCCATTACGGCCTGGTAGGCTTACCTTCTTGTTTATCTTGATTTTATTAAGCATGTCGTCCAAGTCTGCTCTTTGGGCAGAGGGTATCTACTCCTATGTTGACAAAAATGGTGTCTATCATTTTACCAATGTGCCAACTGACCCACGATTTTCAAGAGTCGAAATAGATGATAAGTCTGTTATTTTAAAAGGTAGAGGTGGGCTGAATCATCGTGCTAGAAGTCAAGGGTTGCACTCTTATGATGTAAGGTCAAGGGTTAATGCCTTTGAGCAGGAAATAGAGCAGGCGGCAGGATATTTTGGGCTTGATCCTGCCCTGATAAAGGCCGTGATAAGGGCGGAATCGGGTGGAAATCCCAGGGCTATTTCATCAAAAGGGGCCCTTGGACTAATGCAGCTGATGCCTCAGACAGCCAAAGAGCTAATGGTTTACAACCCTTTTAATCCAGCTGAAAATATCTGGGGTGGAAGCAAGTATCTGAGCTGGCTTGTGGATAATTTTGACGGTGACATCATTGCCGCTCTTGCAGCATACAATTCTGGCCCCGGTACTGTTGAAAGATATGGTGGAGTTCCTCCGTATCCAGAAACCATTCAATATATAAGACGTGTTCTCAAGTTTTGGAAACAGGCCAAGAATGATAGCTGAAAACAATCAAAGCCATCTAATATCTGTCAGTAATCTCAACACGTGTAGCTGCTATAGAAAAAGTGCAGCAATCAAATTTTTCCTTTTTCACAATTAGTTTTCCATCCCTACAGCAAAGCATTGCGGCAGGCTCTGCAACAGCCTTCGCTCCTACAGAATCAAGCACAACTTTAGATGTCTCGGGTCCAGTAACATTATTCAATTCTTCTGAAGAAAATGTTAGTAGGGTAGCCTCTAAATACTTGGCAAGTTCAACAATTGCAGGTTCTTTAGCCTTTTTATCAATGGTGCACACTTTTTCTATGGAAAGTTCAGGGATGGAGTGTTTTTCAAGGAAGTTTTTCATTTTTTCAAATAATCTGTCAGGTGCAAGACCTTTGTGGCACCCAGTTCCTAGGCACAGATTCCTTGTGGCAAGATGAAGAGAATTGGAATTAGGCCCTGGTATAAAGGGCCCTATTACTATATCTGCGCAATCTTCTGATTTTGTTCGAACAAGTCCTTCTGGCAAAGCCTTCAAGATGACATGGTCTTGGATAAAAACCTTTATAGTGTCACCGTTTCTGAGAAGGGCCTGTACATGCTTTAATTTCCGGGAATCTGTAGGTAAAAGATTATGTGCCTTGGTCCATAAGTCAATAGGAGCAAGCTCCATTATGTCAGACTGGGTGGTGATAACAGGCCGGGCCTTTAATATGTCAGCGACATTTTTGGCAAGTTTGTTGCCTCCACCAAGGTGGCCAGAAAGCAGGCACACCACATTTTTGCCAGATTCGTCTACCGCTACAACAGCAGGGTCTGTGTACTTGTCTTTTATAAAAGGTGCTATGGTTCTTACAGCGATCTGGCATGCACAGACAAAAATGATAGCAGAAATTTGCTCCCACATCTTCTGCAGGCTTTGGTCTTCTTTCAATTCTGAATAACGAATTAGTCTTGATGGCCCATTTAGTTTTTGACTGATTTGTTCAGCCAGAATGTGCCCTTTTGACCCCAGATAGACAATGAGAGTGAGGTCGGTTTTTGCAGATGGGCTAGCAGAAAAGGCCTTAATTAATTTGGTGTCTTGTGTATTTCCTTTCCTGTATCCATGGCTAAACTCTTTGCAATAGAGTCTCGAACAGGTGCTTTTGGGGTTGTCTATACCGAGGAGTGCCTCTCCAACAATTATAACTGCGGTTTTTTTTATGCCTGTTTTTTTAACCTTTTGTGCTATGTTGGAAATGGTCCCCAATACTATTTTTTCTTCAGGCCATGAGGCCTTCTCCACAACAGCAACAGGCGTATCCAATGGGTAGCCTTTTGAAAGCTGTTTGGTTACTTTTTCTATGTGGCTAATGCTAAGGTAAAGGATGAGGGAGCCCTGGATTTTTGAAAGTTTTTCCAGGGATTCCTTTTCTGGTACAGGAGTGCGTCCAGAAATCCTGCTGATTATGACTGTTTGGACCTTTTCTGGGATTGTGAGTTCAACACCAAGACTTGCACAAGCTGCCAGTCCAGATGTTATACCAGGAACCACCTGGTATGGGATGAATTCCTTTTCAAGTAATGAAATTTGTTCTGCAATCGCACTGTAAAGACTTGGGTCACCTGTATGGAGTCTGACAACTTTGAGTCCCTGCCTGTAACCCTTGATCAGGATTTCCATCACCTGATCCAGATGCATTCCTGCCGAATTGAACAACCTAGCTCTGCACCCGTGTAACAGTGTTTTGGGGACAAGCGAACCTGTATAGACTATCACATGTGCTTCGTCTAAAAGTCTCCTTGCCTTGATGGTAAGAAGTTCTGGATCTCCAGGTCCTGCCCCTACGAAGTAGACGGGTTTATATTTTTGTCCGCCTCCTCCTTTCTTTGAGTGCAATAGCTCCTTTCTAACCTCCTACTACGCCAGCCATCTTGAATATAGGTAAATACATGGCAATAATTATCGAGCCAATTGTACCACCAAGAAAGACGATCATAAAGGGCTCTATCATACTTGTAAGGGCATCAACTGCCGTATCAACTTCCTCATCATAAAAGTCTGCAATTTTATTTAGCATGGCATCTAGGGCTCCTGTGGTTTCGCCTACAGAAATCATCTGTACTACCATGCTGGGGAATACCTTGCTTTCCATCAGGGGTTGGGCAATAGAGCGCCCCTCACTTATACTTGCTTTAACCGCACGGATAGTATTTTCAACAATTTTGTTTCCAGCGGTTCCAGCGGCTACATTCAATGCTTCTATGATAGGTACACCACTATTTATCAGGGTTCCAAGGGTCCTGCTAAATTTGGCAACGGCAACTTTTTTGATTAATGGACCAAATACTGGTGTTTTTAAAAGAAGTTTGTCAATTAGATGCCTTCCTTTTTCTGTTGAATAATATTTTTTAAACAGTATTACAAAGACAAAAATACCACCCACTATGGCAAAAAAGTAAGATTTTAAAAAATTGCTGGCATTGATGACCAAAACCGTCGGTCCTGGAAGAGCAGCGCCGAACTCGGAAAACATTTTTGCAAAGGTTGGGATAACAAATATAAGGATTATGCTAAGTACGACTGCGGAAATGGCCAGAACTATGGCAGGGTAGGTCATGGCACTCTTGACCTTTGCCTTTAATGCCTGAGCCTTTTCCATATAGTCTGAAAGCCTTCTCAAAACGTCATCTAGAATACCGCCTATCTCCCCTGCGGCCACCATATTTCTGTAGAGCCTGTCAAAGTGTTTGGGATATTTTTTCAGGGCATCGGCAAAGGTAGAGCCACTTTCTACATCGGTCTTTATCTGGGTTAGCATTTTTTTGAAGGTGGGGTTTTCTTGCTGGCTTGCAAGGATTTCAAGACCTCTTACAAGCGGTAACCCAGCGTCTATCATTGTTGATAGCTGCCTGGTAAATATTACAATGTCTTTTGTCTTTACCTTTGGTTGAAGAAAACTGATGTTTTCAAAAAGATCTTTAGGCTTTGTCTTAATTTTTTTAAGGCGTATCTTTTTTCTAGAAAGAAGCAGACGCGCAGTCTGTTCATCCTTGGCTTCTATCTCTCCCTTGATTTCCTGACCAGATGGGTCTATTCCAGCCCAGACATAGAACGGCATGATTAACCACCTCGTTTTATTTGTATATTTTAGGAATAATCTCTATAAAAAGAGCCATAAAGCGGACCTGATGCCCATTTTTATCTCTATCGGCACAAATGAGATCGGGCTTTACTGCTGACCCTGAGACTAAGGTGCAAATTAGAAGAAGGCTGATCAGATCCCTATTCGTGATAAAATCTCTTGCATGGAGATATTTGAGATCAGAAATGATTTTTCTCGACTGGAAGCGCCAGATTTAAGAGTGATACAAGATTTTGGTACATGCAAAAGTCTTGCAAGAAACTGCTGTAGTGCCTTGTTAGCCTTGCCGTCTGCAGGAGGAGCCTGAATGGCAATCTTGAGCCTTTGGCCGTAAGGTCCAACCACTCTGTTCCTGGAAGATCTGGGTTGCGCATGAAGCTTGAGTATTATTCCGTTTTTGGTCTCTTTTAGAAAAGGTGGTATTTTCTGAGACATGGTTTTTTTATATGGCGTGACTATTTAGATTTTCTATTAGAGCGTTCCAAAAGAGAGGGACCAAGTTCCTGAACCTCTTTGAAGATCTTTATGAAGCCTTGGCGATCCTTTTCATTGAGTATCTTTTTGAGATGTTTGGCATGTTTTGTAAATGTTTCAATTGCTTGTTGAGTGTAGGGATTGCCAAGTTGAATGGTTGCATAAAGTTCAGGATCCTGCAGACAAAGCCTTGCCACAATGTTAAGCTGTCTTTCAAAACTTGGTGTGGCAAGCTGCAGAATATGACCAAAGTCAATACCGTCCTCCTCCAAAGACTTTCCAAGGCAAAGAAGAATAAAATGGTTCAGTGCCTGTACCCATGCCATTGTCCTGTCATGTTCTGATGGGGTGAATTCAGCTACCAGAGCGCCGTTTTTCTGAAGATACTCTTTCCACCAAAGATACCATGTCTGTCCCCTGCCTGGACATAGAGCCACTCTTCTTCCTTCAAGGCTGTCTTCACCAGGACCAAAAAGGGGATGGGTCCCACAGACCTGACATCGGCTTTCCTTGAGCATGATTTCCACCTGTTTCTTCTTTAAGGAGCAGATGTCGGTCATGAAGTGATCTTTGGGTATCAAGGGAGCGACTTTTTTGACCATACTGGGAAACACCTCCATAGGCAGGGCAAGTATGACTACCGGGCACCTTGAGGCAATATCTTCAGGTGAAAGCTCTGTGTCTATGTCTGAGATAAGCACATCATGTCCCGTCTGAGAAAAAAGACGCTGGAACCAGCGTCCCATGCGTCCCTTTCCACCTATGATACCAATAGTTGGTTTAAATGAGCCTTCCATCTATTCTGTCTCTGATAATCTTGCTGTGGTCTGTTATCTCTATCTGGAATCTTCTCAGCAGGTGATCGGCCAGTACCATCTGCATCATCGCCTTTAAAACAGGCACTATTCTTGGAATAGCTGAGGCGTCGTGTCTTCCTCCCACCTTTATTTTACAAGGTTCTCCCTTGGTGTTGATGGTGTCTTGCTCTAAGGAAATAGATGGAATGGGTTTCACTGCAGCACGTGCCAGGATAGGTTCTCCATTTGAAATACCAGCCAGTATCCCGCCTGCATTGTTAGATAGAAAGCCGTCAGGAGCAATTGGATCATTATTTTTTGAACCTGTAAGGTACGCAGCCTTTATTCCAGAGCCGATTTCCACTGCCTTTACAGCACCAACAGACATTAGTCCCTTTGCAATTTCTGCATCCAGTTTGTCAAAAACAGGTTCTCCAAGGCCGGCAGGAACATTAATAGCCTGGATTTCCACAATCCCTCCAACCGAGTCGCCTCGGGATCTCGCCTCAAGTGCCGCCTTTTCCATTTTTTGAGCAGCTTCAAGATCGGGACAAAACAGGCGGTTACTTTCTATTTTATCAAGCTCTTTTGTCTCAATATCAACACCGGCAAGTGAAACCGTATAGGCCAAAACCTTTATGTGGAAAAGGTCAAGGATAAGCTGAGCTATTGCACCAGCGGCAACCCTTGCTGCCGTTTCCCTGCCTGATGAACGGCCTCCTCCCCTATGATCTCTTATTCCATAACGTTTCAGATAGGTGTAGTCTCCATGGCCCGGTCTGAAGACCTCTCTAAGGTGTGCATAGGATTTGCTTCTAGCATCCTTATTCCATATAAGCAGACTGATTGGAGTACCAGTGGTAAGTCCTTCAAAGATTCCCGACAGTATCTCTACTTTGTCTGGTTCCTTACGGGCAGTTTCTACTGCCCCTCCCTTACCAGGGCGTCTTTTATCTAAGGCCTGCTGAATATGTTGGGCAGAGAGCCTGAGTCTTGGAGGACATCCGTCTATCACTGCCCCAAGAGCCGGTCCATGAGATTCTCCCCATGTAGTTACTCGAAAAGCCTGTCCAAAACTGTTACCAGCCATATTTAAGGGCCTCACTTATCTCTTGGGCTATCTGAAAAGGGCTTTTGTCTTCGGTATCAACGGTTATATGGGCAAACTTTTCATAAAGCTTCTTTCTTTCGTTATACACCTGTTTTATCTCCTCCTTTATGTCTTTATTTGTAAGGGAAGGCCTTGATTTAGGTGTATTTGTGTCAGAAAGCAGTCTTTTAAGCATTACCTCCAAAGGGGCTTTGAGCCATACAATGGTGGCAGACTTGGCAAAGTGTTCCATCTGTTTTTCATGAAGTACAACCCCTCCTCCACAGGCAAGAACAAACTTTTTTGGGCTTTGGGCCATTTCTTCGAGTAACTTTCTTTCTATGTGTCTAAATGTATCCCAGCCCTGTTCTTCCACGATTTGTGAGATGTTTTTTCCAGCCTGTTTTTCAATAAGATGGTCTAGATCTCGAAAGGGGCGACCTAGCATTCTGGACAGTTCTCTGCCAACGGCTGTTTTACCTGTGGCCCTGTAGCCTATGAGTAGTATTTTTTTGGTCTTATTTTTCATTAGTAGTCCTTAGGGACAAATGTTGTTTTGGAGTTGTTCCCAATATTGCCAGAATGTGGGAAAGGATTTTTTAACCACTGCTTTGTCATCAAATTCTATGCCAGGCACAAGTAATGAGGCTACAGCAAAACACATGGCTATCCTGTGATCATCATATGTATTTATAGTTGCGGCCTTTAATCGGTCTTGGCCACCATTGACGATTATGCCGTCTTCCATTTCCTGTGCCTTGCAGCCAATCCTGTTGAGTTCTGTAACAACCGCTGCAATTCTGTCTGTCTCTTTTACCCTCAAATGCCCAATATTGGTAATCACTGTCCGACCTTTTGCAAAGGCGGCAACTACTGCAAGGGTAGGAGCTACATCAGGCCATTTTGACATGTCCACTTCGATGGCCCTAAGCTGGCCTCGTGGAGGACCTTGTACCACCGTACCCTGTTTGGAGCGATTTACCTCGCAGCCCATTTTGGCAAGAAGATCTACAAAGGCACTGTCACCCTGGATGGGTTCTGGGGGCATGTTGGTAACACATACCCTCTGCCCTGTAACAGCAGCAGCAGCAAAAAAGTATGATGCGCTAGAGGCATCTGCTTCCACTGTGTAATTTCGAGCGCTATACACTCCTTTGGGTATAAAAAATGTATTTTGATCCTCTTGAGGCGTAATGCCAAAGTCCGACATCACCTTAAGTGTAATGTCTACGTAAGGTCGTGATACAAGTTTTCCGTCGAGTTCTATGGTTACAGGTGACGATGCATAGGGAGCAACGAGCAGAAGCGAAGAGAGAAACTGACTGCTAATAGATGCAGAAAGGCTTACCTTGCCACCCTTAAGCCCCCTTGATGATATGCGTACTGGTGGACATCCAGTTCCTTTAATACTCTGTGCATCTACCCCAAGCTGTCTTAGTGCCTGTAGAAGCGGAGCAGCAGGCCTTTCCTCCATACGTTTTTTACCTGTAAGCTCTGTGGAGCCGTTGGCCAGTGCTGCAAAGGACATCATAAATCTGATACCTGTTCCATTGTTGCCCATAAATATTTCTTGCTCAGGACAAGAAAGTTTGCCGCCTGAACCATGAATCGTCCAGGTTTGAGCGTCTTCCTTTATGGATATGCCGAATTTTCTTAGTGCCTTTCTAAGGAGTTGGGTATCTTCACTGTCAAGAGGACAGACCAGGGTTGACACTCCCTTGGCCAGGGCTGCAGTGACAAGGGCCCGTTGGGTAATGCTCTTTGAACCTGGCAGCTGGATTTCAACTGTTTTTTTACTGTACGCCATATTCAAGGGCCTTTCTCATAATTTTTTCTGGTGCCTTTTGTCCTGTCCAATACTCAAATTGGGCCATGGCCTGATAAAGAAGCATGTATAGACCGTTTATGGTGATTTTACCGGCCGCCTTTGCATATCTCAAAAGAACTGTCTCTAAAGGATTGTAGACTATGTCCATTATTATCTGGTAGTTTTCAACTCCTTTTTTAGAAATCGGACTTTTGTCTGAAAGATTTGCCATGCCAACGGAAGTGGTGTTAACAAGAATATCAGCATGGATTTTTTCTGCCTCTGAAAGGGAGGCGTATTCACAACCGAACTCCAAGGCAAGCTGTTGGGCCTTTTCCAAGGTTCTGTTACAGATAGTAACCTTTGCTTCCCTTTCCAACAGGCCATATGCTACAGCCCTTGCAGAACCACCTGCCCCAAGTATAACTGTTTTTGCCCCTTTAAGTGTGATCCCGCTTTTTTCAAGGGCAGTTATTGCACCAAGCCAATCTGTATTGGTGCCAACCAGGGTCCCGTTCACATTTTTTATAGTGTTGCAC
>JAMOVK010000139.1 GCA_027067775.1 Deltaproteobacteria bacterium
TCTTTCCCTAAGGCAGGCAATGGCCTTGACGGAAAAAGCACTACAGGCCAGGTGAAATCCGCCAAGGCCCTTTATTGCAACAATCTTATCATCTTGGAGAAGACTTACCGCCTTTGGAAGAGGGGCATTATGGTCTGTCTTACCTGCGCTGTCTATAAAGAATAGATGCGGGCCACAGTCAGGACATGCGTTTGGCTGGGCATGAAATCGGCGATCCAAAGGATCCTCGTATTCAGCCTGGCATTTTTTGCACATGACAAAGGATTCCATGGATGTTGCCGGCCTGTCGTAAGGAAGGGCCTTGATTATTGTGTAACGAGGGCCACAGTTTGTACAGTTGGTAAAGGCATAACCGAATCTTCTATCCTGTGGATCTGTTATCTCTCTCAGACAGTCCTTGCATGTTGCAATGTCAGGAGGGATTTCTGTAGACACTGCTCCTGCCTTGTGACTTTTAACTATTTGAAAGTCGTTATAGTCTGTTTCTCCGTTACAACGGTTCACCTTAAAAGATCTGATAATGGAAAGGGGTGGATGCTCGGTTTCTATGGCCTTAATGAAATCTGTAAGGGTCGGTTCATTTGCCTGGGCTATTATGAGCACACCTTCTTCAGTATTGGAGACCTGGCCCTTGATAGCAAAATCTTTAGCAAGTCGGTATATAAAGGGACGAAATCCTACCCCTTGCACCGTCCCCTTTATTCTTATCTCTACACACTTTTGGGCCATAACTACATGATCCGGTTCCATTCTTCTGGAGCGTGTTCTTCAATAGCCTCTTTGTCTACAGTCTTTTTTTGTATAACAAAACGAAGAGGGCATTTTTCTTCTTCTATCTTGTCGTGTATAAGGGGCCATACTTTCTCCACTGCTTTGAAAACAGTAGGAAATATATTTTCAGGGCCAATCTTTGTATAAAGAGATGATCTTTCAATAACCTCTAGTATCTGTTCTTTAATGCCACTGAAGTAGACCTTGTAACCAGCAGCTCTAAGCCTGTCCAAGAGCAGGCTCAGGGCCTCCTCTCCAGAGGCATCTATTATGTTTATTCCGTTACATTTAAAGATGATGGCCTTTAGTTCAGGCATCTGTCTTACGATTTCAAGCACCTTATCTTCGAGATAGCTAATGTTTGCAAAAAAGAATGGTCCATCAAATCTGATAATCGCCAGGTGCTTACACATGTCCAGGTTGAATTTTTCCGCATTCCTGAAGTGGCCGTCTTTCCAAAGGGATAACACGGCAACAGATGGACGCATGAGCCTGTAGAAGAAGACGCCAAGGCTAAGAAGCACCCCTGTCATTACTCCTTTATCTAGATGGGGAGCAAAGATAAGGGTTGTGAGAAATGTAACAAGGCATATTATCCCGTCTGAAACAGAAACCTTAAACACATGTCTTACTCCGCCAACATTTATAAGCCCAAGCACGGCCATCATTATTACAGCGGCAAGTACACTCTGGGGCAAATAGTAAAGAAGCGGGGTAAGAAATAGCATCACAATAACCACGACCAGAGATGCAAAGATGTTTGACAGACCTGTCTTTGCGCCTGTCTGGAAGTTTACTGCCGAACGTGAGAATGAGCCTGAAACAGCATAGCTTTGAAAAAAGGAACCTGTGATGTTGGCAAGGCCCTGGCCGATTAGCTCTTGGTTAGGGTCAAGGCGCTGTCCTGACTTTGCAGCCATTACCTTTGCGATAGAGATTGCCTCCATAAAACCTACAAGTGATATAATAAATGCAGGGAATAAGAGCCTTCTTATGGTCTCCATGTCCCATTGAGGTGGTGAAAAATGGGGTAGGCCTCTTGGAACGTTGCCAAGTATGCTGCCACCCCCTGATAGCACTATTCTATCCAAGGGGATAGGCTTGTTGCCCGCTCGTATTCTCCATACATGCCAGTCCGTTTCAGCTCCATAGGGCACTTGATAACGTTGATAGTAGCGAATCTGACCGTCGGGCTCTTTGACCTCTACAAATTCGTATTCCATAAGCCTGGCCCTCAGGTTGACAAGCTTTTGCTTGGCATCTGCAATAAATTCATCTATGACCCCGGCCATCAGGTGAAGGGCAAGAATTTCCCTGGGTTCTATATCCTTGGTAAAGAGACTGGTCTGCTTTGAACCGTTTCGATCTTGTGCATCTATCAAGGCCGATGGGGTCAGAATCCGGCCTGGATGGCAACGGGAACAAGGTTCGCTTTTTTTGTTTCTTATTTTTTTTAGTTCTGGACGGAGTATAGAGCGGGCTTTGTTAAACGCGTCAATGGTTGCAAGCTGTGAATTAAACTCTTTTATAATATGGGGAAGCTCCTTGCATACTATCTGATTTACAGAGGCTACCTTATTGTGTCCGTATCCACACATCCATGATATAACGGTGGTTATAACAACGGCTATGAGTACGTAGGGAAGTCTAGGGTTAAGCCATCTAAGAAATATCATGCCACCAAGGGCTCCGGCGCCAAGGGCGATGGTCGGCCAGTAGACATAATCAAGGGCCTGCTGGATAGTCCGCCAGACTGTTTCAAAGTGATGGGGTGCCTTCTCCACAGGCACACCGAGGAATTTTCCCAACTGGCTTGTGGCAATTACTATGGCTGCGGCATTGGTAAAACCAAGAAGAACAGGATGAGAAAGGAGGTTGACGATTACCCCTAGCCTGAAAATTCCAAGGCCTAGTTGCACAATACCAACCGATAAGGCAAGAAGTATGGCATAGTTTATATAGCCTTGGGTGCCCGATACAGCCATGGGTTCTAGTACTGCAGCAGTCATCATTGAAACTACAGCAACAGGTCCTGTGGCAAGCTGTCGGCTAGAGCCAAAGAGGGAGGCTACTATAGGGGGAATAAAAGAGGCATAAAGGCCGTAGTATGGAGGAAGGCCTGCAAGTTGTGCGTAGGCCATGGATTGAGGGATAAGAACAAGAGCGACAGTAAGCCCACTGATCAGATCGGCCCTAAGGTCATCAGGGCCATAATCATCAAACCATCTAAGAAAGGGGAAAAGTCGGGCTATCAAAGTAATAAATCCTCCATTTTAATGGCCTAAAATCTTCTTGATTTTAACATATTTCAAGATACCAATGAGAGTAACTGAAAATTTCGCTTATCAGGTGGCAAAGATCGACTTTGCCACCTGATTTTTGACTGTTACTGTTATTTAACTGCGTCTTTGTGAAAAAACTTCCAGCCTGTAAAGATTGACGATATAAGACCCTCCGGGTCCTTTATATCGTTCCAGATGAGGATATAGAGATGAACAAAAGCAAATATCATATAATACCACATAAAAAGGAAGTGAACAAAACGGGCCTGGGCCTGACTGCCAAATAGGGCAATGCCCCACTTCTGCCAGAAAAAGCTTTCTGGATAGAGCAACCAGAATCCGGAAATCATCTGAAAGAACCCTGCAATTACAGTGAATATATAGACAGTGCCTGCAAGGGCATTGTGTCCGATGCGAGGCTCGTGTCTATCTGTGAAGTAAAGATAATAGCCAATGGTAGAAAACAGGTTTTTGATGTTCGTGGGATTAATTGGTGCACAGTCCCACAGTTTTTCCTGGCGATTTCCAAAAAACCACAGGTACACTCTAACAAATATGGCACCTATAAAGACAAATCCGGCAACAAAGTGAATATAACGTATTTGCGCCATTGGAAATGAATAGCTGCCTTCGATTACGCTATTTGACCATGGTGAATGTATATAAAGTCCTGTTACAACCAAAAAGACTATGGAAATGGCAAAGGACCAGTGGAAAAGCCTGAACAACACTCCCCATGCCAGTTTTTTTTCATACATGGCTCCCTCCCGTCTATAATATCTTTACATTGGAAAAGTGTGTTCCCTCTGGATCAAAGAGATGTACTGCACATGCAATACATGGATCAAAAGAGTGTACAGTTCTCAAAACTTCCAAGGGTTTTTCAGGTTCTGCAATAGGGTTACCTACCAATGAGGCCTCGTACGGGCCAACCTTGCCTTTGTCGTCTCTGGGGCTGGCATTCCAGGTGGAGGGAACTACGCATTGATAGTTCTTTATCTTGCCATTTTTTATGACTATCCAATGAGAAAGGGCTCCACGTGGGGCCTCGTGAAAGCCAAAGCCCATCTGTTCACCAGCCGGAAAAGAAGGGGGAGTAAATATCCTCAGATCCCCTCTACCTATGTTATCCACAAGGAGTTCCCAATGCTCTAGGGCCAGATCTGAAAGTATGGCTGCCCGTATGGCACGTCCAAGGTGACGTCCTGGCGTAGAGTGTAAAACCTCTACTCCCACCCTTGTTCCAGCAATGGAACCTATTCTTGAAAGGGCCTGATCAACATATTTTTTTGTGAGTCTGTGGCCAAGGGCGTAACCTATAAGAACCTGGGCAAGGGGACCAACCTGCATAGGCTCTCCCTTAAATCTTGGGGCCTTGATCCAGGAGTATTTGCCGTTTGGCTGGAAATCCGTGTAGTTTGGAACTGTATCTTCTTCAAAGGGAGACTTTGTCCAGTTCCCATCATACCATGAACGGGCTATACATTCTTTGATGTTATCGCGAAAATATGGATCGTCAAAGTTTTTAAATGGTTTTACTGTAGACAGATCACCTTGGAAGATTGTACCTCCAGGGATGTCAAACTTGGTGCCTTTGGTGTCAAGGGGCATATCTGGAACCGCCAGATAATTTTTGACGCCGGCTCCGTATTTGAGCCAATCTTTGTAAAGAGCCCCTATGGCTATTACATCTGGCAGATAAACGTTTTGAACAAAGTCTCTAACTTCAGAAACCAACTGTTTTATCCAATAGAGGCGTTCCATGTTGAGGGTTGCCTCATTGTCTGGATTTATAGCTGTAACCACGCCACCTACTGAAAGATTCTGTATGTGGGGATTCTTTCCTCCCAGGATGGCAATGGCAGAATCGGCCTTTCTCTGGTAGTCAAGCGCTTCCAGATAGTGGGATACTGCCATAAGGTTGGCCTCTGGAGGAAGTTTCATGGCCGGATGCCCCCAGTAGGCATTGGCAAAGGGTCCAAGCTGTCCACTTTCCACCAGTGCCTTGACCTTTCCTTTGACCGCCTTGAATCGTTTCACGCTGTTGCCTGGCCAATCAGAAAGACTTTGTGCTAGTTGAGCAGTCTTTTTGGGGTCTGCCTTTAATGCAGAAACCACATCTACCCAGTCCAATGCTGAAAGAACATAAAAGTGTACTATATGGTCATGAAGGGCATGGATGGCAAGGATCATGTTTCTGATGTACTGGGCATTAAGGGGGATTTCCATATCAAGGGCGTTTTCCACCGCCCTTACGGATGCAATTGCATGAACGGTTGTGCACACCCCGCAGATCCTTTGTGTGAAAAGCCACGCATCCCTTGGATCACGTCCCTTGAGTATAACTTCTATTCCGCGCCACATCTGTCCAGATGACCATGCCCTTATTATTCGATTGCCTTCTATCTCTGCGTCTATTCTCAGATGTCCCTCTATTCTGGTAATTGGGTCAATTGTTATCTTCTGAGCCATTTTTGCCCCTCCCTTGTCTACTTGTTCTTGTCTTGGCCGCCTTTTAGCAGGTGTTTACCCATGCCCACTGCGGCGTGAATGCCAGCTGCAATTACACTGATGCCCAAAATTTTTTCGCCTACGGTCTCTGCATCGGTCACAATGCCGCTGCCTGGCATTCGAATTCCCGGAAGGTGTTTGTAAAATGGTGAGCAGGTGTCCCAAAAGTTTGGCTCTGTACAGCCTATGCATCCGTGGCCTATGCCAACTGGCCAGGTGGATACATCGTTGAATCTAACTGCTGGACAGTTGGCATAGGTGACAGGCCCTTTGCAACCTACTTTGTAGAGACAGTACCCTTTTTTGTGATTCTCATCTCCAAACTGTTCCACAAAGCGTCCCTCGTCAAAGTGGGCCCTTCTTTCACATTGGTCATGATTTCTTCTCCCGTAGGCAAAAAGCGGCCTTCCGAGACCATCTAGTTCAGGAAGGCGTTTGAATGTTAGGAGATGTAAGACTGTTCCTAAAAAGGCGATGGGATTTGGAGGACACCCTGGAATATTTATAACCCTTTTTCCCAAGACATCTCCAATCCCCTTGGCTCCAGTAGGATTTGGGCTTGCGGCCTGCACTCCGCCAAAGGATGCACATGTTCCTATTGATATGACAGCCGCAGCCTTAGGGGCAACATTTTTTATTGTTTCAAGGGCGGTACGCCCTCCAACCTTGCAGTAGATCCCGTTGTCTTTAGTGGGAACAGCCCCTTCTGCCACACAGATGAATTTGCCCTTGTGTTTTTCTATGGTTTCTTCGAGTATTTCCTCTGCCTGATTCCCAGCAGCGGCCATAATGGTTTCATGATAATCCAGTGAAATGATGTCTAGAATCAAAGAACCTATATCTGGATGCGATGAACGTAAAAGCGCCTCTGTACATCCTGTGCATTCTTGGAAGTGGAGCCATACTACAGGAGGTCTTTTGGGTGAGGTGGCAGCCTCCACCAATCTAGGCACCAGATCATCGGATAGTCCAAGTGCAGCTGCTGTCATTGCACATCCCTTTAAAAAGGACCTTCTGCTGAACCCCGCCCTTATCTCTTTTTCGTACAGTTTCCTTGACATGGTTTCCCTCCTCCATCTCTACTTAAATAGTTTGTCCAGGGAAAAAGGTATGGTTATGACTGCGTCTACATAGTGGCGGTCTGAAAACAGGCCATTTTCTTCTGGGGTGAGGTTAAACTCATAGGCGTACCCAAGGGTCAGCCAGCTGGTAATGGGAAACCGTGCGCCAATTGCCATTGTGGCAAAGTTTCTGTGTTCACTGCTGTATTTCCCACCTAGATTGATTATGTCGCAGCCGTTAAAGGTGGCGATAGAGGCTACGAGATCATCCTCCTGAGAGGTTCCAAGCATCTGGGAAACAGCATTACCCAAGCCTTCTTTTTTTATTGCCTTTCTTACATAACTTTCCCGGTCTCCGGCCTTGATGGTGTAGAAATGGTTTATTTCAATAAGAGGATGAAACCAGGGGACGACCTCGTAGCTCGCATGCCATGAATCAAAAAACAGATAGTCTTCTTCTGGTGAATCCATTGGTATGACAAAGCCAAGGGCACCGGCAAGTTCTACCTTGTCAATCCCTTTGAGGAAGAGGAGAGAAGGACTAATGTTTCCATTTCCGTTACCCTGGAAAACCTGGTCACTTCCACTGGCAAATTCATAGATCAATCTGCCAGTGAGGACGGTTTGGCTCTTTGGTGAATAGTAGAAGGAGTACTGAAGTCCTGCTGCTAGGTCCACCCAGCCGTCTCTGTCGCTCAGGATATTGTCTGGACGAACCTCTATGTAACCGCTTTTGACTGCAAGAAGAGACCACCTGTCATTGATAGAGACCCCTGCCTGTATTGCCATACCTTGAACATGGCCATCAAGGGGAAGGTCCTTCAGCCCCAATGCCTTGTCTACAACAGTATCTACCTTTGATGGCAAATGCTGATAGATGAAGACAGGCCTTACAAAGGTCTTATTCAAGGCCCCTCCCACAGTGTATACAGGATTGCTCATGGGCATGATGAACCGATCAAAGTCTCCAGCCTCCGAGAGACCTTGAGCAAGAAAGATCCATCCCAGGGCAAGTGTCATAAGAACATTACACTTTTTCATTGAAATAACCTCCTCTTTGTATTTTGGTTTTGTTGATGTTTCTCCTGACGTCACGATTTTTTAAGTAGTTTGTTGTTATCTATGCTAAACTTTTCGATTTTTTCGTCTTTATGGCTTGACTTTCTGTCCAATTTAGTTGCATATTAAATTAATGGTTTTGGAAAACTTAGTTATTAAAAGTGCAAGATGTGTTCCAATAGCGTTACGGTTGCCTTTTTGCAGCGTGGTGGCAGTATGCAGTTGAGGGTTGTATGGTTCGTCTGATAGGACAGAGCGAGCAGATAAAAGGGGTTGTAAGCCTTGTTGAAAAGGTGGCCCCATTGGACGTTCAGGTCTTGATTACAGGGGAGACAGGAACCGGGAAGGACCTTGTGGCCAAGATGGTTCACTGTAAAAGTAAAAGGAGAAAAGGTCCTTTTGTGCCTGTAAATTGTGGAGCAATTCCAGATTCTCTTCTTGAATCTGCACTTTTTGGTCATGAAAAGGGGGCATTTACTGGAGCAACAGGCAGAACCAAGGGCTTTTTTGAGGAGGCCTATGGTGGAACCCTTTTTCTTGATGAAATTTCCGAGGGTTCTCTTGCCCTTCAGACCGCCTTGCTCCGCGTTTTACAGGAGGAGATATTTTTCAAAATAGGTTCTACCCGTCAGCAAAAGGCGGATTGCAGAATTGTTGCAGCAACAAACAAGGACCTAAAGGCGCAAGTCAACAAAGGCGCATTCAGGGAAGACCTTTACTTTCGGCTTAATATTTTCGAGATTAAAATGCCTCCTTTAAGAGACAGGGGGGAGGATATTTTTGATCTATCAGAGTACTATCTGAAAAAGGTGTCCGGCAAATACCAAAAGGCTATTACAGGGCTTTCGACAGAGGTAAGGAGCATCTTTAGGGCCTACCATTGGCCTGGCAATGTGAGAGAGCTTTTCCACGTGCTGGAACATGCTGTCATTGTTGAAAACGGATCAATCTTGAGCCCTTTTTCTCTTCCCCAGTATCTTCAAGACAAGATGGAGCCGGTCTTTAATCAGAAAAAGACAGGAGTTTTGGGTCAGCTGGAGAGCGATATCAATGGAGAGGTGATCTATCACCTTCCCATTGGAGAAGCAAAACGTCTATTTGAGCGCAGGTATATAGAAAAACTTCTCCAGAAGACAAAGGGTAACGTTTCTCTTGCTGCCACCATTGCAGGCATAAGAAGGCAAAATCTCTATAGGAAACTGGAACAGCTAAACATAGATCCAGTAAGGTTCAGAAAGAGGGCCAAAAAAAGATGAATGATATTGGGTCTGGTGGAAAAAGGGAACAATCAGGTTCCATTTTGGTAGTTGGAGCAGGAATCTCGGGCATTCAGTGTGCCCTGGATCTTTCTCAAATGGGTTTTTATGTCTATTTGCTGGAAAGGGGAGATATAGTTGGTGGGTTATCTCTAGAGCTTGGCAGGACCTTCCCTACTGGTGACTGTCCTACATGAATTATGTCTCCAATGCTGGCCCAGTTGGGTCAGGCATCAAATATAGAGATAGTGACAAGGGCCCATGTTGTAGACTCCAGACTGGAAGGGGGAAAGTACAGGGTAAGGATACGCCAAAGGCCACGCTATGTAGATCCTGCAAAATGTGTCGCATGTGGGATGTGTGCGAAAAAATGTCCTGCTCTCGAGACAGTTGTGTCATCTTTTTATGACAGGAGACAGCCGGCTATTTATCTCCCTTCCATGAATGCCGTACCGCGAGGTTATGTAATAAAGGAGGAGGTCTGTCTATTCTTCAAGGATGGATCCTGTAGAGAATGCGAAAAGATTTGTCCAAAAGAGGCCATCAACTTAGAGCAAAATATTAAGGAGATGGAGTTTGACTGCCAAGGAATCATTTTGGCCCCGGGAGCCTCTACCTTTGATCCGCAGGTCTTAAGAAGATACGGTTACGGGCAACTTAAGGACGTGGTGACCAATATGGAATTTGAAAACCTTCTCAATCCTGGAGGTCCCACTTTGGGCAGGATAAGGAGGCCCTCAAATGGTAAGTCACCCCGCTCTATTGCATGGATTCAATGTGTGGGCTCAAGACAGATCAACATTGTGAATCGTCCTTACTGTTCAAGTGTTTGTTGCTCTGTTGCCATCAAACAGGCCATTACGGCCAGACAGCTTTTGGATCCTGCGCCTGAAACCGACATCTACTTTATAGATATCAGGACCTATCAAAAGGGTGCGGAAAGATATTTCAGAAATGCAAGAGACAGAGGCGTAAATTTTATTAACAGTCGACCTTATGGTGTGGTTCTTCAAGACAACCGTCTTGCAATAGATACCTATGTGCCTTCAAAAGGTAAGGTAAGGCGTTTATACGATATGGTTGTCCTTTCTTCAGGTATTCAAATTGGAGAAGATTTAAAACGACTGGCTTGGAAATTTGGGTTGGATACGGATGAATTTGGCTTTAATTTTTCTAGAAAGCCAGAGGTAGAGGCAACTACAAAAGAGCGGATATTTGTTTGCGGTATCTTTAATGGCCCCAAATCCATATCAGGTGCAGTCGTAGAGGGTTCTGCGGCAGCAGCCCTGTTAAGGAGTACCTTTGGTGAAAAGGGCTTGGTAAATAGCGGGCAGTCCACCAGTAAAGCAGCCCAGAGGCCAGAGGCTGTTCCCCTCTATCCGCCAAGGATAGGAATCTTTATATGTTGCTGTGGCACTAATATAGGCAGCATTATAGATACAAATAGTTTGGCGCGCTCCTTTCACCAGCAGGATCCGGACATAGTTTTAAGCAAGACACTGCAATTTTCTTGTGCTCCGGATGGCGCAAGCAATATTGAAAAGACCATAAAAGAGAAAGGATTAAACAGGGTTGTAATAGCTGCTTGCAGTCCCAGATCCCATGAAAGCGTGTTCCGGCAGGCCCTTAATAGGGCGGGTCTAGACCCCTCGATGCTTGTGATAGCCAATATCAGGGAACAGGTAGTCTGGGTCCATCAAAGGGAACCAACCGGGGCCTATCAAAGGGCTAGGGATCAGATTGCTATGGCGGTTGAAAAGGCCAAGGTCCTTACTCCATACAAGGAGAGGGAGTATCAAGTAAAAAAAGAGGCCCTTGTCCTAGGGGGAGGCATTAGCGGGATGACTGCCGCTGCCTTGCTGGCAGAGTCTGGTATCAGGGTAAGCCTGATAGAGCGAAAGAATCATCTAGGTGGAAACGGTTTGGCCCTCTTGAAAACCTGGAGGGGCCTAGAAGTTCGTGATTTTCTTAAGGATCTTGAGAAAAGGTTGAGGAACAACCCGCTGGTTTCGATTTATCTTAATGCCACTGTTGAAGACATACATGGCCCCACAGGAGGTCTTACCTCCTATGTAAGGTCTGGAAAGTCAACACCGGTTGATACGTTGGAGCATGGAGCCTTGATACTTGCAACAGGTGCCAGAGAGGCCAGACCATCTGGGTTTCATTATGGCGCTCATCCAAACGTGCTAACGCACCAGGATTTTGATAAGATGCTTATGGATTCAGGCCTTGATCCTTTTAAACGGGTAAAAACCATAGCATTTATCCAATGTGTTGGTTCATGCGATAGCAAAAGGCCTTATTGCAGCAGGGTCTGCTGCACCCACTCTGTTACCAGGGCGGTTCATCTTAAAAAAAGTCTTCCCCATCTCGACGTCTACATTCTGTACAAACATATGCGGACCTATGGACAGAGAGACGAATATTTCAGGCAGGCACGCAAGATGGGGATAAAGGTGTTAAGATATCAAGAGGATGTTCCTCCAAAACTTGATGTAGTGACGGATATTGACGAAAACTCAAGGCCAGTGAAAAGACTCAGATTAAGATTTTTCAACACCTTTTTAGATGCCACTCTGGTTATAAGGCCAGATTATCTTATTCTTGCCTCTGCGATAGAGCCGGAACATGAAAACAACCAGCAACTTTCCTCCCTCTTTAAGTTACCCCTTGGTCCAGATGGTTTTTTCCAGGAAATGCATTTCAAGCTGCGACCGTGCGAGCTAAGGCGTGACGGCTTCTTTGTGGCAGGACTTGCCCATTATCCAAAGGAGGTAGAAGAGTCGATTAGCCAGGCAGCAGCAGCAGCGTCAAAGGCCATTGCATTTTTGTCCAGGGACAAGGTTGTTTTGGATAAAAGGATTGCAAGGATTATTGGTGAGCGGTGTGATGGCTGTGCGCTTTGTGTTGACGTATGTAAAGAAAAGGCCATTTCACTCTGTGAGTTTATGTTCAAGGGTGAAGTAAAACAGATAGCAGAAATAGACGATTCGTTATGCAACGGATGCGGTTCCTGTGTTGGTGTATGTCCAAAGTATGCAGTGGATATACCGGGATATTCCCCTAGGGATATCATGGCACAGATAGATGTTCTTCTGAGGTCAAGATATGGGGAAAGATGAGTTTGTTCCCAAGATACTTTGTTTCCTGTGTCAATGGTGCGGATACAGTGCAGCAGATCTTGCTGGTACCACTCGTGTTCAATATCCGCCATCCATTCGCAGTATCGAAGTTACCTGTTCAGGTATGGTTCACCCAAACTGGATAGTGAATTCCCTGCTTGGAGGCCTTGACGGAGTAATGATTTTTGGCTGTCACCTGGGTCAGTGCCATTACGGTGCAGGAAATGAGATAGCCCTTGCCAGATCACAGCTTGTTAAGGAAACCCTTTGGGATTTGGGTATTGATGAGGAGCGTTTCGCAATAGAGTGGGTTTCAGCCTCAGAGGCGGAAAAGTTTGCACAAAAGGTTACAGAGATGACAGAAAAGATAAGACAGCTTGGCCCTAACACCTCTTCTCATGGTTCATTGCCCGGCCTTGAAAAACCTGTTTATCAGCAAACTATTAAGGAGTTTATCTACAACATAGACGGCAAGGACTATTACTGGGACGGCGAGATTTATAACGATCACCTTTCAGCCCAGAGGGCCATTTCCAAATATCTTGATCTAGACTTTGAGGCAAAACTGGTCCCTGTTAAGGATAAAATTCTCATCTATACCAGGAGGGAGGTACATAAGTTTAAAAAGTCATGAAAAGGACCCTAGAGATTGGAGGAGTATCAGGGCTCCTCACAGGACTTGTTGAGCAAAAACTCGGGCACAAGTCTCTTCAGACATGTCTTGGCTGTAGTGCCTGCAGTAACGTATGTCCTGTTTCCGGAAGGGCAGGGACGGACCCCTGCATGTTGTTACAGCTCATTTTGGAGGATCGGCAGGAGGAGGCCCTGAATACCCCTTGGATGTGGTACTGTTCCCACTGTGCCAGTTGTTTTAGCGTATGTCCAATGTCGATTGACATTCCTTCAGTCGTGCATCTTCTAAAGTCTTTTTCATCCGTTGATATGTTACCGCTCCCTGTGCAGCAAGAGATTGAAAAATGGGTTGCCACGGGAAACTCGTGTTCCATGTATCCAGATCAATATCTTGGCCTTGTTGCAAAAGCTCAAGATATTTTAAGGAAACGCACAGGGCTTAAAGATATCACCATCCCAATTGATAAGAAAAGGGCCAGATTGTTACTGCTAATAGACCCTGCGGTATTAAAGGCAAGGCCATCGGTGCTGGCAGATTATGCCACGGTGTTTCATCTGACAGGAGAAAGTTGGACCTTGCCAAGCAGTCCCTTTGGCACTTCGGATCTTTCACTTATTACAGGAAGGGAAGAACTGGGTGAACTTTGGTTGCAAAGGATCGAGGGGCTTGCAAGTAACCTGGGCGTGGATAAGGTTATTCTGGATGATTGTCAGAACAGGCTTTCTCCCTTTGGTCCTAAAGACGGTTTCAAAAAGGAACTAGAGTCAGCCTTGGTTACAAGTATACCTTTTTTAGTATTTGACTATTTACAGTCAGGAAGACTAAAGATAAAGAAAAAGGTACGTATGATTACCACTTTTCAGCAACCCTGTTCATGTCCAGACGATCAGTTTAGAACCCTGATCAGAGCCCTTCTTGAAAGGCTTTGCACAGAGGTGAAGGAGATGGTTGTTCCTGTGGAAAATTCTGTGTGTTGCGGAGGCGGGCTTTTAAGGGCAGGGCTTGAAGAGCAGATGGAGGCCTTTGATGCTGCCAAGGCCCTACAGATGGAAAAGGTAGAGGCCGATGCCGTGATTACCTTTTGCCTAACGTGTTTTTTGCAGTTTATAAGACTGAAGGGGTTGGGATTTATAAGACAATCCGTGCTGTTTTTCCCAGAGATTTTATCATCCGCCCTTTTCTGATTCGGGGATTTATTACTTGCTAAACAAACAGGCTGGCGTGCCTAACCATGGCTCTGTTTCCTCCCTTCAAAAGGATATTTCCTTGTTAAATTTCCTTTCTTTTTGTCCATAAACAAAAGGGCCTAGAATGACAATATCGTGTCGGGTATCTGTGTGTTGAAGCAATATGTCCTGGGCAACATTGCACAGGGCAGCACAAGATATTAGATTTACAAAAGGTTTTATTGCAATTTTTTGGGAAGGAGTAAAATGTTTGAAAAGCTTCTTTGGGCCGATGACCTTAGGTCTGACATATCCCACATCACTCGATATGTTCCTGGAGAAAAACTAGGCGTTAAAGAGGTAGTTCTTTGTCATGCCGTAGACGTTCCCAAGGATATGCCTGTGGATCGTGTTTTTTTTAGCAGGATGGAGGTTGAGCTTGAAAAAAGGGCCGATGCCCTTGGGGCGTATGGGATAAAGTGTGTGATAGAGCTGGTAAGAGGGGAGCCTGGCAGGGCTATCTTGGAGCTTGCTGAAAAACACAACGTCTCCATGATTGTTGTAGGTTCCCATCACAGAGGTGGTCTGAGAGGCTCGCTTATAGGAAGTGTTAGCTATTCCATTCTTCATGAGACGGTGAGGCCCACCTTTGTCATACGCATGAGTCATTCTGACAAGATTAAAAATGTGACAGATATATTAAGTAGACACATATTTTATCCAACCGATTTTTCCGAGACTGCGGAAGCGGCCTTTTTGCTTCTTGAGCAAATCGCAACTGTTTATCACTCCAGGGTCACCCTGTTTCATGTGCACGACAAGGCCCGCATAGATCCTTATCTCAGGCACATGCTTCCAGAATTTGATAAGGAGGATAAGGCCCGCCTGCAAAGGCTAAAGGAGCACCTGGAATCCAATGGTGCTGGCCCTGTTAATTACCAGGTTTCTTATGGAGTGCCAGCACAGAGGATACTCCAGCTTGCCAACAGTGGTGAATACAGTTTGGTTATAATGGGTTGTCAGGGAAGGGGATTTATTCCAGAGATCTATCTGGGTAGTACGGCCAATGCCGTGGCCAGGTGCGGAGAGATCCCTGTAATATTTGTGCCTAACAAAAGGGCAGGTGTGGGATGGTAAATCAACAGATAGCCCAGAAATTCTATAAGACTGCTGACCTTCTTGAGATCTTGGGTGAGAACCCTTTTAGGGTGCGTGCCTACAGAAATGCTGCAAGAACAATAGAATCGCTAGGCAGGGACCTTTCGGAAATGGTGGCCAATGGAGAGGACCTGACCAAACTGCCGGGAATCGGAAAGGATCTTGCCCAGAAGATAAAGGAAATAATAGAGACAGGTTCCTTTGACAAGCTTCGGGAGCTGGAGGAAAAGGTGCCTCCTGGCCTTATAGAGTTACTGAAGGTGGAAGGACTTGGCCCGAAACGTATAAAAACCCTGTATGAAACCCTTGGTATAACCACCCTTGAGGAGTTAAGAGACGCTGCTGCCCAGGGCAAGATCAGTGCCCTTCCTGGATTTGGCAAAAAACTCGAACAGACCATCCTAAAGGGAGTGATACTTGCCAAAAAGGAGGGCAGACGCTTCAAGTGGGCCTATGCAGAGTCTTTTGCCAACGAACTAGTCCGCTTTTTGAAAAAAGCCAAGGGGCTTAACAAGATAGAGGTGGCAGGAAGTTTTAGAAGAAAAAAGGAGACGGTCGGGGACCTTGATATCCTTGTTACTGCGGCAAGGCCTGAAAAGATAATAGAACATTTTGTGACCTTTCCTGATATTAAAACGGTTATATCCAAGGGCCAGACAAGATCCACAGTGATACTGTCGTCAGATATACAGGTTGATCTTAGGGCTGTGGAAGAGGAAAGCTATGGTTCTGCCCTTCATTACTTTACAGGTTCCAAGCCCCATAATATTGCAATTAGGGCATTGGCCCTGAAGGCGGGGCTCAAGATTAACGAGTACGGGGTTTTCAAAGGAAACAAAAGGATTGCAGGCAGAAACGAGGAAGACATATTTGGTGCTGTTGGACTTCCCTACATAGAGCCAGAGCTTAGGGAAAACAGGGGAGAGATCGAGGCTGCAATGGAGGGAAGACTGCCTGTTCTTGTTACCCTTGATGATATAAAGGGAGACCTTCACTGCCATACCACCTGGAGTGATGGCCAGTACTCCATAGAGGAGATGGCCCTTGCAGCAAGGGATCTTGGCTATTCCTACATAGCCATTACAGATCATTCAAGACGTCTGGCCATGATCAAGGGGCTTGATGAAAAAAAACTGGTTGAACAAAGGGCTGAAATAGACCGGTTGAGGGCAAAAATCGAGGGTATACATATCCTTCATGGTATCGAGGTGGATATTCTGGAAGACGGGAGCCTTGATCTCTCAGATGAGGCACTTGGCAGTTTGGACATTGTGATAGCTGCAATCCATAGCAAGTTTAAGCTTTCAAAGGAAAAGCAGACCACAAGGCTTCTTAAGGCCATGGACAACCCTAATGTAAATATTATTGCCCATCCCACTGGGCGCCTGATAGGGGAACGCGAAGGCTACGACTTGGATATGGAACGAATAATGGAACATGCAAGGCAGCGAGGATGCGTCCTTGAGTTAAATGCCCAGCCATCGAGGCTTGATCTTAATGATGTGCACCTAAAACTTGCCAAGGATATGGGCATCAAGATATCCATTGCAACTGATTCCCACAACAGGGACAATCTTCTTTTTATGAGGTTTGGAATTAATCAGGCAAGAAGGGGATGGATAGAGGCGGGAGATGTAATAAACTGTCTGTCTTTTCAAAGGCTCGTATCCATCTTGGATAAGCAAAACAAGATCTAATTTGACAAAAAGAAAGACCGACAGGGAAGGAGGGAAACCCATCGGTCTTTCCGAAAAGGAAACGGCCTATCAGACTACTTTTGCAATCCTTTTTATGGCTGCTTTCAAAATTTCCCTTCTCATGGGTGCCATAACGTTTTCCCACTTTCTTTCATGAGGGGTGCAGCTTTGCTGTAATAGTAAGATATCTCTATCTTTCCCAACGTAGTAAACATTGGGGCCAATGTTCACCTCTTTTGACTGAAGCCTTACTGCCTTGCCTGAATTGACTATTTTGGATACCTGTGAGGTGGTGTCTGAAAGGTCACCAAATATCCTGGCACCAGTTATACAGGTCCTTACACAGGCTGGCTCCAGGTTGTACGCAAGCCTTTCAACACAAAATGTACATTTATCCGCCCTTGGATCGTCCAGTTCCTCGTTTAGGTAACGGGCTTCATAGGGACAGGCCTCTACACAGTTGCCACATCCTATGCACCTCTCTTTGTCCACAAGTACTACACCTGTAAAAGGGTCCTTATAGGTGGCACGAATGGATATCTTTTTGGTCTTTCCATCCTTTGACTTAAATACCCTTTCTTCCGGATCTACTGGACAGACTGTAGTGCACTTTGGATCGTCACAGTGATTGCAAAGACCTGGATAAAATGTAAAAGCCAGACCCTTGGCAGTGGTCTCCGGCCCTAGTCTCTTAACCCAGTTTCTCCTGTATGGAACAGGAACAGACCATTCGGCCCTGCATGCGATGGCGCAGGCATGACAGCCTACACATTTGTTCAGATCTATAACCATGGCAAGCTGACTCATTATTTGCCTCCTGTTCTATTTTTTTGGGGAACAAATCTCGGGATGTCCTTTGGTGGTGGGCAAAGTTCAGGCAGGTTGATAACCTTGCCGGCCTTGACAATGCGAATGAAGTTTGTCCTGTGGCTCGATGCTCCCATAAATGGATCATCCTCGTATTCTGTTACCAGAAACTGATCACTTGCTCCTTGTTTGTACGCCTTGGACAGCTGCTTGGATCGGCTTCCAAATCCATGAACCATATAGGCGGTGTCTGGTCGGATTCCAGGGGTTACCTTGATCTTTATAGGCCAGGATCTGTATCCGTCCTGATTCTCAAGCACAACCTCCTCTCCATCCTTGATGTTCACCTTTTTGGCCACCTTATCATTAAGCCAGAGGAGATTTTCCGGAGCTTCGTTATGGAGCCACTTGTTGTTCATTGTACGACTAAAGGTGTGAACAGGGCTTCTGCCATAAACAAGACGGACATACCCTTTGGGAGGAGCCGGGGTAGGAACAAACTTGGGAACAGGGTCTAGGTCTTCGTCTGCAAAGTCCTCAACAGCCAGTTGCACCTTGCCATCTTCCGTTGCCACTTTGAATTCCTTTGGATCCCTGTAAGGGTTGGCCTTGTATGAAACAATGCCTCCTTTTTGGTTAAGTTCTTTCAGGGTCAGGCCGGCTCCCTTTAGCTCTTCTTCAATAAATTCCACCTCGTTGTTGTAGTTGAAACACTTGAGGCCTGTTCGTTTGGCCAGTTCTCTTGCTATCCAAAAGGAGGACTTCACCTCAAACATGGGTTTTACCACTGGCTGTCGTACGGTCAGATAGGGTGTTAGAAGGTCAAAGGTATAGACAGTATCATATCGTTCAAGATATGTTGCGCCAGGTAGTACAATATCTGACCATATGGCAGTTTCCGTAGGAAGAATCTCTTCACAGAAGATAAAATCCAACTTTTTTATGGCCTCCATGGTATGATAGGGGTTAGAGATTGTTTGAAGGATGTTGACACCGTTTATGCCCCAGAGTTTTACAGGATAGGGCTTCCCTGTCAGGGTGGCCTCTATAATTTTGCTTGTTGGGGAACCAAAGGTGGATGCAAAGGGATAGTAATCCTCAGAGATGGATTTGGCTGGGGTCTCTGGTTCTTCTTCTACACAGCCAAAGCTGATGTGGCCTTTTTTAACATGTGTTGGAAAGTAGAGACCTCCCTCTACTCCTACAGCGCCAAAAAGGGCGGCCAGTATAGCAAGTGCTTGATGTCTGCCTGTATCTCCCCTGCCATACCAGGTTGAATGTCTTCCAGGGTGAACGGCCACATGGGGGCTGTTGCCGGCAAGAAGCAAAATGGCCTTTTTCATGTCTCTTACGGGCAGATCACAAATGGGAGATGCCCACTGGAGTGTGTATTTTTTGACTGCCTTTTTTAATTCATCAAAACCCGTACAATGTTTTTCTACAAACTCTTTATTATAAAGACCTTCGCTTATTATGAAGTTCATCCAGGCAAGTAGAAGGGCGGTATCTGTTCCAGGCCTGATAGGAAGATATATGTCTGCCTTGGCAGCAGATGCCGAATAGCGAGGGTCCACCACAACCAATTTTGCCCCGTTTTGCAGCCCTTCGATAAATTCTCTTACATGGGATACATGGACGTTTTCGCCAATATGGGTTCCAATAAAGAGCATGGCCTTGGCGTTTTTCATGTCTATGTATTGCCGGGTACCTGTGGTGACGTAACCATAGGTCATGAGATAGGCCAGGGCTGCTGGACCGACACATTGGAAAAAGGCCGGTTCGTTTGTATAGTTTTCACTGCCCAGGGTCTTGAATATATCACGCATGAACTCTGCCGAGGCACCATGGTCAAAAAATGCCAGGGCATGGGGGCCGTATTTCCTTTTGGTTTCTTTGAGGTTGTGGGCCACTTCATCAAGTGCCTCATCCCAAGAGATCCTGGCCCACTTTCCTTCTCCCCTCGAGCCGGTTCTCTTAAGGGGATACTTGATCCTGTCTGGATCATAAAGCAGTTGGACGCCAGAGTTTCCACGGGCACAAACCCGCGTTCCGTTTGCTGGACTTTTGGGATTGCCTTCAATCTTTACCAGTCTTCCGTTTTTAACCTTGCCTACAATAGGACAGCGCCAGAAGCACATTTCGCAAACACTTGTAATCTCTTTTGCCCCAAGGCTGCCTGGAAGTTTTGGTGCTTCTGCTGCTGATCTAGCCTGGACTGGTCTGAAGATGTCCTTGTCCCCAAGTTGCAGGGCAGCCAGAGCCGCACAGGCAGAGGCAGACAGCTTCAAGAAGTTACGTCGTTTCATCAATCACCTCCTGATAAGTTGTATCTAGAAATCTAGATGTCAGATCTGCAAGAAGCAGATAGTATGGATGAGGTTTTAGGGCCTTGAGGCGCCTGTAAAAACAAGGGAACCATTTCAGCATGTGTTGTTGCAAAAATCTGGAAAGAAGGCCCAGATTGTCAGAATCTAAAAGTTCAGCCACAAAGTGGAGTTCTGTAACCAAAAAATCTTCGGGCTCTGTCAAACGGCCAGGTTCTAGCCCTGCCTCCTTGTAAAATTTAACGGCCTGCTCCCTCCCCTTGTCCATAAGTAGACCTTGAGCGCTCAGATATACCGATGAGAAGGGCGGTGCCCATCGGCCCTGAGGCTCATTTATGAAAAGCTGAGTGTATGCCTGGCAAAGCTCATCCTTGGAAAAAGATATGCTGCCACACGGTACTTCAAAGGCATTGGCCACCTCCTTAACAGCTTCAAAAAAGGTCTTGTTGCAATTGTTTTGGCCCGGGTATGAAAAGCCCTGTGCCAAAAGGTAGGATATCTTTGCCAGCTCCTTGTTCAAAATTTATCCAGATAGTCTGCGTAACCTTCTTGGATTATTAGATAAAATTATTTGCATTCATATTAATTCTTAATAAATACTAATAATTCTCCTGATTTTCAAGTGTTTTTATGCACTAGCTCAAAGTCTTTTCCAAGAAGGTAATGCCGGGCTGGACCTACAAGGTAGAGAGAGCCTGCGACCACCAGGAGATCATTTTTTTTGCATTGGGCAATAATGGTATCAATGGCCTCCTTGTAGTCTTTTACAAGCATGGCGTTTTCTGGTATTGCCAGCTCCTTCCATTCCTCGACGGTGACGGGTCTTCTAGGTCCTTGTGGCTCGGTTATGATGACCTTTTGAAAAAGTGGGGCGACTATCTGAAGTATTGCCAAGGGGTCCTTGTCTTTGCCCTCGTTGGAGCAGGCCCAGAGAAGCGTTTTTTTGCCTGTGAACGGAAGCCTGTCTGTGAGTTGGGTTATGGAATTTTTTAATGCCCTTGCCCCTGCCTCATTATGGGCCCCGTCTATAAAGACCCATGTATCGCCTTTTAGAAGTTCGCTTCGTCCAGGCCAAAAAGTCTTGTCAAGGCCATGTCGCAGGTTATCCTGATCTATGGACATGCCTTTTTTGGTCAAAAGTCTTGCAGAGGCAGCTGCCAGTGCAGCGTTGTCTATCTGAAATTCACCAAACATGCCAAATCTGGCGTTTTTTAGATGAAACCCATTCATGGAAAAGTCAAAGGTGTCTGTTTTTTCATGTCTTTGAATGAAAAAATCCCTGCCCAAAAGATACAGTCTAGCATTTTTCCTATGACATTTTTCAGATATAACCTGTAAAGGGCCCTTTTCTAGCCTTCCTGCTACAACTGGAATATCCTTTTTTATGATCCCAGCCTTTTCAAAGGCGATCTCTTCAAGGCTGTGTCCCAGGTAACTTTGATGATCCAGCGAGATGTTTGTAACGATTGACAGAAGTGGAGAAATGACATTGGTTGCGTCAAGACGGCCACCAAGGCCCGTTTCTATCAGGGCCAGGTCTACCTTGCATCTGGCAAAGCATAAAAAGGCCATGGCAGTTGTAAATTCGAAGTAACTTAACTCGAATCCCTTTTCTACCAGAGAACCAACCTCTTCAATAAGTTTTTTTAGTAAGGGGTCATCTATAGGGATCATGCCTATTCTGAATCTTTCATTGAGCTTTACCAGATGGGGTGAGCTGTAAAATCCGACTCTGTACCCAGACTGTTGAAGTATGGATGACAAGGCAGCGCATACCGAGCCCTTGCCATTGGTGCCTGCCACGTGGATGCTTGGAAAGCTGTTTTGCGGGTTTCCGAGCGCCTTAAGGACCTCCTCGATTCTTTCAAGTCCCAGGCGGAAGCCGTGAAACTGGAATCTATCCAGGTAAGAGATTGCGTCTTCAAGGGTTTGAAATTTCATTTATATATACCCAGGTTAGTCTTTTTACCAGTTCTGTGCCAGGAAACTTGACTTTTATTTGTAAGGCTGATAACGAGCAGGTTTAGGTTATCATGAATAGAGGCTATATCAAGAAAGGAAATAGTTTATTTAATGAGTGAAATCAAAAATGCCAATGATTTAGCGAAGATACAGCTTGAGGGGCTGAGGTGGACCGTTAGACACGTTTATGAAAACAGTCCTTTTTATAAAAGGCAATTTGATAAGGCAGGAATCAGGCCTGACCACATAAGGGATTTGGAGGATCTTTCCAAACTGCCCTTTACAGAGGCGCATCACCTGCGTGAAGACTATCCCTTTCCTCTTCTGAGTGTGCCAGAGGAAAAGGTTGTTCGCATACATTCTTCTTCCGGGACCACTGGCAAGAGAAAGATCCTTTCTTATACAAAAAGAGATGTTGAGGATTGGACCAATTTTTTTGCTAGGGCCTACAAGATGGCCGGCATTGGGCCAAAGGATAGGGTACAGATTGCGGTGGGATACGGTCTTTGGACTGCAGGTGCAGGATTTCAGGCCGGGTGTGAAAAGGTAGGGGCAATGGCTATACCTGTTGGCCCTGGCAATCTGGAGTTGCAGTGCCAGTTTCTTGTGGATCTCAAGCCAACCTGTATCTGCTGTACTTCCAGCATGGCCCTTTTGCTTGGGGAGGAGATAAGAAGGAGAGGCCTTAGGGACAGGATTGCCATAAAGACTGTAATCCAGGGGTCAGAAAGGTGCAGTGAATCCATGAGACGCGCTATTCTTGATCACCTTGGTGCAGAACATCTTTATGACATCACCGGCCTAACGGAGCTTTACGGGCCTGGCCCTGGTATTGACTGCCACTTGCATCAGGGCATCCATTACTGGGCAGATTACTATATCTTGGAAATACTTGATCCCCAGACACTTGAACCAGTGGAGGATGGGCAGATAGGAGAGATGGTGGTGACAACCCTAAGGAAGGAAGCAAGCCCTCTGGTAAGATATCGTACAAGAGACCTGACAAGAAAGATATCTGGCCCCTGTCCATGTGGTAGCATCTTTCCTCGTCATGACAGAATCCTTGGCCGAAGTGATGACATGATCATCTTCAGGGGAGTGAATATATATCCAGGGCAGATAGACGAGATCCTTTCAGACATAGAGGGCATATCCAGCGAGTATAATGTCATTTTGGAAAGAAGGAATGCAAAGGATCATATGAAGATAAAGGTGGAAAGGGATGTTACCGGTGACCTTTCCTATGATGATGAGATCCAATCGGCCATTCAGCGCCAGATCAAGAATCAGATAATGGTTTCGGTTGACGTACATATAGTGGATTATGGTGCGTTGCCAAGGTCTGAGAGAAAGTCAAAAAGGATCTTTGACAATAGATAGATAAAGGAGGAAGGATTATGAAAAGAATAGGACAGATTTTTGCAACAGGGTTAGGAACGGTCGCCCTGTTTCTTGCTTTGTTGACAACATCGGTTTTTGCCCAGTCTGTAACCCTTACCTAT
>JAMOVK010000140.1 GCA_027067775.1 Deltaproteobacteria bacterium
TGTGTGGGAACGAAAAGACAACGACGTCTTTCTCATAGGCGCCCAGCATTTTGATCTTTCCATTCCAGAAGTCCGCGACAAGCTCACGGAGATTTCAGGCATGAGAGACGTCATCTCAAAGGACTTGTGGGATGCTACAAACTCTGCCCATGCCCAGATCATAGACTTGAAGACTGGCAATGATGCTGCTCGCCAGGTAAGCACCCTTCTTTTTACTGCAAGCCTTTCAACTGCAGTAAATGCAGTGAAAGGCCTTACAAGAGAAGAGATAGTCGAATGTCTCGTTGCTCCTCTCAGACGGCCATCAGAATTCACAAAGGCATTTGATGAACTTAAAAAGGTGGCATGGTATCTCCACCACACCCCTGAGGGCCGTTACTATTTTGATCGCCAGGAAAATCTAATAAAGCTCCTTCAGACTCTTGCAAAGGATGCCCCTCAGAACCAGATTGATGATCTTATCCGTCAACGTTTGAAAGAGATGTTCGAGGCTAAACGAAAGAGAGCCTACACGGATGTAATAGCGCTTCCGCGCCTTGAAGAAGTGGCAGACAGAGTAAGAAGAGAAAGGGTTCTTCTGATTGTAAGCCCAGATTCAAAGATTCCGCCAGAAGAAGTGCAAAAGTTCTTCGAGGGTATGGCCCAGAAGAATAACTTCTGCATCCTAACTGGTGATAAGACTGCAATGGCAAGCCTGGAAGAGGCCGCCAGAAAATTTTATGCAGTTAAAAAGGCTGACAACCGCATCTCTAAGGGCCATTCTCAGAGGGAAGAGCTGGAAAAATATCAGCAGGACTTTGATCATGATTTCACATCCACCATTCTTGGCCTCTTTGACAAGGTACTTTATCCAATAAAGCGGCCTGGTCGGTCTCCACAACTTGCCTCAAAGCCCCTTGAGCCGTCCCGAGACACCTCAAAACCCTTTGATGGCGAGGAGCAAATAATTAAGACCCTCACCACCGACCCCATAAAGTTATATTTGGATATAGAAAAGCATTTTGATGCACTACGCAGCAAGGCAGAAGACATTCTATGGCCAGAAAATCAGGATGAAGTCCGCTGGAGTGATGCCCTTGACCGTTACAAGGAAGAGCCTGCCATGCCCTGGCTTCCGCCTAAAGGCCTCGATACCCTGAAAGCCATTGCCATAAACCGAGGGCTTTGGGAAGACCTTGGAAATGGCTACATAACCAAACGCCCCAAAAAGAAAAAGACCTCTGCCCAGATCGTAGTGGAAAGCGGGCCAGACGATAATGGAACCGTTCGCCTCCGAATAAATCCCCAAAATGCAGGGCCTGCTCCTAAGATCTTTTATGAAGAAGATGGCAAAGTATCTGAAAAAAGCCCTAAGCTGAAGGATCAAATCCTTGCCACCAATGCCCTAAGGGTGGAATTTCTTGTGGTTGATCCATCAGGACAGTTTGACACAGGCGAGCCTGTCAAGTGGACAAACAAACTCGTAATAAGAAACAACCTCTTCACAAAAGGAGACAAAAGATTTGTAGAGCTTTTCGTGGCCCCTAGGGGCAAGCTAAGATATACTCTTGATGGGAGCGAGCCAAGGCAGGGGCAGGAGTACGAAGGTCAGCCTATCGCTATTGGTGATGATGAGGTCCTTCTGAGAGTATTTGCAGAGGCAGACGGCCTTGAAGCAAAGGAAGACTTTACATTTCCTGCCAAGGGTCAAAAGGGCATCAAGATAGACCCTGCAAAACCTGCAAAACTTAAGGCCAAATCTGCAAAAAAACTCGATTCAAGGGCCAAGACCTTCGAAGGCCTCAGCCTTGCAGCAGATAAGGCAGTGCTTTTCAAAGACGTTATCATTACTGCTGGCCAAGGAAGCAAGATGGTGAATATCGCTATTAGCGAAATCGAGGTGGATGCAGAATTTCTTGAATCTCTTCTTAAAAAGACCCTTGAAAAATTTCCACCTGACACCCCGGTCACAATGAGTTTTAAAAGCGCCGAGTTTAAATCAGGGCACGATCTTGAAGAATTTGTGGAACACGTTGGCATTGAACTTAAACAGGAAGAGATAGTCCAGCAATGAAACAGCCTGAAAAGACCATAGGCTTTGGCGCCCCAAAAGACTTTGGTGCCCATATCTTTATGGTTGATGTCCCTGCTGCCAGAAACAGGCCTGTGAGCATCACTGAGGTCTATGGTTATGCAGGTGAAGAGCGGGGAATCCCTTCAAAGGAGCCACGGGTGGTTCTTGAAAGAAAAATCTGGATGCAGATAAGGGACACCGCCCAGAGGGAGTTCAACAGGCGGCTAAAGGCCCAAAAAATAAAGACCGGCAGGTGGCGCGTTGGACAAAACCCGGTGGACAGGCTCCTTGGAAAAGAGCTTTGCGTGCTCGCTTGGGCAGCAGAACAGGCCCAGACAGATGAAGAGCTCCTTGTGATATGCACCAAATGGCTGGCCCTACGCCCAGAGGAGCGCTGGTGGCTCTTTTCCCAGACAGTTGCAGAGGCAGGGCTTCCAGAGGACAAGGACCGAGGCTGGAGAAAGGCCCTTTACTTTGCCCTGTCAGATGGGGAACCAGTGGTTGAAGCAAGAAAAAGGCGGCCAAGGCCGAGGAAGTTAAATGGAAATTACGACATGCCGCTTTTTGCGCTTTTAGAAGGGAAATAGATAACGATATGAGTGTGGAACCTTATAAGTTGAAAGATGCTCCGGCCCTTATCGAGAGGCTTTTGCCTGTTCAGAAGTTGTCTGCGGAAGTGCACAAGGAAAGGATGGCAGGCTCTGGCCAGACATTAACCGCCCTTGGAAGTTACTGGAAAGGTAGAAAACCCCTGATTCTTGCAAAGGCCTGCATCCTTGGCGCCCTTTTGCCAGCAACGGATAATCCCAGAAAGGACCTTGAGATTTTTGAGCTTTTGATGGGCATGGACATGGAATCCATGACTAAAAGGCTTGAGGCCAAGGGTGGTAAAGCTGCCCAAAAACTTATCCAGCAATTATCAAACAGGGAAGCCGTTCCCTACCGTGAGCTTGTCCGGGCAGCCAAACGGCCTGAAGAGGTGGGCGACCAGCTTTTTGACCATGTTTGGGAGAAGGTAAACGAACATCTTGGCACAGATGCCCATTCCTTTCCAGAGCTCATTGAACAGCTTGGGATAATGCGTTTTGGTCATAGGCCAAAGGTGGCTGATACATTTTGCGGCTCAGGCCAGATCCCCTTTGAGGCAGCACGCCTTGGCTGTGATGTCTTTGCCTCAGATCTTAATCCCATTGCAGCCATGCTGACATGGGGCGCATTTCACATAGTAGGTGCTCAACCTGAAGAAAGAAAGCTGCTGGAAGAGAAGCGAGAAGAGCTGATAAAAAGGGTTCAGGAAGAGATTGACAGCCTTGGCATAGAAGAAGATGGAAGAGGCTGGAGGGCAAAGGTCTTTTTGTATTGTGTTGAAGTAAGATGCCCTCAGTCAGGGTGGATGGTTCCACTTTTACCCACCTTAATTGTTAGCAAGGGCTATAAGGTCATCGCAAGGCTTGTCCCGGATCATGCCAATAAGCGTTATGACATAGAGATCGTCTCTGGTGTAAGCAAAGAGGAGCTGGAGCTGGCAAAAGAGGGAACGGTCCGATCAGACGGCCGAGGTGGTGACCCTTATCTTTTTCATATTGTGGGCGGCAAGGAATACAGAACAAAAATTTCCACTTTAAGGGGAGACTACAGAAATCCAGATGGAACCACTGGCAACAAACTGAGGCTCTGGGAAAAACACGACTTCAAGCCAAGGCCGGACGACATATTTCAGGAAAGGCTCTATTGCATCCAGTGGATGAGGCCCAAAAAGAATAGCAAGCAGTGGGAATATGAATTCAGGGCAGTAACAGATGAAGACCTCAAAAGGGAAAAGATAGTTGAAGACTTTATTGCCAAACACCTTGAGGAATGGCAGGAAAAGGGCTGGATTCCTGATTTAAAGATAGAGCCTGGCTTTAACACAAAACAGCCTATTTGGGAACGCGGGTGGACCCACTGGCACCATCTTTTCAATCCCCGGCAGTTGTTACAATTTGCATTTTTAAAGCGTTTTAGTTCGGAATTATCCCACTCTGCTGCTCTACAGGTATTTATTGTAAGAGCGTTAGATTATAATTCAAAATTAACCACATGGGCACCTACTCATAACACCGTTAATAATACTTTTGCTAATCAGGCATTAAATACTATCTTTAACCCACCTTGCAGAGCATTTCTTTATACTGCTAACCCCTTACTTGTTAATTTTAAATCTTATCCTATTTTGATAAGAAATATTATAAAAGCTCAAAATGTAAACGAATTAAATTACCAAAACGACCTCTACATCACCGACCCCCCTTACGGCGATGCTGTCAAGTATGAGGAAATCCTCGAATTCTTCATAGCCTGGCTCAGGAAAAATCCCCCTCCTGAATTTTCAAACTGGGTCTGGGATTCAAGGCGAGCCCTTGCCATAAAGGGAGAGGATGAAAACTTCAGAAGAAACATGGTCAAGGCCTATTCCAGGATGACCGAGCTTATGCCTGACAATGGCATCCAGGTCATCATGTTTACCCATCAGAAAGGCACAATATGGGCAGACATGGCAAATATCGTCTGGGCCTCTGGCCTTCAGGTGACGGCTGCCTGGTATGTGGTGACTGAGACAGATAGCGCGCTCAGACAGGGGAGCCATGTGAAGGGGACGGTGCTTCTTGTGTGCAGGAAGAGAAGTGAGCGGCTCAAGACCTATCGGGATGATCTTGCCTATGAGATACAGGAGGAGGTGGAAGAGCAGGTGAGAGAGCTTACAGGGCTCAATCAGGAGGTCTTGGCAGAGGGGAGGGATGAAAATGTCTTTGAAGATGCTGACCTTCAGATGGCAGGTTATGCAGCGGCGCTGAGGGTTTTGACGCGATATGACATGATTGACGGTAAGGACATGACCAAGGAGGCCCTTCAGCCAAGAGTTGCAGGTGAAAAGACCTTTGTGGATGAGCTTATTGATTTTGCCGTGGATGTGGCCAATAGAAGTCTTGTGCCCCAGGGGATTGAAGAAAGATACTGGAAGAGGCTTTCAGGCATAGAGAGGTTTTATTTGAAGATGCTCGACATGGAATCACGGGGCATTAATAGACTTGATAACTATCAGAATTTTGCCAAGGCATTCAAGGTTAAAAATTTCAAGGCTGTAATGGCCTCTTCCAGGGCAAACAGGGCAAGGCTCAAGGGTGCCAATGAACTTGGAAGGGCTGAAATGGGGGAAGGGTCTGAATTTTATCAATCACCTTTAAGGGCCGTCTTATATGCGCTCATGGAGCTTCAAAAAGGGGTGGAGGGTGATGAGGTTCTTGCCCACCTCACCCTGAACGTGCCGGAATATTATAGCGATGCCAGCATGAGGGAACTTATTTTGGCGATTTCTGACTATCTATCAGAAAAGCTTGTGGCCATCAGGCCTGAAGAGGCATCTGCCGCCAGGGTGCTTGGTGAGCTAGTGAGAAATCAGAGGATTGGATAGATGAAAATGGAGCATATGAAAAATAAAATCACCTATAAAGAAATCACGCAGATTTTATCTAAGCAGCTCCCTCAACTAAAAAAAGAGTATCATGTGGAATCCCTAGAGCTTTTTGGTTCAAGGACGAGGGAAGACAACAGACCTGATAGTGACCTGGATATACTCGTAAGCTTTTCCTCTCCTCCTTCCCTATTTGAATTCATAAGATTGAAGAATCACCTCTCTGAAATATTGGGATTGAGGGTGGATCTTGTGATGCGGGATGCTCTCAAGCCCCATATTGGTGAACGAATCTTGGAAGAGGCTGTCCCTGTATGACCAAGAGGATCGTTATAGACTACCTCCAGGATATTTGTGATGCCCTGAACAAATGCCTCATTTTTGTAGAAGGCATGGAATTTGACCAGTTTGTAAAGGATGAAAAGACCCTGTTTGCTGTAATCCGGGCCTTGGAAGTTGCAGGTGAGGCGTCAAAGAATATCCCGGATGAATTTAGGGACAGATATCCTGAGATTCCCTGGAAAGAGATGGCTGGCATGAGAGATATCCTGATCCATCAATACTTTGGCATTGATCATTTGGTGATATGGAAGACCATTCAAGAAGATATCAGAAAGATCTTGCCCATATTTGAAAAAATGGTTGATGAAGCATTAGAGGGCTGAGATTCAACCTCATGATAAACCGCTTTTCCTCCAGAAGAGACCCGCTTTCAGAGACCTTCCTTGCCAAAAGACTAAAAAATGCCCGCTGTTACAAACGGATAGCAGGTTATTTCAGAAGCTCCATCTTTGAGCTTGTTGGAGAAGAGATCGCCCAGATCCCAAAGGTGCAGGTTGTCTGCAACAGTGATCTGGATATCTCAGACATCGCAGTTTCAAAACATGCAAGGGAGATGGCCCTCAAGGAGCGTTTCAATAGGGATATATCACCTGAAATAGAGACCCTTCTGAGCCGCGACCGCTACAAGAGACTCTATGAGCTCCTTCGTGCTGGCAATGTAGAGATAAGGGTGGTGCCGAAGCAAAAGGTCTTTATTCATGGAAAGGCCGGTATCATTGAATTCAAGGACGGGAAAAAGGCAGCATTTCTTGGCTCAGCCAACGAAACCAGGGAAGCCTTTTCAGAAAACTATGAGCTTATATGGGAGGATGAATCAAGAGAAGGGGTTGAGTGGCTGGAGGAAGAGTTTTCCGCCTTGTGGGATGAGGCCTTCCCCTTACCAGATGCAATAGTTGAAGAGATAGGCAGGATTTCAAGACGCATTGAAATACGGTTTGAAGAACTTTCCCCCGAAGAGGTTCCCCCTGCTTCCTTGGCCGAAAGCCCGATTTACAGGGGAGGAGAGGAACTTCAGCCCTGGCAGCGCTCCTTTGTCACCATCTTTTTGAGGCATAGAGAGACTTATGGAAAGGTGCGGCTTCTTTTGGCAGATGAGGTTGGGGTTGGAAAGACCCTTTCCCTTGCAGCAAGCGCCATGATCTCGTGCCTTCTTGATGATGGGCCTGTGTTGATACTTTGTCCTGCCACCCTCACCTGGCAGTGGCAGGTGGAACTGAAAGATCGGCTCGGCATTCCAAGTGCTGTCTGGTCATCCCAGAAAAAGGAGTGGATTGACCATAACGGGCATGTCATCAGGACCAGGGGCCCAGAAGACATAGCAATGGCCCCTTTTCAGATAGCCATTGTCTCCACAGGCCTTATCTTCCACGGAACGACAGAAAAGGCAGCCCTTCTTACGAGAAGATATGGGACAGTTATCCTTGATGAAGCACACAAGGCAAGGCGAAAGGGCGGACTTGGCGGCAGAGACAAGGGGCCAAATAACCTGCTCGATTTCATGTTGAAGGTGGCACCCCTTACCCGCCATTTGTTACTTGGCACTGCCACTCCAATCCAGACTCAAGTTTATGAACTTTGGGATCTTCTAAGCATCTTGAACGAGGGAGCTGATTTTGTTCTTGGTCGATACGGCATTTGGAGAAAATGGCGGGATGCCATTGAGATAGTTAAGGGAAATAGGCAGCCAGAAGATGAGAAAGAGGCCTGGGAGTGGCTGCGTGATCCATTGCCGCCTGGGGAAGAATCAAGCCTATTTGCGGGGTTGCGGTTAAATCTTGAGATTCCTGAAAAAAGATTCCAGTGCTCTACTGGTTTTGGCTCTCTTGATGTGGCAAGCAGACTGGCCCTTGATGCACTCCAGCCAGATTTTTTCAAAAGACACAATCCGGTCATCAGACATACGGTTTTAAGAAGAAGAAAGACCCTTGAAGACCAGGGGCTACTTCCAAAGATCGGGGTTGATATACATCCTCGCCCTGATGCAGACCCGTCAATGTATGCTGGTGCAAACTTCCAGGGTTTGGGCCTTCTTACAAATCATCCATTTGATCTTGCCTACAAGGCTGCTGAAAAGTTTACAGCTCTTCTTAGAAGAAGAACAAGGGCAGGCGGATTTATGAAGACCCTGCTGCTTCAGAGGATTTGCTCAAGTTTTGCAGCTGGAAGGGCCACGGCAGAAAAGATGCTTGAAAGAAAGGTCCTGGATGATGAAGAGGTGGTAGAACTCATGACTGATGCCATTTCTTCCCTGACTCCAGATGAAGCGGAGCAGCTTGAGATAATCCGACAAGAGCTTTCAAGGCCCGAGGCCCATGACCCAAAACTTGGGGCAGTGGTCTTTTTTCTCAAGGACTTTACCTCGGAAGGAAAGACGTGGCTTGAGCATGGCTCAATAATTTTCAGTCAGTATTACGATACGGTCTATTGGATTGCTAGTGAGCTTGCAAAGCTCTTTCAGGGGGAGCTTGTGGCAGTTTATGGCGGAAGTGGAAAAAGCGGCATATTCAGGGGAGATATTTTTACAAGCGTTGAAAGGGAAGAAATCAAGACTGCTGTAAAAGAACGTGAGATAAGACTGGTTATAGCCACTGATGCTGCATCAGAGGGGTTAAATCTTCAGACCCTTGGGACCCTCATAAACATTGATCTTCCCTGGAATCCCTCCCGCCTTGAGCAGAGACTTGGCAGGATCAAAAGGATCGGACAGGTGCGTCAGAATGTGGACATGCTGAACCTGGTTTATAAGGATACCCAAGATGAAAAGATTTATGAGGTACTTTCAAAAAGGATGAAAGACCGTTATGACATATTTGGCAGCCTGCCCGATACCATAGAAGACGACTGGATAGAAGACCTGGAGCGGCTGGAAGAGATGATGGACAAGTACATTCACCTGAGGGCCAAGGCCAGGGACGAATTTTCTATCCGGTATGAAGAGGATATCGACCCGGACAAAAACCGCTGGGAGCTGTGGGAACGGGTGGTTTCAAGGCGGGCCGTTGAGGAAAAACTTTCCAGGCCGTGGTGAGTCATAAAAGGTTCTCAATTGCGCGCTGAATCCAATAATCTTCGTTTCCATACTTACCAGAGCGTATAATTTTTTTTATAGTATTTCTGATCTGTGCTCCATACCCTATTTCATTATCAGGAATTTTACTGTTGACTGCATCAGCTAGGTCTAAATTATTAGGGTCAGTAAGAGGGTTAATTGGAAATTGAACAATATTGATACCTGTGGCCCTCTGAATTAGATAAAGACTTATACACTTCACACATTTGCAGCAAAGTCGTTCCCAGAAACAAGATTGAGTAGCTGACAAGATATCTGGATAATTATTAATCATATCCAGCCTGATTTCTTCAATGGTAAAAGACTCTATTGGTGAGACTAATTGTATTTTATAATCCAAGCACCTATTTAACCAAAGATTAAGGATTTTATTTCCATAGTAGGATTCTATATCATGTCGGAAGATTTTTCGTCCATGATAAAGAATTACTTTCTCACGTGATTCTTTTTCTTGGCCAAAGGCTACATACAAACAATTTAGTCTCTTTGCTATAATAGAAGCTATTGTTGCACTTAGAATATCTCTTCCATGTGGAATGGAATTATAATAAGGGAATTGTCCAAACTGTGGCCAAAGAGTAGGATCAGCTCCTTTTTTGGGAAATCCTTCTATTTGAAAATCACATCGCAATAATTCTATTCCAAGGTCTGCAGAAATCTTATGTGCAGCTTTCCACTCAAGATCTATAGTATCAGTATTGATACCTAAAAATAAAGCCAAAGGTTTCTGACCTTCTTCAAGCAATCGGAGCATGGAGTAGGTAGAGTCTATACCGCCAGAGAACAATAAGACGTGACTAAAAATTGAATTATTTGGAAAACGGAGATAACCTGGCGTTTTTTCAGAGTATCCACTCCCTACCTTACTATTTGAGGGCTGTATCGTAATTGTAGGAGAAAAAAGCGGAATTTTGGCACAGTAGGCCCTTACGTCATAAAGAATTTGTAATATCTTGATAAATTCATTGTATCTTGCAGCTTCTGAATCCCATTCTATTACTATTGAAGAAGGTATAAATAGACCTACGACAACAAGTAAGGCTGCAGTGCTAATAAGATCATATTCATTCTTATTTAATTTTCCGGTATAATGATAAATGTCAATTGCTAATGAGCCTTTTAATGAGCGTTCATTATCAAAGAACTGGAATTCAACTCCTGGAATTTTGGGATGATGTTTGGCATATAAAATAGAGTTGCCATGAAAACTCAAACCGTAGTTAATTTGCTGTGTCGACTTCATTGTTTTGGCCAAACAAGCTTCGAAGTCATACGCCCAAAAAGCTCTTCAAAAGTCTGTCCCCTAGAAGCAAGGGCTACTTGTCCCTTTGAAACAACTATTTCTGGAGCTAAAAGATGTTCATTAAATGTTGATGCACGAGAAGCAGCATAAGCTCCACAACTCCCTAAAACCAAAATATCACCTTCTTTGACTTCAGGCAAATATCTTGCACCACCAAAACGATCACCTGATTGATTAGTATTACCAAAGATATCATATTTATGTGTTGCAGGTGCATTTGGAGTACTTAATAGGTAAATACGATTCATTGAATTGTATAAAACGCCTGCTGGATAGTGATTCATGCTTGCATCTAATATGAGAACCTCTCGTCGTTCTCCATTGCGATTCCAGATTTTTTTTACCATTACTTTTGACAAAATATAACCAGCTGGAGCTGATATAAATTCACCAGGTTCTGCTTGTAACCTTAGAGGACGGTTATGAAATTTAATGAATTGCTTGAGTTTACTACATAAAGTTTGTGCCAGTTGCTCCACAGGCATCTCATCTTCGTCATCGTGATATGAAGTTCCTAACCCTCCTCCAATGTTTAAATATTCTAGTTGGGAAAATTGTTCAAATAAAGGGAGAAGGCGATCAACTGCCTTTAAAATAGGGGCAGAGTTTAACATTCCGGAGCCAATATGCATGTGAAGACCGCGAATTACAACCCCGTATTTTTTAGCTTTCTTTATTAAAATTGGAATCTCTTCTAAGCCGATACCCAATTTCTCGCCCCAGCGACCTCCTTGACAATGTTCCGAAAAGCCAGCCTTGATATCTGGAGCGACTCTGAGGCCCACCGGTCGTGATGGTGATAATGCACACCACCGTTTTAGCTCCGATGCCGAATCTAGATTTGTACGGATGCTTTTTTGGTGTAATCTTGACATAAGTTCATTACTAAGCCCCACTCCAGTAAAGGTAATTTGTTCTGGACAAAATCCGCTTTTTTCTGCTAACCAAAGATCTCCTGCCGAACAAGCATCAACGCCAATTCCAGCATCACGAATAACATTCAGTATACTTAAATGGGGATTAGCTTTTATGGAATAAAAAAGATCAAATAAGGTAAAAGAAAAAGCCTTTTTTAGACGCTCAACCCTAGACCGTATTTCGTCAAGATCATAAACATATACCGGAGTTCCAAATTGTTTTACAATTTGATCGAAAGGAATATGATTTGGTAACGCTATTTTCATTTTGTAAGTGCATCTGGCACATCCCAAGGCAAGGTCATTGTATTACATTGACATAATGCACATCGAGGGCCCAAGAAAATCCCGTAGTGCTCGACAATTTTTTTTGCTTCATAATAAAGCTCCAGAGTATCATTTGCTGTAGGAGGTTGTACTTTTTCCAAAACAGTAAAGGGTAAAGGCCTGAAGGGAGAAAGCACAGGGATAATTTTACGTTTGGCTAACCACTTGACTGCCCATAATGTATTCTCTGGGGATTCAAGGCCTGTTACCAATAATGATTGTACATTGCAGTCGCCAAAAATTTTGACCGCCTTTTCAAGGCAGTCAAAATATCTTTTGCGTCCTATAAATTTCGCTTTGCCAGGTGTATATTGTTCAAAGGCCTCATCTGAACCAAATTCGAGGTTAATACTTACCTCCGTAACACCAGCATCATAGAGGTGTTGCAAATATTTATCCGATGAAGGAGGAACCAACATAGCCGTAATACGCCAAGGTATTATCTTACTCAGCTTGCGACTTAAAGTGCCAAAGCGTTTGGCTCCACTGTCATTGGCATTTGGCGTGCCTCCACCAAGCATGATAGTTTCGATTACGTTAGCAAGTTCACTCCTTGCAACCGCCCCTACTGTCTCCAAAATATCATCATCACTTTTTCTAGGGGAATCGGTCTTAGTTGCCGCATGTATGGCACAGAAAGCACAGGCAGTTTCAGGATTACTATTGAAAGCACAATTACCATACACTCCTATCGCTAATTTTGAAAAACACTGCTGGGCAATATTAGCCATTGATATCCCAGATGAAGTGTAAAATGAATAATAAGTGGGTTGCGGTACTAGTTTTACCTCACTAACAATCTCTCCATTTAATGTTAGAAAAAATTTTCCTCCATTAAAAGAAAGTATTAGACCGCTATGGTTAGATTTTTTAAAAAAATATGGACAACTTATAGCTATTTTATTTTCCTCTAAAGATAGATAAAATTCAAGCCCACCACTCATACCGCTACGCACCATTCGAGGCGCTTTCCACCTACCACTCCAAATTTCTGATCTGGCCGATTCATCAATTGTTACTCCCTTGGTGAGCAAAAGAGCTTTGATATACGTAATATGAGTCTGTATGTCGGAGTCATAAAATGAACTTCGCAACTGATTTAGCCATTGAAATTTCGTAAAGGAATTGTTCCAAACGTTATCATATAGCTGCCCCATAATATTCCTCATTTATCGTAATGCGTTCCTTCTTGTAAAAGAAAATACAAAAAGAGCAATTAAAAAGGCCCCTAGACCTGCCTCAATCATCGATAGATAACGGACTAATCCTTGAGGACTGATATCACCATAACCTAACGTAGTGAATGTAACTCCAGAAAAATAAAAGCAGGTAAAGAAATTTTTAATTTTTTCTGAAAAATCAGTTGACTGAGTCACCACATATTCATTCTGTTTTAGACATCCAGTTATAGTTTTTGGGTCGCTATCAAAAGCTGGGCTGAAAATGGCTTGTTTTAATTGCATACAATTTTCTTGTGATCCTTCTGAACATAATCTCCAATTGCCGTTGATTGTCGGAACAAATCCATAATAAAGTATAGTAAAAAAAACAATAGCTACAAGAGCAGCCCAAAGCATTTTACTAACGCTTTCACCGTAATTATATATATGTTTTGTCAAAAAAAGACGTATTCCACGATTTTTAAGAAGAACTAATAATGGCAAAATCAATAAAAAGCTACCTGACACATAACCAGAACTCCAATTGATCAGTCCAGCAACAACAAAAAGCAGGCCATAAATGAGAATTGTAGGACAATCTACTGCACAACTTATGCTACATTTTAGCCAATCTTCTAATTTTAATTTCTTTAGCCAGGGCTTTTCATTTAGGCTTGCTCCATACCTCAGTGCATGAAGTTTTAATTCACAATTCATCTCTTTTACATAAGCTTCAGAAGCTAGTTCAGAAAGACCCTGTCTTAAAAAATCTTTTCGAAACTCTCGACAAAGAGTACGTATAAGTGAATATCCCTTATCAATTAATAAAGTTTCCACTTCTGGAATAAGTACTTCTAGTCTTTCAGCAAGATCTGAAAAACGTTTGGATAAATTCCGGGCAGCTTTAAGTAGTTCTGTTTTATTTTCTATAGTTAACCTAGATTGCTTAATAAAACTTTCGAAACTTAGACCATTCTGTGATTCATAATCTACTGAATGCGAAGAAGCTTCCTTAATGGCATAATATTTTAGTTCTTCAAAATGGCTTTGGACAAAAAGAGCCTTTTGCCAATTTTTGGCTTTATCGCTATGTCCAAGAAAAGACGAAAGATAAAAAGAACAATCAGCAAAAACCATATTATCAGGCTTTTTAGGAAGATTGGCCTCATCAAATCTACAACCTAAAAAGACATTCAAATCATTATGTTTTTTAAAATCGATTCTTGCCAAATGAAAGTTACAATAAAAAAAATGTGTATCATTGGCTTGGTTAGCTTCAAATTTAGAAGAGGAAAAGTCAGAATGAGCAAATACTACATTAGAACAACGGAGTCCAAGTAAGGCCGCTGACTTAAATGAGGCAGCTGACATGAAGATATTGGAAATTATGAAATCATGAATACTTGTTCCGTCAAAAAGAAGTGCTGCAAAAAAATTGTTGTTTTCTCTTGCTCCAGTCAAATTACTCTTGATTTTCTCAGAAGATATTATAGTAGCATCTGAAAAATCGGCGCCATCTAAATCCTTAGGTTCCAGGATTTCAATTCCATTGAGATTAGCTCCCTTAAATGAACTGTCTTCTAAGTGGCAGTGTTCAAAGATTGCATCCTCGAGATTAGCAAACGATAAGTTTGCTTTTCTAAGATCACTCTTGAACCAGGTAACATTTTTGATATCGACACCTTCCAAGCTTGCCATAGATAAAATACATTCATAAAATTTAACCTTGGAATTATTGTTATCTTCGCGGCAAACTGAGAAGGATAAGTCTGTGCTGCTAAGATCAACTTTTTTGAATTGAGCCCCATTTAATACAGAATTCCTGAGGCTAGCACGAGACATTTGGATATATTTATTTTGAGATTTAATAGTAATTTCTACGTCAGAAAGGCGACAATTCGATAGATCTATGCCATCTAAAGTCGAATCTATAAATTTTGCTCCAGTTAAATCCATACCTGACAGGATAGCATCAGTAAGAATTGTTTTTTCAAATGTTGGAGGAGTGTCAAGAGTTCCTGCATCTTGAAATGAACATGAAGTCAAATCAGATCCAGTAAAATTAACCCCATTAATATTGCATGCATTAAATTGACATCCAAGACATTGTGTATCTTTTAAATTAGCATCTGAAAGATTTGCAGCCTGAAAGAGAGCGCCTTGTAACATACAGTTGTTAAATACTACTTTTTCTAGTTCTGCAGCTTGGAAATTCGTAGCTATTAGATTAGTTAGCACTCGATTTTCATTTAACAATTGTTGATATTTGCTTTTTAAATCTTTTTGATCTTTATCTTTAAGTTTAATTGGCAAACATTTAGAAAAATCCCACCAGAATCTAGTGTTATTCAGTATAGAACCTATAAAAGAAGCTCCTGAAAGATTAGACGCTAAAAAGAAAGCATTTTCCCCTACTACGTCGTCTGCTGTTATGTTGCGCATCTCACACGCAAAAAATACGGCATTTCTTAGGAAGGCTCCTTTCATGCTTGCATTATTAAAAATAGTACCTTCAAAAAAAAGCCTTTCTAAGTTAGTGCCATCAAGGATACAACCTTCCATTTTGGCTTCTTTAAAACGTGAAATGACTAGATTATCTTGGAAATGCGTAATAGACGTTGATAAATCGCATCTTGAAAAAGACACATTTAAGAATGAACTTCTGTGTAGTGTAGCGTGGCGAAAGCTGGCCTCATGAAGATCTGATCCATCGAATACTACTTCAACAGCTAAGGTATAATCGAAACTGGAATAAGCTAAATCTGAATCACGGATAGCGGCCCCTGACCAATCAGTTTCAGGAACAGAAGTTTTAACTTGTTGTAAGATAGATTTTAAGCTCAATATGCCTTCTTTATTATGACAGCTTGTTGGTGAGTCTGAGCTCTCTATTCCCTTTACAGCTTTGGCTAGCTCCTCAAATTTCTGTTGCTTGAAAAGTTCCTTCTCCTCATCATCTGGCTCATAACCGAACCGTCTAAAAAAAAACTCCGAATCGTTTCTGCCAATAATATGTAGATATTTACTTGGAGCTTTTTTATATTTTTCAGTCAATTGGGTGCATATTGCAGTAAAATCGGCTATATGGTCACTCGATTGTGCTTGCATCCATCGACAGTCTGAATTGTTTATGTCTGTCTGTCTTATAAGCGTCCGATTAAAACAAGTCCATCTAAGGCTTGAATTATAAAGCCTTGCTCGGCGTAGATCGCAAGCAATAAACCAACAAAATGCAAAATCAACGCACTCAAAATCTGCCGAGCTAAAATCAATTGCTACAAATATACTTCCCCGCAGGTCATGTTCCTTTTTAGGATTGCAAGGGAGAGTAGTAAATGGATAGCCGTTGGAATTACGGCCATCAAGAACTGAAAACTGTAAATCAATGCCTTTTGAAAAAAGAGAGGTTAATTCTTCGTAATCCTCTGATTTGAGATGCTGAAGGCAATAATCAAACTGTTTTTGTCCGATTTTAGTCGCTAAATGATTACATCCATCTTCCTTACATTTTTTTAAAGAGATTGGCTCCATACTATACCATTTGAGCAGAATTTTTTTAATTCAAAGGATTAGCTTTCCCCTATCCTCAAAAAGTGGAACAAAAATGGAACGGTCAAAAAGAATGCGTTCCTGCACCACTAGCTTATGAGTGGCATCAGAAATTGTTTTTCCATAACTTAAGGTGGAATGTTTGTCAAAGGATATCTTGGGCGATACTTGCTTGCGCATTAGGTATTGTGAGACAGGTATCCCAGACCCATAAGGCACTTGATCAGGATAATGGGCAGGCGAAATTTTTTGACCAAGTAAGGACAGAAATATTCTGGCAGGAGCTGGAATTATTCCCACGTTTAGTTCAAGTTGAGAAAGAAGGCCAGTAGAGCCCTGGAGGCGTGGGTTAATTTCCAAAAAACCTACGGTCTTGCTTTCAGGATCATATAAGAGATCTGCACCTAGTATACCTGTATATCCTTCTTGAACAGCCAATTCTCCCAATTTGTAAAGAAGGTGCTTGATGTAATGGCCTTCTCTGGAGGGAATAAGTTCCTGAAAAGCTAAAAAATCATTGCCTGCATAAACAGGCCTTATATATCCATTCTCTGGAATCAGGGTCACAAGTTGTATGGATGGCCATGGTACTTCGATGCGACCATTGTCAAATATGAGGACATGTCCATTTATTACCCATCCACTAATATATGGTGTGGCCAGAGCTTGATTCCAGCCAGATGTGAGAAAAATATGTCGTAGGCTATCCAGCGTGCCTATATATGTATTAATACCACAGCTTCCCTCTCTGGCTTGTAAAACTATTAAGTCAGAACATGACGGCCAATTTCTCAAGCTCACCTTCATAAATGGATACGTCGGGAAGCCATTAGCAGCAAGCCAATATCGCGTCTGAATTTTATCATTCCATAATCGAAATAAACACGGAGATACTGTCCACAGCGGTTTAGAAGGCCAGGCTATATGTGATGGCAATGGGATATAAGATAAAAGATAGTCCGTTTTCCTCTCTTCTTTGGGTAACGCACTCACCGTTGACCATAATCTTGAATCAAATAAATTGTGACTTCCCCAAAATTGGCGTTTGCCTAAAATAGTTTCTAAGCTTATACCTGGAATAGTACCTTGTGATTTTTCCAAGGTTATGGCAAAGGCTATCTTGATCCATGGTGAGAGGCATTCAGCTTCCCATAATCTATTACCTAACCACATAAATTTATGCATTTATTTAGCTATTCTATTTTTCAGTCATCTAATCCGTTCCATTTTTTTATTTACATGAACTATGGAAAACCTTTCGGCAAGAGCCTTTACCGCCTCTTTCAACATGCGGAAGTGTTTGTCTCTTGAAAGGACAGACACCTGTTACGCCCCCTGATAGTGTCCATGTCTATGTTGTCGAGAGGAACCTTTCCCTTGAATTTCTTAATGCGAGAAATTCTCGCCTTTCGGATCAACTCCCTCACAGCGGTCTCCACGAGTTCTCGTTCCGAGGCGATATTTGTAAGTTCCATGGCTTCCTTGAGAAGCCCATCGGGTAATTGAATATTGGTAGCCATCTTATCTCATCCAATCATAGTCTGTTTTGACTTATTTTATCACTTTCCCCTTTATCTCCCTAATGGAATTACTTGATTAAGATTTTAATCATTTTCCCGCAAACTTTCCAGATAAAGGACCCGCCTGTCCTTTTCCTTCCTTGATTCAGAAAACCTTTCGGATAGGGCCTTTACCGCCTTCTTCTTGTGATCCGGGATCAGGTGAGCATAGCGCTCAGTCATGGCAAGGCTCTTGTGGCCCATGAGCTCTTTGATGGTGAAAAGCGGGGTGCCCTGGATGGCAAGCCAGCTTGCAAAGCTGTGACGTAACGTGTGAAATACTATCCTTTCCCTGCCATCCTCTATGCCTTCATTGAAGCCAAGTTTCTTTACTGCCCTGAAAAAGGCCTTTGAGACCGACTTCTGCTTTACCCCTCCACGCCCAGGAAAGACCAGGTCCCCTGGCTTAACATCTGCCGGCATCCTTTCAAGAAACATCTTTCTTACTTCCTCGGTCATAAAGGCCTGCCTTGATTCCCCTGCCTTAGGGTCTCTTACCTGGATGATCTCGTTCTTGAAGTCCAGGTCTCCCCATCTTAGAGAGGCGATTTCCCCGAACCTAAGACCGCAATGAAGGGAGAGAAGAGCCTGATCACGCACATGCAGGGAGCGCCCCCTTAGCTCTTCCAGGAGGTCATCTGCCTCCTCATATGTAAGAAACCTGGTCCTTTTGTTGTTTGGAGAAGGCAGTTTTACCTGCCGGATGGGATTAGGGCCGTCATAAAGCCCCCAGGCCCTGGCCTTGTTGAAGATCTGCCGCACCAGCACCAGGCAGTGCTTTACCGTACTATCAGAAAGCCCCTTGCCATAAAGATCCCTTTTCAGTCGCTCAAGCTTCAAGGGAGAGACTGCCTTTAAGGTGTCCCTGGCCAGCACAGGGGCCAAGTGCTTCTTGTATCGCTGCTGGTCGTCCTTCCAGCTCTTCTTGCTCTGCCTGGCCCACTCAAGATACTTTTTGGCCACCTCCCTAAAGGTCAAACTCTCATTCTTCCTCTGCACCTTAGGCTTATACTTCCCCGTCCTGTATTCCTCCAGAAGCTTGTAACGCCTCCACTGGGCCGCCTCAGGTGTCCAACCCTCTGAGGCCCATCCGCATCTCTCCCACCTGACTTTACCTGAAGAGTCTTTGAATTTTATCCAGTAAACCCTATCAGGCCTTTCTCTCCATTTTCTGACTTTAGATTCTGTAAAAAAGACTCCGGCATACTTTTTTATTGAGATTTTCCTGGCCATTGGAGACATCCTTATTGGTGATTTTAAAAATCCGTTGGTCTCAAGGGATACCCCAGGGATACCCATCATGCAGAAACATAAGACTATTCATGACCAGATTTGTCAAGACAAGGAATTTACAATTATCTGATTTAAAAGGAATATTTTACCTTTAGTCCACTTTAGAGAATTTATGTCTTCACCTATAAAAACGGACTACGAATCCGTAGGTCGGGAGTTCGAATCTCTCCGGGCGCGCCAGTAAAATCAGGGGGTTAGCTCGATCAGCCAACCCCCTCTTTTTAAGGGCTAAATCAGGGCTAAACATCGTCCCGATTTTTAGTCTCAATTCCCAATAACAGGGTTCTTCGTAGATGAGACCAAAAACCTTTCCAGCTCTGTCTTTCTGTACCTAATACAAGGCTTCTTTCCTTTGCCACAGGTCAAATCCAAATAGGCTGGGCCTCGCCCAAGCTTACGCCATCTGTCAAGTGTCCTGATGTCTATGCCCAGAAGCTGGGCTGTCTCCTTTCTACTAAGTACTTCCTTCATTGTTATAACCTCCCAGGCTAATCCTTTTCCAGTCTTTCCGCATGGCTCATACGTCAATCAAAAGGGCAGGTCGTCATAGCCTGCTGGCGGGGCCTCTTCCCTCAAGACATCCCTGCTTCTATCCCCGCCTCCTGATAGGCTTCCGTCCCTGTCTCTTCTTTCGCTCACCACAAGCCAGCCGTCCCACTGTCCTGAAACTGGCACCGTGTCGAGCTTCACACTCATCTTGCCGTTGTCCTTTTCTATGAGCACCCCGCAGCGCAACCATATTGCCCTGCCTTCATGCCCCCTTTTTTGTAAAGAAGATCATAGACCATCTCTTTTCTCCTTGTAATAATCTGGCCTTATAAGTGCCGTCTTTGTTAGACTATTTTTCACATTAGATGGGAGCCCTGTAGGCCTTCCGCTCCATGGCCCCGGCAAACAGCCTTTATAAAAGATCAGGCAGCCTGATTCATCAGCACCTTCTTTCTTCTGGCGCAGTAGTCTATGAGGTTCTGCCTATCCTGTGGCATGAGCCTGGAAAACTCCAGGTTCATGCTTCTTCCACCAGTTAGTCAAATGCATTGGTTGTTCAATGGTGTCAACATAGGCTTTGAACTCAGACAAAAGGCGCTGGCTTTCTTCTCTAGGGTCTTTTCCGATTTCCAGCCATTCCAGAAGCCTCTGGCAGTCTCTTTGCTAGGCACAAAATGCAGGCCATCGAAAAGGCTGGTCCTGTCCTTGCTGGCAGTGGCCACGTGGCCTTCCACTGACAGGTCGAAAACCACTGTGAATTCATATTCCAGCCCTTCCCGCTGCTCGGGCTTGAGGCCTATCTTCCGAGGCACCTTTTTCCCCTTGTCTGTTTCCACCACTTCCCAGGCAGTTTTGGTTCTGAGGGTTGCTATAATATGGGCCTTGCTCTGTAGCATGGTATCCACAAGGGCGTTGTGTTCCGGTGTGACCTCTCGCCAGGCAGCCCATGAATTTCCGCTCCGCTGAGCCTTGGTGGCCTGATCGTGCATGTCGAGCACCCCGCCTGAACCTGCCCAGGCATGTGATAGGCTATCAATGATTATCACCTCTGCCCCTTCATCCTCCGCCGCATGGATAAAATCTGTGTAGCGCCTTGGAATGAAGGGCGGGTCTATGGAAGCATGAAAAAACTCTGGTATCCCTGGCTTTCCTGTCTCAAGGCTTGCACTTCCGTGCTCCGTGTCTATTACGAATATCTTTCTACTCTGGCTCAGGCCTGCTGCCACGAGCAGGGCAGAGTGGGTCTTTCCGCTACCAGAAGGCCCACAAATGGCAAGCCTGAGTTTTGCCTTTTTTCTCTGTGCTATTTCAAAGATTCCCATATTTTTTCTCCTTTGTTTGGCTGGTCAGCTCTGTTTCTCTATTCTAAGCTGCTCAGCTATTATCCAAAGGGGCATGGCATGGATCATGCCCCAAAGGGTAAAAAGTGGCTGGTCGGCACAAAGGGCGATGCAGGTAAGCCCTTCCAGTACGGGCGCGAATCTTTTTCCTTAACCAGCGCAGCCAGGGCCGCTTTGGGATCATCTGCCTTTAGCGCATAGGCAAAGATCCTGAAAAGGGCCGATGCCTTCTTTGCCTCCCGGTTCATATAGATGATGGATAAAGCGTGGCTATTTAGAAGGGCGGCATAACAGAAGGCCTGCGCCACATGCCCTGGGTCAGGGCCTTCTTCTTCCTTCCTTGAAAAGGAATAGCCACCTGTGGCCTTGCACTCTATGACAAGCGGGCCTGAAAGCTCTGGCAAATCCACTCTATGCCGTCAAGGTACCCTAGTATCTTGCCTCCAGGGGCACAAAGCCAGTCCAGCTTGAAGAATCTAGGGGCAAGGCAGATGGGATAAGATGATGAAGCCCCAAGAGGCCTACACGGCCCATTCACCGCCAGCCAGGAAGGCCAGGCGGCAAGCTGGAGGAGAACCCAGGCAGACAAGCGGGGCACCAGAGCGAACCAACCTGGGAACAGAGACCCAATGAAAGCCCAAGCGGCTGCGAACAAAGACCGAACGCTTGACCGCCGGGGCTGCCCACCTGGCAAACAGGTCTGCCTGACGGAAAGACTTGAACCCTGCAACCGCTACGAAACCAGAGAAGGAGTGACTTGAAGGTCTGACGCAAAAGCCAGAGGCACCAAAGCGGCAGGCGCGCCGGGAAACCAAAGAGACAGAGACAGGAACCATAACCAGAAACCTCCTTTTTGGTTTCCGGTCATCATGCGGCACCATTTCTGGCGAGGGTGCGGTAGCACTTGTCTTGCCCTTGCCAGGAATCAAGGGCCGCATGGTACAATGACAAAGGAGGACGGTGGCTGGGATCTAAAATCTATCTTGATTGCGAAGCGAATGCGGAGCTACCGTAGCGAGCACCGCTTTCTCAAATCTTGTACTGCTTCAGGTATTCCCGGGCACTTAATATCTTTATACCATGGAATTGTTTCATATCCAGAAGGTGTGAATCACCAGACACGATAAAGTCGGCATTTGCCTTGATAGTGCACTCGAAGATCCGGTTGTCATCAGAATCTGCTAAAACGGATCTATGGTGATATCTTGTTTTAGTAAGGTGCAGGTTGATTGAAGCTCCTCGGCAATGGCAATGGTTTGTTCGAAACTGAAACCAAAGTTGGGCCTTTGGAGTACTTCCACCAGCTTTTTTAGAATATGGTCAGAAATAAAGCATCTTACTTGGCCAGAAATGCATAATTCCAGCACCTTTCTTGGTGGTCCGGTAAAAAGGATGCCGGGATCAAAATGTTTGTGTCAAGGACGAGCCTATGACGCCTTCTCCACTTTGGCCTTTTCTTTTCTGTGGACCTGAATTTCAGCTGTCACGTCTTCCTCTGTTAGCTCCCATTCCCTGGCAACCTTTTGCGCAAAGGAAAAGATCTCCTTCCATTTCTGTTGCCTTTCCACATAAAGTCTTGCTGCTTCCCTAAGAAGCTCGGACCGGCTTCTTGATGCTTTTTTGGCAATCTTGTCGATAGCAGCAATAAGCTCGCCTTGGAGAAATACACTTACCTTTACCGAGCCCATGTCCATACCTCAATGTCTTCTATCAATTCCTGGAACTCTTCAATGGAGATGATGACAGCCTTCTTCTTCCCTTATTCATCAGTGATGAACTGTGTTTTCAATTTACTGGTAACAATCACACCCTCAAACACATCTAAATCAGACAGCCGAAGACCCCAGCAACTCAAACTCCACTTTGCTTATCTTTCCGATCCGTTTGGAGGCATCAAGTATCTCAATAGAGACCAGATTCCCTTCGCTGTCATAGTCGAGAATCACCCCTGGTTTATCCTCATCGCTTTCCAGGACCTTGGAATCTTCCTTTAATATTATGGTCAAGGTGTCGGTTTCGGAGTCGTATGAAACTTTCATGTAGTATTTCTCCAGTATTTATTAATCTTGCTTGTCTTATATGCTGTTACAATCTCTGCCGGATTTCTGTCCACATCGATAAAAACCCTCAATAGAAATTCTTTGTCGCCTTCTTGCATTTTTGACTGGAAGACCATTCTGCCAGGCCTGACTTCAAAGGCCTGTTGCGGCCGACTTGCTATCCTCATTACATCCTTCCTATTTAATCCCCTTCGTCTCATTTCAAATATAGCATGGTTAGTGAAAATAAGATCCTGTATCTTCTTGGAGAAGTCTTCCCTGTCTTCCATAACCATTTCCTGCAAAAAACAAACCCCTTTCTACCTCCATCATAGGGCACGCCAAGGCGCCTTTCAAGAATGAGTGTCTGAGGATTCCTTCAGTCCACTGTCCTGAAGCATGTAACT
>JAMOVK010000141.1 GCA_027067775.1 Deltaproteobacteria bacterium
GAGGATATCATCACCTCCAACGGGATAGAGACCCTCTTTTCCACAATAAGGGCATTGAATCCGTGGGAATATTCCAACAGGGTGTTGAAAATCTTCCCTTTGGTCCGTGCCATTTTCATTTGTCAAGGGATAGGTCTTTTCCTTAAGGCAGCTTGAACATCTGAATCTTGGAGAAGGGGTCTTTATTTCAAGAACAGCCTCTTCAAAGAGACGGTCTTCCTTTTTTAATGCATCAAAGGCAAAACAAAAAGAATCCACAACTACGCCGGAAAAGGGGCCAATCTCTACCAGCACCTTCAGAACCTTTTGGGCACGGTTTTCTCTGGCTATGTCTCTGATTTGGCTAAAAAGCCCCTGCACAAGGGATAGTTCATGCATCTTTAATATCAAATCCCTCTTTTTGAAGCCTTGTAACTATCTTTTTTGCCACCTCTGGCACCTTACGATGTACCTCTGGAGAAAGTTCTATGCCAGGGCCGATGTCCTTTGGAATTACAAGGTAAAATTCTATACAAGATGGCAGGTTGCCTCTTAGGCGACATATTTCCAAGACCTCGAGTACTCCCACCTGATGAGGGCTCATGCTTGTCTGGATCTGTCTTCCTGACATCCCTTTGTGGTCTAATGTTATAAGGGTTCCTGGCGGATGTCCCTCTATGGCTGCGGCATCAACTATCAAGGCCACATCTGTCTGTTCAAATACAGGCGCCATGTAGATGCCGGCGGTACCACAATCGATAAGTTGTACACTAGGCGGAAAAGAATACTTCTTTTCAAGAAATCTGATGACGTGAACCCCAAAGCCTTCATCTGTCATTAGCAGATTTCCAATTCCTATTACCGATGCCCGTTTGCCTGTCATCAGCAGATCCTTGGAAGGGGTTCGCCTGTAAGAATTGGTACGATTCTTAGGCCGCCAATGGTTGTTTGTAGAACCACCTTGGGCTGTTGCGCCCTCTTTTTTTCTACATGGCCTATAATGGCCGCGTCTCTGCCAAGCCCGTGTTGTTTCATAACATTTAGAAGATCGTCTGCATGATCTTTATCAACAACCACAATACATTTTCCCTCATTTGCCAGATATAACGGATCAAGGCCCAGAAGTTCGCATACTCCTTGCACTTCTTTTCTAATCGGAATCTGGTCTTCCTCTATCTTTAGATCAACATCAGAGGCCTGGGCGATCTCGTTTAATACTGTTGCAACTCCACCTCTTGTGGGGTCGCGCAAAAGTCTAAGGGCTCCTGATGGAACAGCTCTTAGCATGTCTTCCACCAAGGTATTAAGCGGGGCAGAATCGCTCTGTATTTCCGCTTCAAAAGGAAGTCCAGACCTGGCAAGGAGTATGGAAGCACCGTGGTCCCCAATGTAACCAGAAACGATTATTGCGTCTCCAGGCCTTGCCCTGTCTATTCCTATTCTGTCAAATTTATTTTCAATGATTCCAATGCCAGAAGTGTTTATAAAAATCTTGTCAGCCTGGCCTTTTTCTACAACCTTTGTATCTGCAGTGGCTATTGTAACACCGGCCTCCTTTGCAGCGTCTGCAACGGACTGTGCTATTTTTTCAAGTTTTTTTATCTCTAGTCCTTCCTCCAGAATCAATCCAAGGCTCAGGAAGACAGGGCGTGCTCCCTGCATGGAAAGATCATTGACTGTGCCGTGAACAGCCAGTGAACCTATGTCTCCTCCAGGGAAAAAGATAGGATCAATAACAAAGCTGTCTGTGGTAAAGGCCAGTTTACCAGGAGGAAGGTCCAATACCGCGCTGTCTTCCATGGGGGAAAGGAAGGGATTGGAAAGTCTTTTCATAAAGACGTCTTCTATAAGATTTTTAGTGGCAAGTCCGCCGCTTCCGTGATCCAAGAGGATTTTATCTGTTTTCATCTCTACCATACCTGTAATATGCTGAACATGTTCCTTCACTGGACACCATACATGGTCCTATTGGAGTGGCCGGTGTGCATTTACCAGCAAAAAGAGGGCATTGGGGAGGAGTGGCTCGAGCCCTTATAATCTCTCCGCATAGACATCCCTTAGGTTCTGGGTTTGACAAGATATCCAAAGGGAAACGTTTTTCAGCGTCAAAATGGTTAAAGGTGTCTTTGATGGCAAGCCCACTTTTTTCTATGGTACCAAGGCCTCTCCAGGGCTCATCTTTTTTATGAAAGACCTGGTTTATCATAAAAAGGGCGTTTGTGTTTCCCTCATGGGTTACTGCCCTTTGATAGGCGTTAAATACCCTGGGGTGAGATTCTCTAATCTGTAACAGGAGATGATATATGCCAAGCAGTATATCAACAGGTTCAAAACCTGCTATGACGCAGGGCATCCTGTATTTTTGGCAAAGGGGTTCATATGCCCTTTCCCCAATGATAGAGCTTACGTGACCTGGACACAAAAGGCCGTCTATGCCGAGTTTATCGTCCTGAAAAAGGGCATCCAAAGCAGGCGGCATGAGTTTGTGACAGGAATAGACCGAGAAGTTTTCAATATCCAATGCCTTTGCTTGCATTATGGTTGCCGCAACAGTAGGGGTGGTAGTCTCAAAGCCTATCCCAAGAAACACCACCTGTTTTTGTGGCATCTTTTGGGCAAGATTAAGGGCGTCTGTAGGAGAGTAGACTATCTCCACATTTGCTCCCTGGGCCCTGGCCTGGGCCAGACTTCCGTTTGAACCTGGAACTCGAAGCAGATCTCCAAAGGTTGCGATGACAACCCCTTTAACAGAGGCGAGTTTTATCATTTTGTCTAGGTCTTCCTGGCTTGTGACACATACTGGGCATCCAGGGCCTGAAACAAGATCTATCTCAGCAGGTAAAAGAGAACGGATCCCGTGGCGGAAAATGGCCATGGTATGGGTACCGCATACTTCCATAAGTTTCACAGGCCTTGGCACAAGCCCTTTTATGGCCTGTATTAGGGCGTTAACATGTTTTTTATTTTGAAAAAGATTTATTTTCTCAGGCATTCTTCACCATATCTTCAAACAGTTCCAGGCTCTTCTGGGCCTCTTGCCTAGTCAACGTGTGAATGGCAAAACCTGCATGAACGATTACATAATCCCCCTTTTGGGGAGGGTGGTCTACAATATCCAGTCGTACCTCAACCCTGGTTCCTTGGGCCTCAACCACAGCCCTATATGGATCTAGAAAGTCTCCTTCCTTCCCCTTTATCTCTAACACTTCCATTGGAACAGCCAGGCACATTGCATTGTCTCCCTTTTTATTGAAGGTCATTACACATAAGATTGGTTGCCACAAAGGCCTGTCCAAGGCACAGCCCTCCATCATTGGCAGGCACCATACAATTAATATAAAAGTCTATACCATTTTTTCTAAAAAAGTCGGTAAATCCTTCCAGTAAAATCCTGTTTTGCATACAGCCTCCACTAAGAAGGACGTGATCGATGCCAAACTCTTTGCAACAAGAAAGTGCCATTTTTGCAAATCCTGCCACTACAAAGGAGTGGAAAAATGCTGCAAGATCTTGCTTTAGCCATTCATTAGGTTTTTTGACCTTTTCAACAAATATCTGCCAGTCAAGTTCCAGCATGTTCCCTTTTTTTCTTATGATTCTGTTGTTTTCAAAAAAATAGCGAAACCATTCCGTTGTGGTAACAGGCGAGTCCCCCAGGTTTTTTTGACAAAGGCCCTCAAGCTCCATTGCTGCCTGGGCCTCGTAGGTGTTGTCCAGGCACTGGCCACAAAGTGCAGCAGCTGCATCAAAAAGCCTTCCGCAACTGGAACTCCAGGGGCTGTTTATCCGTTTTGATATCATCTGTTTTACAAAGTTCAACTTTTGTTCACCTACTTGTCTAATCGTATCTGGAATAGGATGGTCTGGGCCTAAGGTTTCGTATAGCAGGGAAAGCGCGCTCCTCCATGGAGCCTTTGCACAGGCATCTCCCCCTGGCAGGGGGAAGGGGCGAAGTCGTGCAAGCCTTTTGAAAGCTCTTGGAGTGCAAAAAAGGATTTCTCCTCCCCAAATGGTTCCGTCTGTCCCAAACCCTGTGCCATCAAGGCATATGGCGATTGATGGGCCTTGCAAATGATGTTCTGCCATTACCGATGCAGCATGTGCAAAGTGATGCTGCACCTTCACAACCGGAAGGTCAGACTCCATACAAAATCTGCTGCTTAAGTAATCAGGATGTAGATCACAGGCACAGGCCTTGATTTCTATTTCTAGAAGCTTTGATAGGTGGGCTATGTTTTTTTTGTAAAAATCATATGTGGGACCGGTAACCAGGTTACCAATATGTTGGCTTAGGTAAACAGAATCATCCTTTGTAAGACAAAATGTATTTTTAAGATGTGCACCTGCTCCAAGAATGTTTTGATTTCCCTTTTCAAATTTTATAGGAGAAGGTGCATAACCGCGGGATCTTCTAATGAAGAAGTTTCCAACAGGCGAGCCTTTCAGGACGGAGTCATCCACTCCTGTAAATATGTCCCGGTTGTGAAGGAGAAAACCATCTACAAAGTGACGAAGTCTGTCAAGTGCTTCCTGGTTGTTTGTGCAAAGAGGCTCGTCTTTTGGATTCCCACTGGTCATAACAAGCACTTCCGGGCAACCAGGAGTGCTAAACAGCAGGTGATGAAGAGGGGTATACGGAAGCATGACACCAATATCTTGGATATTTGGTGCAACAAGGCTTGATGAAAGGGTATCTGTTGCCTTTGGAACCAATACAATAGGGGCCCTGAATGAGTTAAGGAGTCTTTCAGCGTCTGAATCGAAGGTTCCTATCCTTTTGGCAGCATCCATGTCGCGCGCCATGACAGCAAAGGGCTTAAATGGTCTATTTTTTCTTTCCCTAAGGCAGGCAATGGCCTTGACGGAAAAAGCACTACAGGCTAGGTGAAATCCGCCAAGGCCCTTTATTGCAACAATCTTATCATCTTGGAGAAGACTTACCGCCTTTGAAAGAGGGGCATTATGGTCTGTCTTACCTGCGCTGTCTATAAAGAATAGATGCGGGCCACAGTCAGGACATGCGTTTGGCTGGGCATGAAATCGGCGATCCAAAGGATCCTCGTATTCAGCCTGGCATTTTTTGCACATGACAAAGGATTCCATGGACGTTGCCGGCCTGTCGTAAGGAAGGGCCTTGATTATTGTGTAGCGAGGGCCACAGTTTGTACAGTTGGTAAAGGCATAACCGAATCTTCTATCCTGTGGATCTGTTATCTCTCTCAGACAGTCCTTGCATGTTGCAATGTCTGGAGGGATTTCAGTAGATACAGCTCCTGCCTTGTGACTTTTAACTATTTGAAAGTCGTTATAGTCTGTTTCTCCGTTACAACGGTTCACCTTAAAAGATCTGATAATGGAAAGGGGTGGGTGCTCGGTTTCTATGACCTTAATGAAATCTGTA
>JAMOVK010000142.1 GCA_027067775.1 Deltaproteobacteria bacterium
TTAGACATTTGGGAACAGGGCCTAGAGATTCTTGGTGAAGCGAAGCGGCTGAAACCTCCATTTAGCGAGCAGAGCGAGCGGCTTTGGAGCGTTTCAGCGAAGCAAGCCTTAGAAGCTCTTGGCCCTGCTTTCCAGTCTAGTCAAAGCCCTTCCTTGCCCTTCCGTTTACCCCGAAAAGAGGTCATTAAAAAAGGGGCCTCGAAGCCCCTTTTATTAAGAAATTAAAAAAGTTTGCAGAATCTTTGACTAGAGTTCCACAGGTATCACCTTTGATACCCCATCTTGCTGTAGCAGTTTATCAAGTACCTCATCAGAGGCCTTTTCATCTGTTGTCAAAAGGATCACATTCCTATGATGGCCCGGGTCCTGTCCCACCTGCATCCTTGCAATGTTGATCCCAGCCTCTCCGAGGGTCAAACCAATTCTTCCAATGACTCCTGGCCTGTCCTCATTGTAGATAAGAAGCATGTGCCCTTCTGGAACGGCCTCAAGGGTAAAATCATTTATGCGCACAAGCCTTGGCTCTGTCTTGCCAAAAATGGTTCCTGCCAGCACCTCTTCTCCGTTACTTGTGGTTACCCTTAGTTCCAGAAGATTTGTGAAGTTCTCGCAGGTCTCACTCTTTGACTCCACCACCTTGATACCCCTCTCTTTGGCAATAATAGGGGCGTTTACAAAGTTGACATCCTCTCGAAGCACAGGTGCCAGAAGATTTTTCAAGATAGTCACTGTCACAGGTGCAGTATCAATATCTGCAAGATCCCCCTGATAGGAGATATCTACACTCTTCAATGCACCATCAAGGACCTGGGCCACAAAGGTACCACACTTTTCAGCAAGGTTGAGGACCGGTCCAAGCACCTTTAGGGCCTCTCCACTGACAGAAGGCACATTCACAGCGTTTCTTACCTCACCCTTAATGAGATAGTCGGCAATCTGTCTGGCCACTGCAACTGCCACGTTTTCCTGGGCCTCTCTGGTAGAAGCACCAAGATGTGGAGTACAAATAAAATTGTCCAGGCCAAGAAGTGGGTTCTCAAGGGTTGTTGGTTCTTTTTCAAAGACATCAAGGGCTGCTGCTGCAAGCTTTCCAGAGGTAAGGGCCTCGTATAGATCTGCCTCGTTCACAATGCCGCCTCTGGCACAGTTAAGCACCATGGCCCCGTCTTTCATCTTGTCAAAGAGTTCCTTGTTCAACATGCCCTTTGTCTCATCTGTTAGGGGGGTATGGACAGATACATAGTCTGCCCTTGAAAGAAGCGTATCCAGATCGACAAGCTCTATACCAAGTTTCTGGGCCACCTCTGGATTCATGTATGGATCATAGGCCATAACCTTCATCTTAAGGCCCTTGGCGAGTTGCGCGACAATGGCCCCAATCCGTCCGCTTCCAATAATGCCAAGGGTTTTCCCTGCAACCTCCTGGCCCATGAACTTCTTCTTTTCCCACTTACCTGCCTTCATAGACATGGTGGCCTGGGGAATGTGGCGAGACATGGCAAGCATCATGGCTATGGTATGCTCTGCAGCAGAATTTGTATTTCCACCAGGGGTGTTCATTACCACAACACCCTTTTTGTTACACGCCTCTATATCAACATTGTCAAGACCCGTGCCTGCCCTGCCAACAACCTTAAGCCTTTCTGCATGTTCAAGCAGCTCTGGAGTAACCTTGGTTGCACTCCTTATGACCAGGGCATCTGCATCTTTTATGGCCTCGTTAAGCTCCTCTGGGCTGAGTCCAAGTTTTTCCTCTACTTCAAGACCAGCCTCTTTCAGTATGTCTATCCCTTCCTGAGCAATTGGATTAGTAATAAGTACCTTCATCTTCCCCTATTCCTTTTTGTGGATTCTAGTTCTTTGCAAAGTATTCCTGTGCTGCTGCAACACCTGAGCCCAAAGTGACCTTGTGTCCGAGTTCGTTTAGGGCCCGCTCGATAGCAGCAATAGCAATAATCATATCCCACTCACATAAATATCCATAATGGGAAATCCTAAAAATCTTGCCCTTGAGCTGAGCCTGGCCACCGGCAATGGTTATACCGTAGTCTTCTCTCAGTATCTTTACAACATCCTGACCGTTTACACCTTCTGGTGCACATATCACCGTTATGGCCTCTGAGGGAACCTTTGGAAACTGTTCAAGACCCATGGCCTCCACAGCAGCCTTTACTGCACCTGAAAGGCGTCTATGATGGGCAAAAAGATTTTCTAAGCCCATGCTTCTAAACTGCTTCAGCACCTCGGCAAGACCGATTATCAGGGAAACAGCCGGAGTGTATGCAGTGGTTTCCCTTGCCAATGCCTTTCTCTCCTTGAGAAAGTTAAAGTAGTAGCGGGGACTTTTAGCCTCCTCAGCCATCTTCCAGGCCTTTTCACTAACACTAACAACAGCAAGCCCTGGAGGCAGAGACAAGGATTTTTGCGATCCTGTAACAACCACGTCCAGGTTCCACTCATCCACCTTCATGTCATAAACCCCAAGGGCACTAATGGCATCAACCACAAACACGGTGTTTGGCCGTTCAGCTATCATGGGTCCAAGTTCCTCCACTGGATGTTTTACGCCTGTAGAGGTTTCGTGCGCCTGCACAAAAACAGCCCTTGCATCCTTGTTTTCATCAAGGGCCTTCTTCACCTGGGCCGGATCAACCGCATTGCCCCATTCCACATTGATATCCACTGTCTCAATGCCATAGGTCTGACAAAGCTCGCTCCAACGCTCACCAAACTTTCCAGCAATCACACATATTGCCTTGTCTCCAGGGGAAAGAAGATTGGCCACGCTGGCCTCCATCCCTCCTGTGCCAGATGAAGCAAAGATTAAACAGTCGTTGTTTGTCTGATATAGATACTTAAGGTCTTTTCTCACCTCTGACAGGATCTTTGAAAATTGGGGTGACCTGTGATGTATAAGAGGCTCAGACATTACAGACATTACATGCGGGTCAACAGCCACTGGCCCCGGGGCCATGAGATATCTCTTTTTCATTTGTCCTCCCTTCAATACGGGCCGACCTTGTATATTTTTTAATCAGCCTCAAAATATGCTTTTGTTTCTATTAAAAATGAATAAATTTTCACCTTAACAGTCAACTTGTCAAGGCTCAAGAGCTCCATACCCTCCTCCGCCTGGTGTTCTTATTTCCAAAATGTCCCCCTCATCAACCTGTATCACACACTTTCCAGGCAGCTTCCCTGGATTCTGGCCTCCTTTTTTAAAAAAAAGGTTTTCTCCTGTCTTTCCATTCTCTCCACCCAAAAGGCCATAGGGAGCAAATCTTCTTCTTTCAGTCAAGAGAGAAACGCTGCATGGTGCCAGAAACCTGTATCTCCTGATTATACCGTCTCCTCCCCTGTGGATTCCCCGACCTCCGGAACCATCTCTGAGGCTATAGCGTTCTATCAGCATTGGATAGGTCTGCTCCAACGCCTCGATAGGGGTATTTAGGGTGTTGGTCATATGAACCTGTACGCCTGACAGGCCATCGGTCTTGGCACTTGCCCCCATACCACCACCAATGGTCTCGTAATAGGTAAACTGATTCTTATCACCTTCTTGACTCCCAATCGCAATGTTATTCATGGTTCCACATCCAGCTGCCGGTATCCTTTCTGGAATTGCCCTGGACAAGGCTCCAAAAACCACATCAACAATGCGCTGGGATGTCTCTACATTACCAGCTGCAACCGGGGCAGGCGGTACAGGGTTCAAGAGACAGCCCTTTGGAACTAGAACAGATACAGGCTCTAAGGACCCAGCATTCACAGGATAACCCTCTCCCACCAAACAAAAGAAACAATAATACACTGCCGAGCGAGTCACGCTCTTTGTGGCATTGATACAACTTTTTACCTGTGCTGCACTACCAGAAAAGTCAACTGTGGCCTCTTTACCGATAATCGTTACAACAACCTTTATTGGTACAGGTTCATCGCTAAGCCCGTCGTCATCTAAAAAATCCATAAATTCGTATGCACCATCAGGAATTTCCTCAATAGAGGCCTGCATAAACTTTCTCCCATATTTAATAAGATATGGCAGAATTTCTAAAAAACGTTCTTTGCCAAAACGCCAAAGCGTCTCCTTTAACCGTTGCTGCCCCCTTAGAAGGCAGGCAATCTGGGCGCGGATATCCCCTGCCCTTTCCCTGGGATTTCTCATAAGCCCTATGAGATCTTTCAGGTAATCCTCAAGGATGTCGCCTTTTACTGCAAGATAGGAAGGAGAGATAAGCACCCCCTCCTCATCTATGGATCTCGAAAGTCCCATTGAGCCGGGAACCTTGGCCCCTACATCTGCATGATGGGCGCGGGAAGCTATATAAAACAGAAGTTCCTTATCATCCTGATCAAAAACGCCTGAAATCAGTGTAATATCAGGAAGATGAGTCCCACCTTTAAAGGGATCGTTTGTTATAATGATATCACCAGGACAAAGACTAAACTCGTCTTTAACCACAGAAATAACATCTGGCATGGCCCCAAGATGCACTGGGATGTGAGCAGCCTGTGCCAAAAGACGGGCATGTTTGTCAAAAATGGCGCAAGAAAAATCCCTTCTCTCCTTGATATTGGATGAAAAGGCGGATCGCTGAAGCACAATGCCCATCTCCTCAGAAATGGCACAAAGGTGCCTGTTTACCACCTGGATATCAATTGGGGAAATATTTGCCAATTTTATGCCTCCATGAACAATCAAGAAATGGTTATTTAAAGCAAATCCTGGTGTAATTGACAAGGCTTGGCCAGGTGTTTAGGATTAAGGTTTCCTGGCCATACCTGTTGCGGGCGATTAGCTCAGCTGGATAGAGCGTTGGCCTCCGGAGCCAAAGGCCGTGGGTTCGAATCCCGCATCGCCCGCCACTTTTTCCTTTTTCTCAGCTAAAAAGCGCATTTTAATATGGCCCACCCATCTTTTAACACACAAACCGGTTCAACTTGTCTGCAACATCCACTTGCACAATCTTGTCTGTGTCTATAATCTGAAAATAAAGAAAGCAGACACAACAAAAAGGTGGGAATGATACCATGAGGACTTTTAATCTAAACATACTTTTTGCCATTTTGGTAAGTGTTATATACGTGGGTTCTTTTTCTGATCTAGCAAGGGCTGAACTGGACATGATCCAGCTTGCCCAGACAAAATCCAAGGACGAATTTTTTACTGTAGCCCTTGGTGAAGACTATGCCTTTTGGAGTCATTACGATGATGGAATATACGTATGGTCCACATCCAACCCTATAAATGCTGGACAAAAGATCTCAGATGACAAGGAGGTTACGGTACTTTCAGCCAGCGGCAATAAACTTGCGTGGATTGATGACAGTGATGATATCCAGGTATGGGACGGCACATCCATTCAT
>JAMOVK010000143.1 GCA_027067775.1 Deltaproteobacteria bacterium
CAGCCCTTCTGGGACAATACCCTGGTGATGGCGGCAGTCAGCGTCGTCTTACCATGGTCTATGTGACCTATGGTACCTACGTTAACATGCGGCTTCTTACGCTCAAATTTCTGCTTGCTCATGACCTCATATCCTCCAAAAAAATTCTTTTAAGTCCCTTAAAAAGCCTTACCAGCGGTAATGGGCAAAGGCCTTGTTCGCCTCTGCCATCCTGTGGGTATCCTCCCTCTTCTTGAAGGCTCCACCTCTTTTATTGAAGGCGTCTATCAGTTCTCCTGCTAGACGCTGGGCCATGCTGCGCTCACCCCTGGACTTGGCATACCCAACCAACCACCTTATGGCAAGTGCCCGACGCCTTTCCGGACGCACCTCTACTGGTACTTGATAGGTAGCACCACCGACCCTTCTGGAGCGCACCTCTACAATTGGCTTGACATTCTCCATGGCCTGCTCAAACACCTTGACAGGGTTTTCTTTGGTCCTTGACCCTATTATATCCATGGCCTCATAAAATATTCTTCTGGCCAAATTCTTTTTACCCTTGACCATAAGACCATTGATAAATTTGGACACCAAAACACTTTTATATTTTGGATCCGGCTGAATCTTTCTCTTAGGTACTTCTCTTCTGCGTGGCATAGTCTCTACCTAACCTCTGTTACTTGGGTCTTTTGGTTCCGTACTTGGACCTTGCCTTTCTACGGTCCTCAACCCCAAGGGCATCCAGCGTGCCCCTTATAATATGGTAACGTACACCTGGCAAATCTTTTACACGTCCACCCCTTATCAAGACCACAGAGTGTTCTTGAAGATTGTGCCCTATTCCAGGAATATAGGATGTCACCTCGATTCCGTTTGTCAGCCTAACACGAGCCACCTTTCTCAGGGCGGAGTTCGGCTTTTTGGGTGTAGTGGTATAGACACGGGTACAAACTCCGCGCTTTTGCGGGCAAGACTCAAGGGCTGGCGCCTTGGTCTTCTTCTTAATCTTTTGTCTGCCCTTACGGACTAACTGGTTAATAGTAGGCATACGTCTTCAAACTCCTAATATTTTTATAGCCTTATAAAAAACGCAAAAAAAGCCTTGACCACATCTGGTTTCCTTGCGGATATGTCGATGTGGGGCTCAAAGGTAAGGTTCGCTCTTATTAATTGCTAAGTTTTATATTGTCAAGACCTAAAAAGCTATTTATATGCGGGTTACACCTTGTAATGACAAAACCAAATTAGATTGGAGAGGCTTATCGGTGAGACAAAAACACTTTTTAGGCGTTGATATTGGCAATACTCAGACAGTAATAGGTCTGTTGACCCCACAGAAGGTAATAGAAACTTGGCGAATGGGCACGAACACAAAGAAAAGCTGTGACGAGCTGGCTCCTGTGATAGCCTTTTGGCTCAAAGGCAAAAATCTCGAGCTGCACGAGATAGAAGGAACTGTGATTTCCAGTGTGGTTCCACCTGCTAACCAGCTTTGGTCAGAGCTTGCAGAACATTATTTCCTATGTCCATTTGTTGATGCCCATGACATAGCCAGAAAAATTGTACAGGTAGACTACCCCAGACCCCATGAAATAGGTACAGACAGACTTGTAAATACCATAGCTGCCTTCGAAAAACTAAAAAGGCCGTGCATAGTGGTCGATTTCGGAACTGCCACGACCTTTGACTGCGTGTCAGAAACAGGACAATATCTCGGGGGAGCGATTGCGCCGGGAGTCAACATGTCTATAGGCGCTCTATTTTCCGGAACCTCCAAACTTCCCCTGATACGTCTTGAAAAGGCATCTGTTAACCCTATTGGAAAAAGTACAGAGGAGGCCATTAGATCCGGAATACTTTATGGATTTGCAGGCATGACGGATAGAATCATAACCGAACTCCAAGGACAATATGGGCAATCACCTGCAACTGTGGCCACTGGCGGTCTTGCCCCAACAATATTCCCTTTGTCAAAAAAACTGGAAAAACTTGTGCCAGATCTGACCATGAAAGGACTTAAAATATGTATGGAGGTTGCCTTTGATCTTTAAAAAATTATCGGTCCAAAATCCTAGAGACAATCTGATGACATTTTTCTAACAGCTCATCTTGTTCACACCTTGCTTCAAGGTAATCAAGGTTATGCATAAGACCCTCGATATCACAAGTAACACAGTAGTCACTGTGCGGAATCAGTACGGTGAGTTCTTGATGTCCCCCTGACCTGATTTGTTTCAGTAGAAACCTTTGGCTTTCTATAGCCTTGCATACATTCATCTTGGCAACCACCAAGAATAGACACCAAAGCCCGTTGTAAAGTAAAGGAACACTTGCCAACCCTTTTTCCAAAATCAAGCCTGCTACTTTTTTTCCTTCATTTTCATGATAATGTGTTTTTACAAAGCTTTCGATTTTATCTATTTTTTCTAAAAAATCTGGAATCATCAAATGAACGCCAGAGAACGCATGGGGGTGAGGACAAAAGTCGTGCATCTTTCCTCCTAAGCCAATAACCGGGAAATTTCTACACGAAATCGGCCTCCTGTCATAGATATTACATAAGCGTGATTCTGAATAAGCAGGACACCGGTCCAACTCGGCTGGAACTATCCATTCCATGGCCCAAAAATGGGAAACAGATACCGTATCCATTGTCCACAATGGGAAAGCCCCTAGTAACAAAGTACGGTAAAGGACATCATGGGACTCACCCATATAAGGCATACGCTTTACATGCTGACAACAGGGAGTAGAACATTCAAGGCATATACCTGTTTGACGATAAGAAAACTGGGGCATTGTTTACACCTATTTTAAGGACAGAATATGAACAAAGAAAAGAGGCAGCACGAAAGGTTTAATATATGCTTGGAGGTAGCCTTTAGTTCAAACTCTCTTGTCTGTTCAAATTCCATATTAAACATAAGCACGGGCGGCCTTTGCATGGAATGCGGCAAGGCCATTTCGCCAAATGAAGACCTTACGGTTTTAATCCCTACAAGGCCTCCTGTTAAGGTCAAGGCCAAGGTGGCCTGGAGCAAAAAGACAGGCCTTTCCTATCTTATTGGTATAAAATTTGAGAAACTTACAGATGACCAAAAAAGGGCCCTGAACGAATTGATTCGCAGTTTTTTTTGGGAACGGCAGGCATGGGCAAACTAGAGACGCCTTGGATTCAAGGAGAGACGAAGATAGCCATCTGGCCTAACCTCTGCAAGCAACTTCTTTGATCTCTTTGCTATTTCCAGCATATGCTTGGAACCAGCTGACTTGCCATCCCAAAAAAGAATTATGCAATCTGCAGCCCTAAGTAGTACCTCATTTCTCATCATAGTCGCCTTTAAACCATGCTTTTCCCACTCGGAAGGAATGATCTTAAACTCAAGGCCAGTTTCCTGGGCGTATCGTTCTCCTAGTCTATCTGCCCCTGGTGCATTGCCTGAAAGGACTATATCTCCTGGCATTAATAAACAATCAAGTACAGACTTTACCAACTGATAAGATTCGATACTCCTGGATCCACCTACTGCTATTTTGGCCATCTTGTTCTCCTTTCGCTAGCTAGTCCCTCGGCAATTCCATACTTATAACCTTCTACCAGATATTTATATAATTTCAATTCGCAGCCCTTGACCGGTTAAACACAGACAGGATATTGTTTCCAGCCTCAATGAGTGCTATCTTTAACAAGCTTCTCAATCATCAAAAATACGAGGCCCAGGATCAGACATGACACTCGATGACTTGAAAACAGGACAAAAGGGGACCGTCTTGAAAATAAACGCTACCGGCCCCTTTAAAAAACGCCTCTTAGAGATGGGTTTTGTGGCCGGAGCTGAAGTAAAAGTGATAAAGTATGCTCCCTTACAGGACCCAGTGGAATACCTTGTAAAAGGTTACCATGTAAGCTTGAGACACGAAGAAGCGGCAACTATCGAGGTAGAACCAAGCCCTTAACAAATGGAACATCTTTGCTAATCGTTTTCCTCAACGGTATCTTTTATTATTTCTTTCACATTTTCAATAGTATACAAAATATCATGTACAGTGGTGGTAGGATGATCTTCACAAAAGGCATCTATGGTTTCTAAAAGCTTGTCTGTTAGCAACTCAAACTCATCAATGGTAAGGCTGGTGGCAGGCTCTGCGGTTATCAGCTTGTCCAGATCAATACCGTGATAGAGGAGGAGTTCTTCCTTGATCTTCTCAAGCCTGCGTGACTTCTTTTTGGAGGCCCCGGGGACCCTTTTGAATGGAAGAAGTTTTCCCATTTATGTCGTTCTTCTCCTAAAGAATTTTTAAGTGTTGCAGTTACAGGTCCATTTTACATCAGCAGCTTTCATAAAGGCAAGAAAAGAAGTTAAATACCATCAAAGTTGGCTCTATGGGTATTCCCTTTGTAAAGCTTTCGCTCCTGCAGATTCATAAACCATGAGGCAATATACGGCTTTGTCACTGGCAAGGGCAACCTTTTTAGCATAGAGGGCCAAGAGTAAAATTCCCTGTAAAGCCGAAGCACATTTTCCTCAAGCTCCTTTGGAGAATAGTTCTTGGGATAGATTTCTGCAATAATACCAGGCCACCTGCCCATGTTGTATGGATCTATAAGACGGCCTTCTTCCAGATACCTGTCGTATATTTTGGTTCCTTTATGTGGTGAAAAGACATTAAAAAAGGCCACATGGACCTTGTTTCTTATAAGAAAATCAAGGGTTGCATCAAAATCTTCCAGTTTGTCCGTATCCCATCCAAAAATAAGATTAAAAGAAAAGCTTATGCCGAGATTCCTAAGAATTCTCACCACCTCTTCAAGTTTGTCAGCAGGGGTGGTCCTTTTGTTCATGTCTTGCAATGTATCTTTTTTTATGCTTTCCACCCCCATATTTATATGAAGAAGGCCACTCCTCTTGGCAAGTTTCATGAATTCCTTGTCCAAGCACCTGAAGGTATTCCACAGAGTAGACCAACGTATTCTTAATGGAATAAGTTTTTCCATTAGCTCCATGGTCCTTGACCTGTTACCTGCAAATGTGCTATCAGCAAAAAAAATCTGTTTTCCACCTGTACGTACTATCTCCTCAACAACCTCATCCACAGGACGCATCCGATACTTTTCGCCAAGGTGATATCTTTCAGCACAGAACTCGCACCTGTAAGGGCAACCCCTTGTGGTCTGTACAGAATATGTGGGAAACCTTGAAAAAATCTTGGGGCTTAAAAGATCGTATCGAGGAAAAGGAAGTTCTTTAAGATCGTGCAGCCTATCTGACTTATAGATCTTTTTTTTGAGACCTCCTGCTTCCAAATCCCTTATAACTGAAGGAACCTGCCACTCCCCTTCTCCCACTACCACTGCATCTGCGTGTTCAAGTACTTCATCAGAGTAAAATGTACAATGAGGACCTCCCATAACAACAGGTATGCCTTTTTGCCTAAAATTGTCTGCGATCTCATATGCCCTGAAAGAGGTCAAGATTGTAGAAGTAATAAGCACACAGTCGCATCTCTGGTTGAAATGCAGCTCCTCGATCTGCTCATCCACCAACGTGATCTCATGCCCTTTGGGGATCAAGGCTGCAAGATATGGCAAAGTCAAAGGAACAAGGGCTCTGGCCCTGGATTTATAGAGCTTCTTGCTAAAAGCCTTTTCAAAATGGGTGGGCTGCACAATAAGAATCTTCATGGGGAAAAAATATGATATAGCCACCTGTCAAAGTAAAGATATTAATTTTTTCTTTAATTCCCACTGCAAGCTGCTTAAACTGCTGCCATGGCCATGTCGAACAAAACACTGAAGCAAAAAATCAGCACTGCCCTGTGGCTTCTTTTTGCTGCAGTTCTGCTATGCATCCTTTTGTGGAAAACGGGCTTTGATATCGTCTTTGTGGGAACAAGGGTCTTTTGGCCACTTGTACGACTCATGTCAATCATGGCCCTAACCCTCTTTCTCTCTGCAGTAATCGAGGCAAAAGGCTGGTCACATTTGGTTGCCTCTTTTTCCAGGCCCCTTATGAGGCTTGGCAACCTCAGTGACTGGAGCGCTACAGCCTTTACCACTGCGTTTCTTTCAGGGGTTGCTGCAAATACTATGCTTTGGAATGCCTACAAAGAGGGCAAAATATCAAAGAAAGAGATGTTTATCTCTGCCCTTTTAAATGTTGGTCTTCCCTCCTATTTTCTACATCTTCCGGTAACCCTTGCAATTATTGTCCCCCTTGCACAACAGGCAGGAATACTTTATATGGCCATAACCTTTCTTGCTGCCATAATCAGGACAGTGGTTGTAATCTTGGCAGGACGAATACTCCTAAAAAGGCCGACCCAGACTGCCGATATTGATTCACAGCCAGATCCCAAAAAGAATAAAAGCGTAGCGGAACTTTTTAAAAAATATCTGACCAAAAGGCTCCTATCAATTGCCCTTTATACTGTACCCATCTATATGCTGGTGGTACTCCTAAGACTTTATGGGTTCTTCGAGGAACTTCAACACATGACTGCCCATATTCTTCAAACGAAAGCTATACCAGTTGAAGGAATTTCTGTAGTAGTCTTTAGCATAGTGGCGGAATTTTCTGCCGGCGCTGCTGCAGCCGGGGCAATGCTTCAAGAAGGTGTATTGACCATTAAAGAGACTGTCATTGCGCTGGTTCTTGGAAACATTATAGCCACACCAATCAGGGCCCTCAGGCATCAACTACCAAGATACCTGGGGATATTCACTCCTGGCACTGGGCTCGCCCTCCTGGTCATTGGACAAGTCCTTAGGGTTGCAAGTGTCCTCCTGGCAGCAGGCATCTTTGTCTTTTTGTATCCAAATTAAAAGATTTTGGGAGTTTTAAAAATGACAAATAAAATTTTTGCTTTTTATATTGTTGTTTACACTGTCCCATTATTAATTGGACTTTGCTCTAAGCCTTGCAGTGCAAAAAACAGAATAGACATGACGATTGATATAGCTGTAGACATTCAAAACCAGAGCATAACTGGGCAAGCAACAACCAGTCTTTCCATTTTACAGAATCAGGGGATGCTAATCGGCAAAACAAAGGTATTAAAAGTGGAAACCATAGATGGAGCGCCCTTGGATTTTTCAATAAAAAAAGGAAAACTTTCCTGCAAAATTGATAAAGGGCATAGCAATCAAAAAATCCTAATCCATTTTAAGGTGCCCTCTGGGTCGGATGACCCCATACAAGGCAACAGACTGGTCTCTAAGGACTTCATTCTCCTAACAGGAGCCTGGTGCCCCTTATTGAAAGCCCCATCTATTTATAGATTAAATGTCAGAATAAACAGGGACTTTGGCGCTATTTCGGAAGCTGATAAAATCATGCTGAGACAAGCCCAAGGAGAAAGAAACTACAGCTTTGTCTTTGATCACCCAAGGCAGTCGGTCACCTTGGCAGCAGCACGCTTCTTTAACTACGATTCATCATGTCAAGAGGTTAACCTTTCCGTACATCTTTTAAAAAAGGACCCAGAGCTTGCCAAGAAAATCATTGATGCATTAAAAACAAACCTTAAGAGATACAGGCAACTGATATCTCCATATCCCTTCAAACGCTTTCAAGTAGTTGAAGTCCCTAGGCCCATTGGGATTACTGTTCCAACCCTTACCCTTGTTGGTTCCCAGATAATTGACAAGCCCTTCCTGATCAACACCTCGCTAATACATGAATTTGTTCATTCTTGGTTTGGAAATTCTGTCTTTGTAGATGAAAGGGGGGGAAACTGGTCTGAGGGGCTAACCACCTATTTGGCGGATTACCTTATTGCAGAAAAACAGGGCAAAGGCCCCCTTTACAGACACGATCTACTTTCTGACTATAAGGCCTATGTCCATTCAGACAACTCTTTTGCCCTTTCAGCCTTTAGATACAGACACGACAGGGTTTCAAAGGCCATAGGATATGGTAAAGGGGCCATGGTTTTCCATATGCTTAGAAGACGTATGGGGGATGAGAAGTTTTTTCAAGCCATCTCTTACTTTGCAAGGGCTTATCAATTTCGCACTGCTTCATGGCATGACATTGAAAAAATCTTCTCGAGAAGCTTACACCTGCAGATGAAACCCTTTTTCAAACAGTGGCTCGAGCGAAAAGATGTGCCGCAATTAAAAATTTCCTATTGTGCCTATCAAAAGGCCAGTGATGAAAACTATGAAACAAAATGTTCGGTTAAACAATTAAATACCCAGCCTTATACCCTGAAGCTGCCGCTACAGATACTGACTGAAAAAAATGCCTGTACCTTTGATGTGGATGTAAAAAAGAAGGAAACTTCTGCTGCTTTTACTACCCATGAACAACCCAAACTTGCTATTATAGATCCAAATTACGAGATCATGAGAGATTTGGCACCAGAGGAGTTTCCTCCTTCCCTTTCTAGGCTGTTTGGTGCTGAAAAAAGATTTGTACTCTTGCCAGATGAAAAGGAGCTTTCCATATATTCCCCCATTGTCTCATTCTTGGAAAAAATGGATTTCAAAACTGTTGAAAGAAAAAAAATAAAGCATTCCATGCTAAAGAACGGCGCCTTTTTGGTGCTTGGTTCCACAAAGGGCAGGCTTGAAAGCTTTACTGGCAAGATAAAGTCTCCTGATGAAGGGGTAATTGTTAACGTCAGGGAAAATCCGCTAAATCCCACACATGTCGTCGTAGCCATCAAGGCATCCTCAAAACACCAACTCAAAAAAATGATGAGAAAGCTGCCCTACTATGGCAGGTATTCTTTTCTGGAATTCAAAGACGGCATTTTGCTTCAAAAAAAGCGGGCACCATTTGACCAGGGTATAAGCAAGCAGATAAATCCTAGCCTTTCGGGCATCTTTTCAGACCAGATAAGGCTGTCCGATCAAATAATCAAAGGTCTAGAGTCCTACCAGGTTGTGTATCTTGGTGAAAAACATGACCAGCAGGGCATCCATCAGGCGCAGCTTGAAATAATTCAAAAACTCAGCAAATTAGGCCCAATGGCTGTAGGCATGGAGATGTTCCAGCGTCCCTTTCAGAAGGTCATAGACAAATATCTTGCAGGCAAAATAGATGAACGCCAGTTCCTTAAAGAAAGTGAATATTTTAAAAGATGGGCTTTTAACTATCATTTTTACAGACCCATAATAGAGTTTTGCAAGGAAAACCACATACCAATAGTAGCCCTGAACCTGCCTACCGGGATATCCAAAAAAATAGCGAGGACAGGCCTTGGTAGTCTGGCAGAGCAAGAACTAAAACAGCTTCCAGAACACCTAGATCTGACAAACGAACTCTACAAAAGATACCTAAAGCAGGTCTATTCTGCCCACAAGGGCGGAGAACTCCAAGATTTCCAACACTTTTTTGAGGCACAGATAGCTTGGGATGAAACCATGGCGCACAGTATTGCCACATACATTAAAAAACATCCGCATCAAAGAATGGTAATCATAGTTGGTGGAGGACATGTAGAATTTGGATACGGAATACCTTCTCGGGTAAAGAGGAGAATTCCTGGCATTTCTCAAGCCATAACGCTCTTTAACGAATCATCAATTTCCGATCCGTCAAAAGCAGACCTGTTCCTGTATGTCCCACCCATGGAGGAACCCTTTGCCCCCAAACTTGGAGTGATATTAGACGGAAAAAACAAACTGACAGTGGAAAGGGTAATACCTGGGAGTCCCGCATCTAAAGCAGGCTTTAAAAAGGGCGACGAAATAGTTAAAATTGACGGTACATCTGTTAAGGACATATATGACCTTAAATCGGAACTCTTTTTCAAAAAAAGGGGAGAAAGGATCACGATTCGGGTTAAAAGGAAAGATGCAGATGGAAAAACCGAATATGTAGATCTTGTTACAGGTAAGCTAGAACCATTTAACTGGGAACAAACCAGAATGAAATTTCATTTTAGAAAATAGTTTAGCCAAGGAGAAAAATTCTTAAAAAATGCATGCTGTAACCACTGCGATTAGCGCAAATTTGATCGTATGTATTCTAAAGTTCATGGTCGGTATCATGGGGGGTAGCGCTTCGATGTTGGCTGAAGCCATTCATTCAGCTGCAGACACTGCCAATCAGGCATTACTCCTGGTGGGACTCAAGCGTAGCAGGATAGGCCCCTCCAGGGAATATCCATTTGGGCGTGGTCAAGAAAGATTCGTCTGGGGACTCATTTCTGCCTGTGGCATATTCTTTGTGGGAGCTGGTGTAACAATATATCATGGCATTATGAGCCTTATTCATCATCATGAGCCAGACATTAACCAATGGACTTTTTGGGTCTTGGCCATTTCATTTGTTGCAGAGGGTTATTCCTTTTTTGTAGCCTGGCGCCAGCGAAAGGAAGGAGACACGGCCAATCTAGCAGTACTTTTGGAAGACGGTGCTGCCATATTGAGCCTTCTGCTTGCAGCCGGGGCCATAATACTGACAAAAATCACCAAACAGACCTATTGGGATTCTGCCGGATCCATCATTGTAGGAATAATCCTTGCGATAATTGCCATAATTCTCATAAAGGAAAACCTTGAATACCTGATCGAGAAAGCCTCTCCAGAAGAACTGCAGGAAGAGGTACGCAGGCAGATCGAGGCCTTTCCTTTAGTAGAAGATATCAAGGACATACGCATGATCGTAATCACACCAGAATCTCACTATGTAAGGGCAGAGGTTGAGCTGAACGGATATCTGCTCATAAAAGAAATGGAAGACAGTTTAAGAGAAGACTTTGAAGACATACATGATTTTGGCGACTTTCTTCAGTTTTGTGCTGCCTTTGCAAACAGGGTAACACGTACTGTGGGAGCAAAAATCGATGAGATGGAAGAAACACTGATGAAAAAGATCCCTTACTTAAAACATGTTGACATAAAACCATCTTAATGAAATAAAAATAAAGCGCTTAAGATCCACAACGATCCATTTGGATTGATGAGAGATTCGGGAGAGGGAAAAACCATGGCCAAAATCGTTGTACTGGATGATGTGAAAGATGCCGGCATCCTTATAAAAAAAATCCTAGAAAAAAAGGGACACGAAGTTATTCCCTTTACAGAGGAAGAAGAGGCTATCGAGTATGTAAAAAACAACCAGGTAGATCTTGTCATCCTTGATATAAAGCTCAAGAAAATGACAGGTGTCGAAGTCCTTGAAGAGATGAAAAAGATAAATCCAGATCTGAAGGCCATGATGTTAACAGGCTATCCTACAATCGACACAGCCAGACAGACTCTGGCTCTTGGAGCCAAGGAATACTGTGTCAAACCCATAGATAAAACCGAACTGGAGGCCAAGGTAGACTCTATACTGAACTCCTAGAGTCCCAGCCCTCCTCTACGGTTATTACCGTATGCACGTTTCCTCTTGGATGAAAATCACCTACTACTGTCAAGGATTTTGGTTTTATAGTCTTTGACAGATCAGAAAAAATGCGATTGGTAGCCTCTTCGTGAGATATATGGATGTCACGAAAACCGTTTAAGTAGAGCTTCAACGATTTTAACTCTACAATAAGGTCAGCAGGTATATAGCTTATCTTTATTGTTGCAAAATCAGGATAACCAGATCTTGGACAAAGACAGGTAAACTCCGGAAATGATATCTCTATCAGATAATCCCTTTCAGGGGATGGATTCGGCCAAGGCTCGAGTTTAGCCTCTGCTATGGCTGCCTGGCCATACTTCATTGTCTTTTCTCTCTTTTCCATTCCTATATCTTTGTTCTTATCAGATATTTTTTTCTTAATATAGCAAGAAGACGCACTTATACAAGAAACGGGCTGGGCATGGAAGAGAAAAAGCCTTGTCCTCATCGGGTCTTGTCCAAAAATGTTATCGCTGTGATAAACGGATCCTTTCGGTTCCCCTTTCTGTAATTTTTCATTCCTTTTTGAACGCTTCAAATTCAATATGCTCCTGGTATAATCAAATGAACAGGGAGGTGGCATTATGAGTGAAACGAGTGGATACAGTTATCAAGAACCTGAAGTAATAAAAGAAAGCATATTCATAGGCAGCGAAGCACTAAAAAAGGCACCTAAAATTACTGGTGTCCCTACAGGAATAGAAGGTCTTGATGATCTTTTTTTTACCGTAAAGGAAGAGAAAGGAAAACTCAAACAGGTACCTTTAGGTGGCATACCAAAGTATAGCGTATTTAATATTACAGGTGTAAGTGATACAGGAAAGACCCTTATGGTGGAACAGTTTGCTGTAGAGCAAGCCCAAAAGGGCGACAAGGTGGCTTTTATCACGGTAGAAACACCTGCAAACTTTGTCATTGCCTCTGTTAAATATCGTGCACTTGCAATGGGCTATAACTTTAGTAATTTTGAAGACAATATCATCCTCATTGACGCAGCGAGCTTTACAAGGCTTCGTGAAAACATCCCTGATCTACTTTCCACCCTTGCCTATTCTATTAAGGAATACAATGTCAAATTCACCATTATCGACTCCGTTACCGGTCTTTTTGAAAACAAGGAGATGATGGCCAGGTCTATTGTACGGCGCATTTTTAACTTTTTAAAAAAATGGTACCAGACCTCGCTTTTGGTTAGCCAAAAAAGAAGCGGACATGAGGAGCTAAGTGCAGAGGCCGCAGGAGGATATGCAGTAGGACACATCGTTGACGGAACGATGGTTTTGGCAAAAGAGCTCATTACAAGTCAGTATGCAGCGAGAATGTACAAAGCGCAACCAGGTGATCTTGTCCGGCTTTTTAGAATTGACGGATGTCGCATGAGCGGACACGACACCAAAACCCATTTTATGGAGATTAGCGAGACCGGGATTGTCAAGATCAAAGAACCGATAGGAGGAAAAGGATGATAATACTTACACCTGCTGGAATCGATGTTGATGAAAAAAATCTCGAGAGATTGGTGGAACGGGTCTTTTTTAAGTCCATCGACCTCCTGGGAGGACTCAAGAGACTTACAGAGTATCGTACCCTCACCTGGCTTCCAAGCCTTGCCAGGGCAGCCTTTGCGATAGTACTGCATGAAGAGTACATTAAGTCGGAAGATGAAATAGCCCAGTTTACCGGTCTTACAAGAAACACTGTACGAAACATACTTAGAGCCGATCCGGACTTGGCCCTATATAAGATCGAGCACTTAGATGAGTTAAGCGAAGGGGAAAAACGTGAACTCAGGGTCCATACTGCAGGCGGGATCGCAAAGCTTGCCAACAAGCTTGTCAAAGATGGCCAGGATAGTCAGACCCTGCTGGATTTCTGCCATACTGTAGCAGAAGAAGCAATAAAAGCAGCCAGTTGTGAAGGTCCCTGGGCTTACCTGGTACTCAAACACACCAAAGGTATACGCTATCCCATTACAGAGCCAAGCGAACTCAAATCTCGCCTGTCAGATCTCCGTCTGAAGGGAATTCCTGGTGAAAAGGTGGCTGAAAGAATCTTCTACCCTATCAAGACCCCGGCCCAGCTCCTCCATGAAATCAAGGAATTCTTGCAAAGCAGGACTACCCAGTGATCGATCTTATCTACCGGCAGATGTACCCTGGATGTGAAAGGGCAATCTGTGGCACAAGGCTTTCCAAGGGGCTGTTATGCAAAAGATGCATGCCAAAGGAAGGGGACCCGTGCCAACAAACTAGAACAGACGGGATACCCGGCTCTTGTCTATCATAGTGCCTTGGATCAGAAGAAAAAAGAGACCAAAGAAAAGATTTTTAGATACGAATTCACGTGATGTTAAAAACAAGACTCAGATGTAGACTTCGCAATCAGGAAGCACCTTATTGAACTAACCTGTGAACAGGCACGATGGCAACGTCCTTTTGAATAATTGGCAACATTTTATAAAGAACCTTATAGGTGTTAACATAGGGATGACCTATCCCAATGGCTGAACCATCTCTTTGAGCAAGTCTTACAAGCCTCATCACCTGATGCTCTATAAGTTTCCTATTATCCGAGTGATCTAAAAAAACAGCCCTTTCACCACATGGCACACCCATTTGTCTTGCCATCTCAAAGGCAACCGTGTTCTTAGTTGTCCTGCTGTCGATAAAAAAAAGCCCCTTTTGCTTTAGTATTGCAAGGACATACTTCATGGCCTTCCTGTCCGCAGTAAAACGTGACCCCATATGGTTGTTTACTCCTACAGCACCTGGCACCTCTTGGATATCCTGCTCCAGAGTCTCAATCAAAGAATCTACTGACATAGCCAAGGTCAAAACCCCTGGTCCAGGATTGAGCATCTTATTTTCTGGTTCCATAGGAACATGAACTAGGACGTCCCTATTCTTGGAACGGGCAAGCCTGGCAAGTCTTTTTGTATTTGGACCGTATGGCAAAAAGGCAAAAGATAAAGGAACGGGCAGCTTAAGAAATCTTTCATCAATGGCATAATCATAGCCCATGTCATCAATAATGATGGCCACTAGTGGCAGGGGCATTTTCCGAGCTTTTGGTTTGGCAGGAGATCTTTTATGAACGGTACTGGGGGCCCTTGAAAAATTTTCAAAGGGAGGTCTTTCTATCTGCTTTACAGGAGGCGTGGGCACAAGTAAGACAAGGGCCAGGGGCAGGCTGACAAACAGCAATACTATTATATGAAGAAAAAGGCCCTTAAATCTTTTCGATTCAGGGCCCTTTTTACTTCTGTTTGTTTTTTTCTTCTTGTTTTGACTGATGTATGGCACCTACACTGATCAGTTACTTCCCTTTTACTTTCAACTCCTTATAGATATAAAAGGCCTTTAGAATCCGTAACCCTTCTCTGAGCTGATTATCTTTTTTTAACATCTTCTCGGCATCATTTTCTACAGATTTCTTACTATTAGATTCTTGCTTGCTTATCTCCTCTCCATCCCCCTTTAAATGGCCTTCGAGATCCTTCTCTTTGATAAAGTGAAAGACATCCTTTTTTTCTTCCTTTTCGGCAGGGGGTATAAATGGAACCTCTATGTCTGGCGTGATTCCCTTGGCCTGGATAGATCTACCACTTGGAGTATAGTAACGAGCGGTGGTAAGCCTTATCGCCGCTCCTTCTTCCAATGGAATTATGGTTTGGACAGAACCCTTGCCAAAGGTCTGGGTGCCAACAATTACAGCCCGTTTGTTGTCCTGTAGGGCACCTGCCACAATCTCTGAAGCACTCGCGCTACCGCCGTTTACCAAAACAACCAAGGGATAGTTGTGATGAACACGGTTTGGCTTTGCATAAAAACGCATCTTGGAGTCCTCAAGACGACCATCAGTGTATACAATCAGACCAGATTCAAGAAATTCGTCACTGACTGCAACAGCCTGATCCAATAAACCACCTGGATTATTCCTAAGGTCAATAATTAACCCTTTGAGGCCCTTCTTGCCTTCTAGTTCCTTTAATGCCTTTCGCAACTCTCCTTCCGTTTTGGACTGGAAGTTTGTTATACGCACGTAACCATAACCATTCTCAAGCATCTTTGAACGCACACTTTTGATGGGTATAACGTCTCTTACAAGCTTTACATCTTTGAGCTTGTTCCAACCGCTTCTATAAATAGAAATGGTAACGGTAGTGCCTTTAGGCCCTCTGAGCAACTTTACTGCCTGGATAAGGGTCATGTTTTTCGTGCTCTTTCCGTTGATCTTTAAGATCTTGTCATTGGCTTGTATGCCAGCCTTGAAGGCCGGCGTCCCTTCTATAGGGGAGACAACGGTAAGTACGCCATCCTTTATGGTTATCTCTATGCCTATTCCGGTAAATTTGCCCTTGGTCTCTACCTGGAGTTCTTTAAAATCCTCCGGTTTCATAAAGGCCGAATGTGGATCCAAGGAACTGAGCATGCCCTGAATAGCCCCGTAGATGAGTTTCTTGGGTTTCACAGGCTCTACATAATTTCTTTCTACAAGATCAAGAACCTGGGAAAACAGCTTCAGCTGATGATATGTGGTGTTGTCGTTGTCTTCTGCTACAGCCAGATTACCTGGGTTGATGTATATGATTAATGCCATTATGCCCACAAGGACTGCACCAAAAAGAAGATAAAGGATAATGTTTACACGCTCTAATTTCATTTTCAGCTCCCTTATGAATTGGGTGACCAAGTGATCTTCAGAAAATACTGGACAGCATTACTATTACTCTATCTTCTCACTATTTCAATACCCCTGAGATCAAACCAGTAAGGAGCAGTAAGTTGTTTGCCATTGTGGCGAATTTCAATATAAATTCCCTCTGAAACCCATGGACCACCTCCGGAAAGACCGATCACCTCTCCTTCGGCAACCTCTTGTCCCACTTTTTTCTTGAAACTCTGCCCCTGGGCGATAAGAGTCATGTATCCATGACCATGATCCACAATAAAGACCCGGCCATAACCAGGAAGGGAATCATTAAAAACAACTGTTCCATCAAAAATCGCCCTGATCTCTGTACCCCAAGGACATCTTACAGCCATACCCTTTGAACGTTTCCTGGATCTATATATCACTGCCTTGCCAGGGGCCGGCAGGTTTAACCTTCCCTTTTGGTAACGAAACTCAAACTGGCTCTCCTTAGTCACTGGTCCTGCTGCCCTGGCAGCTGCCTGGGCCTTGAGACTCAGCTCCTCGACTACCTGGCTTAACCGTCTCCTAGCCTTTTGGAGCTGGGCTATCATCCGTCTGTATCTTTTGGTCTTCTTCTTTAAAGTCTCCAGATAATGTTCCTTATCCGCCTTTCTCTCTTCGAGGAGTAGGGCCTCCTTTTCAAGTCTCTCAGACATGGCCTTGAGAAGCATCTGCCTGTCTGTCAGTTCTTTTTCTTTACGAACCAGCCCTTTAAGCAATGAAATATACTCTCTACGCCTTGCCTGATCTTCGTTTACAATCATCTTTAGATATTCCTGCCGCGCTAGGAGGTCTGGCAACGAGTCGGCAGCAAAAAGTACATTTAGCACCCCTATCTCACCCATTTGCCTGAAGGCATTGAGCCTTGTCTCTATATTTATTTTAAGCTCGGCAGCCCTGGATCTCATATTTTCCAGTTCCTTTCTTGTCCTGTCCAGTTGGAGTTCCGCCTCGGTCCAATCCCTTTTGGCCTGCTGAAGGCTTTGCCACTGTAGGTTTATCTTACGATCAAGCTCCTGAATATCCGCAAGTACGTCTTTTTTCTCCTTTTCTATGCGTCTTTTTATCCTCTTCTTTTTTCTTATAGATTTGTCTATGGACGAAAGTTTCTTTTGACGTACAGAAAGCTCGTTCTGAATGATATCGGTACTGGACCTCAGCCCAGAAACCAAGACGGTGGTAAGAAAAAGGGCTATAAACAGCGCAACGAAGGCAACTTTCATCACAGCTTCAAAAACCTCCTAAGAGCCATGGCAGTACCTGCCATACAAAAAATTCCACTTACCAACACTATGATCACCATATAAAAAGGGGGAAGGAATTGCAGGTGCAAACTCCGGATAAGTCCGGTCTGACCAATTATGTTAAGGACGTACTCGTAACAAAAAAGGCCAACCACCAAAGCAGCAAGGGAACCAGAAACCCCTTGGAAAAATGAGGCTAACAGAAAAGGGCCCTGTATGAATCCATTAGTGGCTCCAACAAGCCTCATTATCTCTATCTCGTCCTGTCTGGCATATACTGTCAACTTAATGGTATTTGAAACCACAAAGGCTGCCATAACTAAAAGCAGTACCGCACTTGCAATAACAGCAGCCCTGACCGCCTCAGAAAAAGATTCCAGCCTATCCACCCATTCCTTGCCATATTGCACCTTTTGCACCTCGGGCCATTTTGAAAGCGCACTGGCTATGCTTCTGACCCGGCCGGGATTATAAACGGCCTTGTTAATTTGTATCTCAAAGGATGGAGGTAGAAAAAGCGGGTCTACTCCTTCAAGGATCTCCTTTTCATCCTTAAAGTAACCTTCAAGCCTCTTAAATGCCTCTTCAGACGAGACAAATTTTACGTTTTCTATGCCATCCATGGAGACAATCTTTTGATAAAGGGTGGGAATCTTTTCCTGGGCTAGATCTTTTTTCACATAGACTACTATTGCCAGCTCCTTGCCAAACCTGTCTGCCACTCTTTGAAGGTTTATTGAAAAAACACTAAAGAAAATAAAGACCAGACATGTAAGGGCTACCACAATGGTAGTCATAACATGGGTTACAAGATTTTGTCTTATATCCCTCAGGGCCCTTTTAAAAATAATTCCTAATGGCATTTTAAAATTCCTCTATCTTACCGTCTCTCAGTTGCAATACCCGCCTGTGGGTATTCTCAAACAAGGCATCATCATGGGTGGCAAATATTATAGTTGCACCTCTTGCATTCAATTCCTCCATAAGCGCTACCACTTCTGTGGTACGTTTTCGGTCAAGATTGCCAGTGGGTTCATCAGCAAGAATTATAGGAGGCCTGTTCACAACCGCCCTTGCTATGGCAACCCTCTGCTGTTCCCCTCCGGAAAGCTGCACCACCTTTCTGTGAAGCTTGTCTGCAAGACCAACTCCCTCAACAACCTGTCTTACTCGTGTTGCTAGCTGGCTCTTTTTTAGACCAATGACCTCCAGAGAAAGGGCAACATTTTCAAACACTGTTTTGTTGTACAGCAACTTGAAATCCTGGAAGATCACTCCGACCTTTCGCCTTAGCTGAGGTATCTGGGATTTTGACAGGCTCGAAAGATCAACACCGTCAATAATTATGGAACCTTTCGTGGGTTCTTCGGCCTTGTAAAGCATTCTCAAAAGTGTTGATTTGCCTGCACCGCTGGGACCTGTCAAAAAAACAAACTCCCCCTTAGGTATAGAAAGATTAGCCTCTTCCAAAGCCACAATATCTCGAGTGTATCTCTTCCGAACCCCTCTTAGCTCTATAACTACCTGATCGCCTGAGAGCATGTGCACCTCTTTCTTTTCATATTTTTGGCCATCTTGCCGATAGAATAAATGATCGGCTAAGGCCCATACCCCGGGCCCCTGTGTCTCCGGGTAAAATTTACATATGCAAATCAAGAGCCATCTTAGGAGGTTCTATTAAAACATGGCTAAAATAGATGCCTTTTTTAAGCTTCTTCATGAACAGGGAGGATCCGACCTCCATATGGTTGCCGGATCTCCTCCAATCATAAGAATCAGGGGCGACATACAGAGGGTAAAATACAAAACCCTTGATAACGATGAACTCAAAGCGATGCTCTATGAAATCGCCCCAGAAGATAAGATAAAACACTTTGAAGAGACTGGAGATGTGGACTTTGGCTATGAGATCCCAGGCTTGGCCAGGTATCGTGCCAACTACTTTATGCAAAAAAATGGCGTAGGAGCCGTATTCAGGGAAATTCCAAGCAAGATCATGACTGCTGAACAGCTTGGCCTTCCAGAAGTAATGACCAAACTGGCAATGCTTCCAAGAGGGCTGGTGCTGGTTACAGGTCCAACTGGAAGTGGAAAATCCACAACACTAGCCGCTATCCTAGACCATGCAAACCGTCAGAGAAAAGATCATATCATAACTGTTGAAGATCCTATAGAATTTGTCCACGAACACAAAGGTTGCCTAGTAAATCACAGGGAGGTTGGAACCCATACCAAGTCGTTTAGTGCTGCACTAAGAGGGGCCCTTCGTGAGGATCCAGACATCATACTGGTTGGTGAAATGAGGGACTTGGAGACCATATCCCTTGCCATTGAAGCAGCCATGACAGGGCATCTCGTTATGGGAACCCTGCATACCATAAGCGCGGCCAAGACTGTGGATAGAATCATTGAAATATTTCCCACCCATCAACAGCCCCAGGTGAGAGCTACCCTGGCCGATGCGTTAAGGGCTGTTATTTCTCAGACAATGTTCAAAAGGATTGATATTCCGGGTAGATGCGTTGCCTTTGAGATACTCATTGCTACCCCTGCAGTACGGAACCTTATAAGGGAAGGCAAGACTTATCAGATACCATCTTCCATGCAAACAGGTAAAAAATATGGAATGCAGACTTTGGACGATGCCATAATGGATCTTTTGCAAAAGGGTTGGGTCGATCCAGATGAAGCATATGCCAAGTGTGTTGAAAAAGCAAAGTTCAAACCCTATGCCCGGAGCGCCCCGGCAGACTTTACAGAGGTAGGATAAAAGATGAGAAGGGCAGAGCTAAACCAGGTATTACAAGAAATGCTTACCAGTCATCCAAGGATCTCGGACTTAAACTTCACGGTGGGAAAACCATGTCAAGTAGCCGCAGACGGAAAGCTTCATGAAGCAGAACCTGTCCTCAAAACCGGCAATCTCGTCCCCTACCAGACCGAACAGCTGGCCCTTGCGCTTATAGATAACAATCGGAGGCTGTTAGCCGATCTGTTTAAGCATGGTTCCTGCGATTTTTCCTACAGCTTGGACAACGGACCCCGTTTTCGTGTAAATGTTTTTTCTCAGAAGGGCACATATAGCATTGTAATGAGAAGGCTTGAAAACAAGGTACCTACTATTGAAGAACTGGGCCTGCCAGAGTGTTTTAAAAAAATGGCCCGGGAAAAAAACGGCATAATACTCTTTACTGGTGCTACTGGAACAGGCAAGACCACTTCTCTTGCGGCAATTTTAAATGAAATCAACACAATAGAATCTGCCCATGTGATTACTCTAGAAGATCCGGTAGAATATGTGCACCAGTCTAAGAAAGCCACCTTTAACCAGAGGGAACTTGGACAAGATTTTGACACCTTTGCCAATGGATTACGGGCAGCCTTAAGACAGGCACCACATGTGATTCTAGTTGGCGAAATAAGAGACAGGGAAACCATTGAGATTGCCCTTAATGCCTCTGAAACAGGGCATCTGGTCTTCAGCACCCTTCATACGGTAAGTGCAGGCCACACCATAAACCGTATCCTTGGCATGTTTAACACAGAAGAGGAAAGGCAGGTAAGATTCAGACTGGCTGATTCTCTTAGATGGATTGTTGGCCAAAGGCTCTTGCCCAAAAAACAAGGTGGAAGGATTGCCGTATTTGAAATAATGCAAAACAACATTCGTGTAAAAGACTCTATCATTAACGGTGAACGAGAAGGCAAAAGTTTTTATGAAATTATAGAAGCTGGTAAAGCCTACGATATGCACACCTTTGATCAGCACATTGTTGAAATCTTCGAACAAAAGCTAATAAATGAAGAAACAGCCTTTGCCTACGCAAGCAACAGGGCCAAGGTGCGTCAAGGAATTGACAAGATTAAAGCTGCACGAGGTGAGGAAACCTCTGACATAGGCGGTCTTGAGATAGCTGAAGATTATCACGTTAGACAGTTTTAGGAGTACGATAATGGAGATTAGATGCCACAACTGCCAGAAGATTTATCATATAGATGAATCAAAGATCCCCGAAAAGGGCAAAGTCTTTGTCAAGTGCTCTTTATGCCAGGAAAAGATAGAGGTCACCAGACAGGCCCAAACAGAAGCCCAGGAGGCCATTCCCTCCCATGAAAAACAAGAGCCACCTGTTGAATACTTTGACCCTGACGCCAAGACGGCTCTTATATATTGTCAAGAGATACAGGCAAGACTGGAGATGGAAAAAAAACTTGATGAACTTGGATTTGAAACAAGAGGGATCAAGGATGAGGCAGAAATCAGACACCACTTTAGGTACAACATATATGATATGATTATTCTATATCAACACGGTCCCGATCCAGACGGGAACCTCAAATCTATACTTGGCTATATAAACACCATGCCATCACATATGAGGAGAAACACCCTTGTAATGTACATTCATCTTAGCGGTAACCGCTATGACCTGTATGACGCCTTTTCTAGAGGAGTAGATGCCACCCTTAGCCCCATGGATATCAGCCAGTTTTCAGACATTGTACCTGCTATTCTAGAACAGAAAAAGCAAAGCTATAAGGTCTTTTTTGACTGTCTGGCTAAAGTTGAGGAATCGGTAATCTGATAGAAATTCACATACCTATTCCCCAGTAACAGATTAAAAAAACAGGAGGCACCTGCTATGAAGAAGGTGCCTCTTTCAGATTTCCGTTTGGAAGGCGTCTATGAAAATATGAAAATGATTACTGTCCTATCAAGGCCTTTGCAGTAAAGGACAGTATCTCATTGGGATAACATCCAAGAATAATGACCCCGGTCAGGGCAATTACAAGAACTGCGGACAAGGCCCCTGATGGAGCAAGTTTCAGCTCCCTTTCAGGTTCGTACATATACATAAGCATTATGACTCTTAGATAGAAGTAGGCTGATATGGCACTAAAAAGTACTGCAAAAATAACAATCCATGTATAGCCTGCATGCAATGCAGCCATAAACAGGTTGAACTTGCCAATAAATCCTGCCGTTGGCGGAATGCCAGTCAAGGAAAACATAAAGACCAGCATCAATCCTGCTGCAACAGGATGAGATTTGGCAAGGCCCTTGTAATCATTCAGTGCCTCTCCCACAATACCTTTGTATTGAAGAAGAATTATTATAGCAAAGGCACCCATATTCATAAACAAGTAGATAAACAGATAGTTCATGGTTGCAGAGGCACCTTCTACTGTGCCAGGCAGAAAACCAATAAGCGCATAACCTGCATGGGCTATGGATGAATAGGCCAGCATCCTTTTGATAGATGTCTGACACAACGCTGTAATGTTACCGATAGCCATGGTAAGAAAGGCCATAATTATCAAGGCGGTCATCCATTCTGAGTGGGCATTGGGGA
>JAMOVK010000144.1 GCA_027067775.1 Deltaproteobacteria bacterium
TCAAGTATGCGTTCTTCATTGAAGCTGGCCTTTTCCCTGATCTCCTTGGCTGCGTCTTCTGGAATTACCCCGAGTTTCGCCCATGCCTCTGCAGCAAGGATCTCTACCTCAAGCCAGGTCCTGTACTTGTTTTCCTCTGTCCAGATCTGTTTCATCTTTTCCCTGGAATATCTTTCAAGCATCATTCAACTCCTTTTTGGGATATTTATTCAAAGGCCTTAAGCAGGGCCTCTGCAACCTGTTCTTGTTCGCTGGTGTCTATAAAGGCATGCATTGGCAGACTTAGTACCTCATGGGCTGCCAGTTCAGCCTCTGGAAAATCTCCTTGTTTGAAACCAAACCTTTTTAAGGGCTCAAGAAGATGTAGCGGCCTTGGATAATGAATAGCCGTAGGAACGGATTGCCTTTCAAGAAGCTCTGCCACTCTCTGCCTGTCTCTTGATTTTATCCGTATTGTGTATTGGGCATAGACCGATGTGCATCCAGGAGCTACAAAAGGAAGTTTTATGGCCCCTCTTTGTTCAAGTTCAAAAAGCAGTTGCTGATAACGTTTGGCAGCCTGCTGTCTGAGGGCTATCTCCTTTTTAAAATGTTTGAGTTTGACTCCAAGAACTGCTGCCTGCAGGGCATCGAGCCTTGCATTTAGCCCAAGATAGCGATGCTCGTACCTGCCGGTGTCTCCGTGAACCCTCATGGCTTTAAGCCTTTCGAAAAGGGTCTTGTCCGATGTGAAGATCATTCCACCGTCTCCAAAACAGCCAAGAGGCTTTGAAGGAAAAAAGGAGGTGACGCCAATCTTGGAGAGATTTCCAGACATTCTGCCCTTGTATGTAGCGCCAAGAGACTGACAGGCATCTTCAACAAGAAAAAGGCCACGGGATGTGCAGATTCTGTTTATTTCATCCATATCTGCACATTGGCCGTACAGGCTTACTGCAATAACTCCTTCTACCTTTTTGCCGGCGCTTTGGAGCTTATCTAGCCGTTTCTCAAGGAGTGTGGGGTCCAGGTTGAATGTCAGGGGATCGATGTCTGAAAAGGAAGGTTCGGCACCAAGGAGCATTATTGTTTCAACAGTGGCAAAAAAACTAAAGGGTGTAGTCACCACCACCTTCCCAGGGCCCACTCCTAATGCCATAAGGGAAAGCAGCAGCCCATCTGTGCCGGAACTTACTCCAACTGCGTATCGTGCCCCTGTAAAACGGCAAAGTGCCTCTTCCAGGGCCTCCACCTGTCTTCCAAGGATAAATTGGCCAGAGGCCATAACCTGGAGTACTGCCTCGTCTATCTCTTCTTTGTAGCAGTTATACTGTCTTTTGATGTCTATAAAGTTCATTGTCTATTCTTTGTAAAGGCGTAGGGTTGTGTCTATGATTTTGTTGGCAGCTATTTCAATCTCTTCTTCCGTGGTGTAGATGCCAAGGCTTAGGCGTAGCATGCCTATGGCAACCGAGCGGTCAACACCCATTGCAGAAAGAACATGGGAGACAGCAACGCTTCTGTCATGACAGGCAGCACCGGTTGAGGCCATTACATCTGGCATTGCCTCAAGGATGGTTGCACCCGAAAGGCCGGGAAAAGATATGGCAAGGGTGTTTGGAAGGCATTTGTCAGCAGGTACAAACCTTACAATCTGTTTTATTTTTGCGGCCAGCCTTTTGAAAAGCCGTTCCCTTAGTTTTGTCTGCCTGAGGCCTTCCTGCTCTATTTTCCCCTTTAGCAACTGGGCCGCCTTGCCAAGGGCACAGGCACACGGAACCGGTTCCGTGCCTGGTCGTTTTCCCATCTCTTGGCCGGCTCCAAAAAGGATGTTCTCTAGTTCTACTCCCTTTTTTATATACAAGGCGCCAATACCCTTTGGGGCATAAAGCTTGTGACCCGCTATGGTCAAAAGATCACAGCCTAGTCTTCTTACATCCACAGAAATCTTGCCAACGGCCTGGGCAGCATCTGTGTGGAAGATTATGTTTTTCTGCCTGCAGATCTTTCCTATTTCCTCTACAGGTTGCAGGGCCCCTGTTTCATTGTTGGCAAGCATCACAGAGCACATGATGGTATCTGGCCGAAAAAAAGTGGCAAGTTTTTCAGGCGAGGTGATTCCCGTTTTGTCAGGACCAACAAAATCAACTTCAAACCCCATTTCCATAAGATGAACAAAGGGATTAAGAACAGAAGGGTGTTCGATTCGGCTAGTTACCAGATGTTTGCCTTTGGCTGATTGGGTCATGGCCATACCCAGAATTGCCATATTGTTTGACTCGGTTCCACCACTGGTGAAAACAATTTCTTCTGGGAATGCGTTAATTAATTCAGCCACACAATTTCTGGCCTTTTCCAGGTGTTCCTTTGCCTTTTGGCCAAGTTTGTGACTGCTACTGGGGTTTGCCCAAAAATTTCCCAGTGTCTCCAGGACTTCCTGACGGACTTCAGTCATTACGGGAGTTGTGGCATTGTAATCGAGATATATAAGTTCAGGCATAGGGATTGCTTTCAATTACTAAATCTTTTAATTTTTCCGAAAAGGTTCAAAAGAAAGATTAATAGAGATTAATAAACAAATTACGAACTTGAAAGAAAGACCTTTTATAAATGAAAAAGATTTTTTCCCACCTTTTTGGACCTAGGATTTTTTGCAAAGACAATCGGTCTATGTGGTCTAGGAACCATGTAATCTGTTTTCTGTTGCTTTTTGTCTTTGTGTTGCAACTTTGGGGCTGTGGGCCCAAAAGACATGTGGTGAAGGGAAAGTATGCAAGAGGCACCTACAAGCCCTACCGTGTGGGAGGCAGGACATACTATCCACTTCCCTCGGCCAAGGGTTTTGTAGAGACAGGATACGCCTCGTGGTATGGCCCAAATTTTCATGGGAGGTCTACGGCCAATGGCGAAAGATACAACATGTATGCCATGACAGCGGCCCACAAGATTCTTCCAATGAATACATACGTGCGGGTGGAGAACCTGGCCAACAATCGTTCTGTTGTCGTCAGGATCAATGACAGGGGGCCATTTGTAAGGAACCGGGTAATAGATCTCAGTTATGCTGCGGCAAAAAAGCTTGGCATCATAGGGCCTGGTACAGCAAGGGTGAGGCTGGTAGCCCTTGGCGAGGTGGGCTCCATCAAGGGAAATGTGGTAACATTCAAACGCACCCCGGACTTTATGCACGGAGACTTCTACGTGCAGGTGGGTGCCTTTGTCTCCAGACAAAATGCTTTTCGTCTAAGGCAGAAGCTTATGGAAAGGTTCAAGACGGTTACGGTGGTGAAGGGGTATACCAATGGCCAGTCCTACTTCAAGGTACGAATAGATGCCCCTGATGACTATCGGTTGGCCAAGAGGTTTGAGCAAAAGATAGAAAAAGCAGGCTTCCCCCAGGCCTTTTTGGTAGCAAGATAAGATTTGTAAGATATAATAAGGGTGAACAGTAAAGAAGTATGTGTTAAACTAACTGTTTGAAATAAAATTCTTTTTGGAGGAAGAAGCTTGTTTGCCTTTGGAAAAGACAGAAAATATATACATGGTCAGTCAGGTTTTACCCTTATCGAACTCCTTGTAGTCGTTATCATAATCGGGCTTTTGGCATCTCTTGTGGCGCCTAAATTTTTTGGAAAGCTCGGATCAAGTCGACAGAAGACTGCGAAGGCCCAGATAGAACTGCTTGGTCAGGCCCTTGATGAGTTTAGGCTGGACAACGGCCGTTATCCTACTACTGACGAAGGGCTTGAGGCCCTCAGAAAAAAGCCTGAAGGGCTTCCGAATTGGGCAGGCCCTTACCTGCCAAAACCTGTGCCAAAGGATCCATGGGGTCGCGACTATGTCTACCGTTCCCCTGGTGAACATGGAGACTATGACCTCTTCAGTTATGGACGGGATGGCCAGGAAGGCGGTGAAGGTGAAGATGCAGATGTTGTGAGCTGGAAATAACTTCTATGCCTTTTGAGCAATTAACCAGCAAGATAGTCCCTGCTTTAAAGAATATTATTCCTGGTAACGGAGGCAAAGACCCTGGGCCTGATCCTCAGGAGTCGGCCCTGGAGGAAGATCGCAGTCAAGAGGAACTTCTCCTTGCCAATGGCGTTGACAGGGTGGAGGCAAAGGCTTTTCCTGAAAAGCCTCCCATGGTCAATGGGCTGAGTCCTCAACAGATGCAGCAGTGGAAGGTGCTGCCTATTGATGTTACCGATGATGCTGTAGTTGTGGCCATGGCCGATCCGGCCGATTTATATCTTCTGGAGCTTCTTGAAGACATATATCAGAGAAAGATCAGGCCTGTTGTTGCTCATGAAGAGGATATCTTGTCTGCCATCTACAGGTGGTATGAGGCAGACTCTGACATGGAGGCAGAGGATGAGGAACAGGACGCCTCTTTGGCAGAAGGGTTGTGGGATGATCCAGAGCAGTTGAGAGATCTTGCCACAGAGGCCCCGGTGGTGAGGCTTGTAAACCATGTTATCAATCAGGCCCTTGAGATAAAGGCATCAGATATACATTTCGAGCCCTTTAGGGAGCATCTCAAGATCCGTTACCGTATAGATGGGGTCCTGCACGATGTGGAGACCGTTTCCAAAAAACTCCAGCCTGCCATAACCTCCCGTCTAAAGCTTATGGCCAAGATGAACATTGCCGAGATGCGCCTTCCGCAAGATGGCAGGATAAAGGTAAAGGATGGCCGGAGAGAGATAGACATCAGGGTCTCTTCCCTTCCCACCATCTTTGGCGAAAGCATTGTGCTCAGGCTTCTGAACAGGGATGAGGTAAAGCTGGAACTGGAATCACTGGGTATTGCCCAGGATATCCTTACAAAGTTTGATAGACTCATACGTAAGCCCTATGGCATGATACTTGTTACAGGGCCGACAGGCAGCGGTAAGACAACCACCCTCTACAGCGTGATGAACAGGATCAACTCGCCAGACAAAAAGATAGTGACAGTGGAGGATCCGGTAGAGTACCAGCTTGAGGGTATCAATCAGATTCAGGTAAAGTCGAGTATTGGGTTGACCTTTGCATCAGCCTTGAGAACCATTCTCAGACAGGACCCGGACGTGATTCTTATCGGTGAGATCAGGGACGCAGAAACAGCAGAGATAGCCGTTCAGTCTGCCCTTACAGGCCATCTGGTCTTTTCCACCCTTCATACCAACGATGCGGCAAGTGCGATCACAAGGTTGCAGGAGATGGGGATAGAACCCTATCTGATTTCTTCTTGTCTACTGGCAGTTATGGCCCAGCGTCTGGTAAGAAAAATCTGCCCAAATTGCAAGACCGAGTATGAGATACCATCAGAGGCAGTGACAGAGACAGCAAGCGCCTTGGGAGTAAAAGAGGACGAGGTGCCAGTCAAGAGCTGGCGGGGTCTTGGCTGTCCCTCATGTGCCAACACCGGTTACTCTGGCAGGACAGGCATATATGAACTTCTTGAAGTAAAAGAAGGAATTCCCGCCCTTATCCTCAATGGAGAAAACTCAAGCGCCATCTGTCAGAAAGCCCAGGAATATGGCATGCGTACATTGAGGCAGGATGGTCTTGAAAAGGTTTTAAGGGGCGAAACCACCCTTGAAGAGGTTCTGAGGGTTACTAACTAGGGCTGTACATCGATGCCGGAATTTGCATTTGAAGCCATAGACCCAAAGGGTAAAAGGATTTCTGGCGTTCAGGAGGCCTCAAACCAGGAGGAGGTCGTTTCCGGCCTGCTGTCAAAGGGCTTTCAGCCTGTTCAGGTCAAAAGGCTCCATTCCTTTCAGGCCCTTTTTGATACTGGTAGAAAGAAGATATCCCTGGATGATATCCTTTATTTTACAGGAGAGCTTGCTGACCTTCTTGAAGCAGGTGTCCCATTGGAAAGGAGCCTTCTCATACTGGCTGATGCCACAGACAGGGAAGAGGTGAGGAATCTTGTCAGGCAGATAAAGGAGGCCATTCACGGCGGCAAGACCTTGTCAGAGGCTCTTGCCCAGCATGGGGATGTCTTTGACAGCCTTTACATCAACATGGTGAAGGTTGGAGAGCTTGGAGGCGTGCTTCCGCAGGTTTTGAGGAGGCTTAGTGATTTTCTGGAACGGTCTCGCCAGATAAGAAAGTTTATAATTTCTTCATCCATTTATCCCTCTATTCTTGCCTTTGTGGGACTTGTGTCAGTTCTCATCCTGGTGACTTTTGTGGTACCAAAGTTTGGCCAGATTTTTCAGGATATCAATCAGCCAATGCCAGCCATGACCAGATTTATCTTGGCTGCCAGCCTTTTTCTTCGTAACTGGTGGTGGATGATTTTCTTGGTGTTTGCCACTGCCGGGGTTTCGTTCAAAATCTACATAAACCGTCCTGAAGGTCGAGCATGGTGGGATGGTTTTAAGCTAGCATTGCCAGTTATAGGTCCATTTGTACAGCGCATAGAGCTTGGAAGGTTTGCACGTACCCTTGGAACACTCCTTGAAAGTGGTGTACCCATCCTTAAAGGGATAAGCCTTTCAGGAGAGGTAATTGGAAACACCATAATAAAGGATGCGGTCAAGAAGCTTTACGCAGGTATTAGGCAGGGAAAAAGCCTGAGTTCTTTGATGAAAAGGTCCAAGGTCTTTCCCCCTCTTATGATACATCTCATATCTGTTGGAGAGGAAACAGGTAGTCTGGCCAGGATGCTTCTTAAGGTTGCAGACGATTTTGATGAACAGGTACAGTCTGATACCAAGCTCTTTCTGTCCATGCTAGAGCCCATTACCATAGTTGTGATGGGTATACTGATTGGTGGTATTATCTTTTCCATGCTTATGGCTATCTTTGGTATCAATGATGTTACCTTCTAGATACTGTGGGCCCTGCAAGGGCTTTACCCTGGTAGAGCTACTTATCGTTCTTATCCTTGTGGGACTTTTGAGTTCGATGGTTGCCGTTTCTGTCTCCAGCGGCTTGTTCAAGTCACGGGAAAGGAGATTTGTTGAGGATTTCATGGCCCAGATGAAGAGGGCAAGAAGTGGTGCAATAGGTAGAGGAAGGGCTATCAATTTTGTTGTTGATGGTGATAAGAGGAAATTTGGCATAAAAGACAGAAGGATGATGGAGATTCCAAGGGCCATAGAGATTTCTGCTGATGGATTGGTTGAACTGGGAAATGGACTTTTTGCAGTGACTTTTTATCCAGATGGCAGTTCAAGTGGAGGCGAGATAGACCTTTCATGGGACAATGGCAGAAAGGATAATTTTCATATAGGCATGATTTGGGCAAACATAGAACATGAGGTGGAAAATCCTTAAGGCCAAGATACTGGCCCCTTGTGGGAACGAGGGGTTTACGCTTATGGAGGTCCTTGTTGCCACGGCCATCACTGGTTTTGCCATTGGCGTGTGCATGGCCATATTTGCCCAGGGTCATTCCCAGGCCTTTAGGGGAATGCAGGCCAAGACCGCCTCTCAGATTGCTATTCAACTTATAGACACATGGAAGGCAAAAAAGAGGTATCCTTCTTCTGAAAATGGAGATATTGAAATGCGTCCTGGATGGACTTATTCAGTGGAATCTGGCCAGGTTTCAGCCAGGATAACCCTTCCAGATGGCCAGACCAGGGTGGTTGAAACAGACCAGCTAACACAGATAATGCTGACAATTGTGCCACCCGACAAGAAAAGGACCTTTACGTTGACATTCTGGGTGCCGTCTAAAGAGGTAGAAGGCAGTGAAGGATAGCCAAGGCTTTACCCTTCTTGAGGTTCTTGTCTCCATTACCCTGATGGCGGTGTTGGTGGTCATCCTGTCAATGGCCTTGCGCTCGGGCATAAATGCCTACAGCCGTGTCAGGGACTATAATAACTCTTTTTTCCCCAAGGCTGCTCTTCAGGGATTGTTGTTTAGACAACTTGAAGCCGTTGTGGCACCTGGTCGCGGGATCATTTCTGCCTATTCTCTTTTTAAGGGGGAAGGAGACAAGCTGCTTTTTGTTACCACGTACGGACCCCAGGGTCTTGGGCAAGGAGGACTCCTAAAGGTTGTCTACTGGTTTGACGAAAGCGATGAGACCTTATTCTATGCCCAGAGGATCGTTGTAAAAAAACAAGAAGTACGCCAGGAGCTGCCAGACAGGTTTTATGATATGTCTGAAAAAGAGCTGAAGAAAAAGGGATGGACCGTAGCGGCTCTAAAGGGTGTGAAGGCCTTTAGTCTTTCCTATCATTACAGTCTGTCAGAGCAGGAGAAAGATCCTGAAAAATGGCCTGAAGAATTCAAAAATAGGCATGGGGAGGTGCCAATCGAGATCGGTGTAAGTGTAACCTTGAAAAAGGAATCAGCCGGTCAAAAGGTCTCAAGAGACTGGGTTGTTGTCCCAGTTGGAATCATGTGATGATGGTCAGATTAAAGAGAGACGAAAAGGGTGCTGTTCTTATAATGGTCCTATGGGTAATAGCACTGCTGTCAATGATTGGGGGCTATTTTACACTTGAGACCACTCTTAGGCGCAACATGGCTTTTGGTGACTGGAACCTTTTAAGGGCCAGGCTTGCCCTGGAGTCTGCCCTTAGTCTCGTTGCTCCTCATATAGCGCCACTTGGCAAAGACGAAAACGTCGATGACAAGGAAGAGTTTGTCGTACCAGACGGTTCCACGTACAAGATAGATATTGCCGGGCAGCAACTTTCCTTTTCTATTGAAGATGAAAGGGGCAAGCTGGATGTAAACAGGGCATCAGAAGATGAGCTGGTCGAGTTTTTTGTTGCTTTTTTAGGAAAGACCCAGGGGCGAGATATTGCAGAGTCCATCCTTGACTGGAGGGACAACGATGACGACCAAAGGCCTGGAGGGGCGGAGAAGGACTACTATCTTTCCCTTTTACCTCCTTACGAGCCTGCCAATGGCCGGTTTCTACTTCTGGAACAACTATTGCTTGTAAAAGGTGTCAGTCCCAGGCTTTTCTGGGGACCTTTGGAGTGGGGTGAGCCAGGCTCAAAGGAGCAGGAAGGTTCCTGGAAGGGTGGCCTGCAGGATCTTTTAACAGTGTACAATGGTGGCCAGGAAATCGTTAAAGATATAGCAGCTGAGCCACTCATTGACATATTGGGAAAAGAATATTTTAAAGATGGCCAGGGTCTTGGAACCCTTCGATTTAAAACGTGCGTTTATCAGTCTTGTTATCAGGTATTTTTTAAAAAGGCACCAGGGGCCAAAACCGGCTTCACCTTGATCCACTGGCAACAGGTGCCGCGATTTGACTAAGGGGAAATGTTTTGTTTGGCGAGATATTAGGCATTTTTCTTGGTGAACAGCAGCTTAAATATGCCTTCTTGAAAAGGGAGCTTAACAAGTGGTCTAGGCAAGAGACCACTTTGTATGGTGAGATAGGGGGAAGAAGTTGCACCGAACGTCTAGGAAGCCTGCTTAACCAGATAAAATACAAAAGGGGCCGCCGTATCTGTATAGCCCTGCCAAGAAGCAGATACTATCTGCGTGACCTGAAATTCAAGGGGCTGAGTGTTGAAGAAGCTGAAAATGCAGTACGCCTTTCCATCGCTACGCACGTCCACCTTCCATTGGAAGACATTTATTTTGATTGCTGGCCCTATCGGAAAGGTCATGATACCCATGTGCTTGTAGCCTATGCAAAACGCACGTTCATAGATTCCATAACAGAACAGATAGAACATTCCGGTCATAAGAAAAGTCTTTTTTGTATATCACCCTGCAGCCTGGGAAACGACATCTTGCTGAGAAAGGCGGATTTTGTATCTTTTCCCTGTCTTAGCATTCATAAAGAGGATGAGCACAAGGTTGTAAATCTTCATGGAGTTGAAGGTTGGCAGGGCTGCCATCTGATAAAGGCACAGGAAAAAGATCTTGCTAAAGAGATAGCCCGTATAGGTTTCAGGCCCAAAGACAACGTTTTTTTTGTTTTCGGTGGGTTAGAAGACGTGTTTCTAAATGGTAAAAGTGGTGAGGATCCCTGCAAGGATCCCTTTCTTCGAGATCTGTGCAAAGATGCTGGTTGGGATCCTGGCCTTTCAGCAAGTGCCTTGGGCATGAGCGCCTTTCCGCAGATTGCATTTGAGAAGCAACCGAGGAAAAAACCCCTTTATCTCAGAATAAATGCCTTGCAGCTGGTTTTGGTAGGACTTCTTGCTTTGTTACTGCTTTTTACTGGCAGCAGGTTTTATCAGCTTGTTAAGATATCTCGTCAATACAATAAAAATCTGACAACGGTCAAGGCATTAGAAAAACGTTTTGCTCCTCTAAAGGCCAAATTGGAAAAGCTTCAGCGTTTGAAGGCCCTGGAACAGGACATGCTGGACTTTTTGAGGGAACGTCCCTCCCTTCTGGAGATACTGAAAGAGCTGGCAGAAAAGACACCTTCAGATGCCTGGATAAGATATTTTACCCTCCGTAACAATGTGTTAAAGGTTTCAGCAGAGGGAGGCTCTGCTGTGAGCACCATGGAGGCCTGGAGAAAAAGCAGTCTCTTTGCCAGCGTAAAGCTCGTTTCCCCGGTTACAAAGGACAGGCAGGGCAAGGAGAGGTATACTGTAGAACTCAGAATCAAGCGGTTTCTGGAGTATAGAGAGGATAAAAGATGATAAAGGGCGGGCTGACAGGGCATAAAAAGCAGTCTTTTCTTGTACGCTACGGTATTATCGTAATTGCATTCATACTTTGGTATGTTTTTATACTTAATCCGATTAACTCCAAGATTGAGTCAACAAAAAACGGGCTTGAGGCCCAGGAATTCAAGATCCAGAGGCTCAAAAAGAGGATCAAGAGGCTTAGCAACATAGACAAGGAATTCGAGCAGGAAATGAAGCGTTTTGAGAATCTAAAAAAGAGGCTTATCCCAGGTGATACGTTGCAGATGGTAGCCACAAATATGCAAAATTCTTTTTTGCAAAAGGCCAAAAAGGCAAAAGTGGAAGTCCTGGTTTACAGAAGCGGAAGTCCAAGGAGCTGGCGTGATTACAGGCTTGCCGTGTCAATATTTAATCTCAAGAGCAATCTTGCCAATTTTCTTGAGCTACTTCAGGCTCTTGACAGGGAAAAGAGGTTTCAGCGTATAAATAATGTTAACTTTTCCACCATCAGGGGGAAAAAATCAGAAATTAGAATAAATATGGAAATAGAAGGACTTTTTCTGGGAGACAAGGCAAGGTTATGACAAGGATAAATGGATCTATACTGCTTGGTCTGTATTGTCTGGTTTTTTTTCTTGGTCTGGCAGGGGTGTCATTGGCTCAAAAATCTAAGGCAGACAACAAGGAAGTAAACCTACAATATGACTCTCCTTACAGAGGGGCCAGGCCCGATGAGAAACGAAAGATAGAGATTTCTTTGGACAACATGGATATCTATCCGGTCCTTGACCAGATCCTGGGTCAGATTCTCGGGCTGAATTTTGTAGTGGAACCAACCATTAAGGGGACCATATCTGTTCACATAAGGGGAAACTATACAAGAAAGGAGCTTCTGGACCTGTTAAACTCGGTGCTTCAGATGCAGGGCCTTGCCATTACTCCTGGGGGACACGGTCTCTATAAGGTTGTAAGAAAGGCCAACAGTCCCAAAATGGGTGTAGTGGTAACAACCAAAAAAAGGCCCAAACGTCCTGGGGATGTCATACGGGTTATTCAGCTCCAGTATCTTTCTGCCACCCACGCAGCTTCAAATTTGCGAAACCTTGTCAGTCCAGGGGCGGTGATAATTCCAGTGCCAAGCAGCAACAGTATTATACTTTCGGACACGGCAGAAAATGTCTCTAAGGTGGCCAAAATTCTTGCGATTCTGGACGAAAATATATTCAAAAATGTCTATTGGCGCATGTTTACCCTGGAAAATGCAGATATAGAGGATTTATCAAAGGATCTTCAAAGCATATTTTCTGCAAATGTACTTTACAAGCGCCCTGGCATAGACAGTACCGGGCTGAAGATCATCCCCCTTAAGACCTTGAACGCCTTGCTTGTGGTGACAAGATGGAAAAACGTCCTTGACCAGGTTGCCAGGTGGGTTAAGGAGCTTGATCAGGGCCAGCTTGATAAAGGCAGCAAGGTTTATGTCTACTTTGTCCAAAATGGTCAGGCAAAAGAGCTTGCCAGTATACTTAACGAACTCTATGGCGAAAGCGTATCCTCAAAGCCAAAGAAAAAGGTCATAGTCAAGAGAGAAACCAAGACCAAGAAATCCGAACTGACCGGTACGGTTGGAGAACTTTCTGGAGAAGTGAAGATCATAGCTGATGAAACGAACAACTCCTTGATCTTTAAGGCCCGTCCAAAGGATTATGTAATTATTAAGGATGTGCTTAAAAAGCTTGATATTATTCCCCGCCAGGTACTCATAGAAGTGCTAATCGCAGAGGTGTCGCTGACAAACGATGTGAAGTACGGTGTTGAGTGGTTTATAGAAAACAAGGGTATCAACATTGGCGGATCTCCCTACAATGCCAATGTGATGCTTGATGCCGGGAAAGCCCTTGCACAGGACACGGGCCTTGGGAAAGGATTGCCCGGTTTCACCTATGCCCTTTATGATGGAGACGCAAGCCTTAGGGCTCTCATAAACCTTCTTGCTGAAAATACCGATGTAGACATCCTTTCGGCCCCCAACATACTTGCTGCAGACAATCAGGAGGCCCGTATAGAAATTGGTGAAGACGTTCCCACTCTTTCTGACACCACCATATCCTCTGGTGGAGTCACCACCAAAGGCGTGCAGTACAGAAAGACCGGTATCATTCTTCAGGTCAAACCCTACATCAATGACAGCGGGCTTGTAAGGATGGAAGTTACCCAGGAGGTAAGCAAGGTCAACGATCAGGCAACCTCAGGAATTACATCTCCAAGGATAACGAACAGGAAGGCCACAACCTACATAATTGCCAGGGATGGCCAGCACATCCTCATGGGTGGTCTGATGAGCACCCAGTATACGGTTACCCATTCGGGTATACCCATACTGAAAGACATCCCCGTGCTTGGTTATGTCTTTGGTTCCAAAGGGACCAAAAAAGAGAAAAAAGAACTTATTTTTATATTGACACCCCATGTGATCAAGACCAGGTCTGAAGCAGACAAGATTACAAGAGAATTTGCAACAAAGGTGCACAGTCTTAAGCAGATGCTTGAAGAGAGAGACATTATCCACAGACAGGCAGAAGATGCAAGCACCACAGACGAGGAATTTCAAGATTATTGATGACCTTGCATAAAAGACAGTTGTTAGAACTGATATTTTTGGTTCTTGGCATAGTTTTATTTATATTGCATGGTGTCCAAAAGGTTCATGGCCTGGATGCCAGGTATAAGGTAATCCTGGAAAAAAATCCATTTGATCCTGATAGAGGTGCAGGCCAAAAGGACGAAAAAGGTGGCGACAATGTTGAAGCTGAAGAATTTGCCAAAAAATACGCTGTCTACGGGGTAATGATCGCACAGGGTAAATCCAAATTGGCCTTTATAAAGCCTGTCTCAGAAAGACGGCGCAGAGAGGATCAGGATGAAGGCTTGAGAAAGGTGACTGAAGGCGACCTAATAGATGGCTGGAGGGTTACTTCTATTACCAGTGAAGGTGTATATTTTAGCAGTGGAAGAAAAGAGATTTTTCTAAGAGTTTTTGGGAACACCAAAAACGAGAGGTCCTCTAGCAAACCTGTAGGAATAGCAACTCCAAAACTTAGGAGACAGCCGCCTCCCAGATCAACACCTAGCTCCATAACAACAGGAAATAGCAACAGGAAGGGGTCCAGACCTGACTATCTTATTCTGCCCGGTGGTACAAAAGGAAATGGCAAGGTTAAAAATCCCTTTTTGAAGGCCCTTATGGATGCAAGAAGAAAGCAGAAAGGGGCTGCAAAACAGGAACATTCAAGGTAGTTGCCCAGGCTATTTCCTGTTGCTATCATTGCTGCCATGATAACTAATTATGAAAATTCCCACTATGTGCCGCTTTATTGTGACCTAAGGGGTAAAAAGGTTGTAGTGGTTGGTGGAGGTAGGGTGGCTGAAAGGAAGGTGTGTTCCCTGTCTCCCTCTGGGGCCTTGATCACGCTTATCAGCCCCAAAATTACACAAGGACTTTCAAGCATGATTCAGCAGGGAAGGCTTGAATATATCAAGAGATCATTTCAAGAGGGTGATCTGGAAGGGGCCTGGCTTGTGATTGCAGCGACAGACGATGAACAGGTACAGGAAAAGGTGTTTCAGGAGGCTCAGATACAGAGGTGTTTCTGTAATGTGGTCGATCAGCCTGAAAAGTGCAGTTTCATAGTACCTTCTCTGGTAAAGAGAGGCGCACTATCCATAGCCATTTCTACAGGAGGCCAGAGTCCAGCCCTTGCCCGCAGCTTAAGGATCCGCCTTGAGGAACAGTTTGGAGAAGAATGGGCAACATATGTGGAGCTAATAGGTAGGCTAAGGAGGATGATCCTGACCCAGGTTCCTGAACCTCAAAGGTCTCAGAAGCTTGAAAAACTGATTTACTGGCCATGTCTTGACTGGATTCGAGAAAAGAGGTGGGAAAAGGTGATCAAATGGGCTATAGACATCTGTGGACAGGATGCTCGCAAAATAGTTAATGACGTTATTGCCTAATGGACAGGTTTATCTTTCAACTGGCATTTTTCGCATACATAGCTGCAACCGCTGGCTTTCTTGTAAATATTATTACCTTGCGCAAGGAAGTGGAGCGGATTGCTACCTATATCCTTGGGGCAGGTCTGTGTTTACATACAGTGTCCATCATACTGAGATGGGTTTACAGCAAGCATGCGCCCCTTGTCAGTTTTCATGATGTCTTTTCATTTCTTGCCTGGTCTCTTTGCGTTGCCTTCCTGTTGTTTCAGGCCGGTCACAAGCTAAAGGCCCTTGGAGCCTTTGTAAGCCCTGTAATCACCCTTTTTATGATACTGTCTCTTATCCATCCAAGCGAGATACTGCCACTTCCCCCTGCCCTTCAGAGCTACTGGTTGCCAATCCATGCCTCCATCAGCATAATCTCCTATGCCCTTTTGACCCTGTCCTTTTGTATCTCTGTCATGTACCTGATCCAGGAACATCAGATAAAAAAGAAGCAACTTGGAGCCATCTTTAGGAGACTGCCCTCGCTGCAGGTCCTGGACACCATGGCGGAAAAGTGTTTGAAAATCGGTTTTCCTCTGCTGACCCTTGGAATTATTACCGGTTCTATTTGGGCAGAACAGGCATGGGGCGCATACTGGAGTTGGGATCCTAAAGAAACTTGGTCTCTTATTACCTGGTTGCTTTACGCAGCACTTTTGCATCAGAGGCTTACTGTAGGATGGCGTGGAAGAAAGAGTGCATATATGACAATAGTTGGCTACTTGACCCTGCTTTTCACGTTTATAGGTGTCACATATCTTTTGCCAGGGGCCCACTCCTATGCAACCTAAAGAAAGTGCCAAGGATATAGTTCTTTTTGGGGTGAATCACAAGACAGCCCCTGTTGAGGTAAGGGAGAGACTGGCTCTTACTGAAAAAGAATGTCCTGTTAGACTCATATTTGACAGCCTGCCTTCATGCCAGGAAGTTGTTTTTCTATCCACCTGTAACAGGGTTGAGATAATTGCGGCATCATCTCATCCAGAAAAGGCCCTGCAAGAGATAAAGGCCTTTTGTACAGACCAGTCTCACCTCGACCCTGTCAGTCTTTCCAAATGTTCTTATGATCATGTGGGCCAGTCTGCAATCAGACATGTGTTCAGAGTTGCCTCCAGTCTTGATTCAATGGTGGTTGGAGAGCCCCAAATCCTTGGCCAGTTGAAGGATGCGTACAGAATGGCCTTGAAAGAGGGTTGCTCTGGCCAGCTCCTGAACAAACTGATGCACAAGGCCTTTTCTGTTGCCAAAAGGATAAGGACCGAAACCCGAATCGCCAGTCAGGCCGTTTCTATCAGTTATGCTGCAGTGGCCCTTGCCAAAAAGATTTTTGGAGACCTTTCTGGTAAGAAGGCCATGCTTATAGGGGCGGGCGAAATGGCAGAGCTGGCTGCCCAGCATCTTAAGACCAATGGAATAGAAGAGTTGGTGGTGGCAAACAGGACCCTGGAGAGGGCTGTGGAACTGGCAAAGGCCCTTGATGGCAAGGCAATATCCCTCCAGGAACTCGACGATGCCCTGATAGAAACAGATATCGTGATAAGTTCTACAGGAGCCCCTGGTGTAATAATAAAAAAAGAACAGGTTAAAAGGATTATGAGGCCAAGGCGTCACAGGCTTCTTTTTTTCATTGATATTGCTGTTCCAAGGGATATTGATCCAGGGGTTAATGATATAGACAATGTCTATCTTTTTGATATCGATGAGCTCAAGGAGGTAGTGGAGGAGAACAAGGCAGAACGGCAAAAGGAAGCAGTAAAGGCTGAGCGTATCATTGAGGCAGAGGTGATAAAGTTCCAGTCATGGCTCCGGTCTCTGGATGTAGTGCCCATAATCAAGGGGCTTCAGGAAAAGGCTGAACTTCTCAGGCAAAGGGAGCTGGCCAGGACTCTTAAAAATCTCAAGCACCTGTCTGAAAAGGATATCAAGGCCATAGAGAAACTGACCCAATCCCTTGTAAACAAGCTTCTTCACGATCCTATAATGTTTTTAAAAAAGGGTTCAGAAATGGATGACACAGAACAGGTGCTTTCCATGATAAGTAGGATTTTTTCACTTAATGGGGTTGGGCAGACTGTCTCATTAGAAAAATACATGGAAAACAGGGGCAAGCGTGCCAAACGGGCAACATCATCCAAGGATGGCTAAGCATCCAGGAAATCCTTGTCAATCTCTGGCCTATTCCCTTTTTGGATATAAAGTTCTCGTTTAGGATAGGGTATTTCGATTCCCTTATCCTTAAAGGTTTTGTCGATTGCCATCAGGAGTTGATGGGTTACCCTTCCTTTAAGGCTTGGTTCGTTTACCCAGCAAAGTAGTTCAAAATCGATAGACGAGTCATTAAACCGCCTTACCCTGGCCCTTGGTTTGGGACTTCTTGCCACGTCAGGGTCGTTTAAGGCAATATCCACCAGCAAATCCGAGGCCTGACGCAGATCTGTACCGTAGGCTACACCTACCGGCACCCTTATCCTGAATCTGGGTACTGGGGCGCTTTCGTTTATAATCTTTGCATTTGCCATGATAGAGTTGGGGATTGTGATCAGTACGTCGTCTCTTGTCTTGATCCTGGTTGAGCGTATGCCAATATCTACCACCTCACCCCTTTCACCTGAGTCAAGGATTATGTAGTCTCCCACCTTGTAGGACTTGTCCATGAATATAGATATGCCGCCAAAGAAGTTGGCAAGGCTGTCCTTGGCTGCCATGGCAATTGCTATTCCGGCAATACCTGCTGAGGCGAAAAGTGGTGTAAGGCTGACGTTCCACACCATCAAAATGGCAATGATGCCAGCAACAATAACAGAGATACGAAGAACGTTTCTGAAAAGGAGAAAAACCTCTCTGCCTATCTTTGCCCTTTCGGATAATGTGTAGTTGCTCTGAAATTTGAAGGTGGAAATAAAGTGGGCTGTTGGAATCCACCAGACCATTATAATAAGGGTCTTTATAAGGTTAGTGGCGATAAAGTTCCAGGGAGACGGTAGATCAGCGCTCACTGCCACATGAAGAGGCCCCAGAAGCAAGATAGTCAGACATATAGGTCTATGGATAAAGGCTATGAGCTGGTCATCAAAGGTCACATGGGTAAGAGCAGCAAGTCTTTTAAGCGCCTTGTCAATAAAAATGCCGGCAAGTTTGGCAAGTATTGCATACCCTGCTAAGGTGATTAGGGCGTCTATGTAGGTGTTGTCAAGAAAGTATAGGGCCTTGTGGAGATATAGGCGTATCTGCTGGTTGACATGTTCCATGTGAGCTATTATAAAGGGTCGCCAGTCGAAGTTGAAACATATTTTTTAAAATTAGTATGGAGGATTAATGGCAAATCATAAATCCGCACTTAAAAGGGTTCGTCAGAATAAAAAGCGCAGGCTGAGAAACAAGATGCGCAAGACAAGGATTAAAAATCTTACCAAGGCAGTAGAGGCAGCCATTGCAGAAAAGGCACCAGAACTGGCACTGGAGAGATTGAAAAAGGCCCAAAGTTATATAGACAAGATTGGTCACAAAAAGGGCACTCTTCACAGATGTACAGCCTCTCGTAAGATTTCCCGTCTTTATAAAAAGGTGAGCAGCCTGTTAAAGGCCACGGCCTCTTGAGCTAGCAAGAGAATTTCACCAGCCCCGGGGCTGATTTATATTTATGAAAACGAGGCATGAAACCATAAAAATCCTATTGGTCGGTCTCGTTTTTTGCGTTTTTGTAGCTGGTTGTTCCCAGCACTCCCGTTTTATCTCTCCAAAGGTTGAGCTTTTAAACCTTAATGTCAAGGATGTCTCTTTTTCCCATATCAACTATCAGGCAAACATAAGGCTTTACAATCCAAATTCAGAGGCTCTCAAGGTCGATTACATGCAGTACAGTCTCTATATAAATGGCATTAAGCTTGTAGACGGTGCAGAACAGGTTAGCAAAGAAATAGGCCCTCACAAGGAGGCTGTCATTCCTGTAAGGCTTTCCGGATCAGTATTAAACGTAATAAGGCTTATTTCTAGTATGCAAAATGTCAAAGAGGTTGATTTTGAGATGAAAGGAACCGTTTCTGGCATTGATACAAATGGCAACTCATTTTCACTGCCATTCTCAGAAAAAGGCAAGCTGGATCTTTCCTCCCTTAACCCAGGTCTTCCTTCGCGCTAAAAAGAGGGGTTAAATTCATGCTGTCTATAGACTATCTGGTCTCGGGCGGCATAATAACCAATTACTTTTGCACTTCAAGGTGCCGTCACTGCCTGTACCGCTGCAGTCCTTCCTGGCCAAAAGACTACATGGACAAGACCGTGGCAAGGGCTGCATTTAAGATATGCAAAGAACACGGCTGCTCTTCGGTACATGTTGGCGGCGGTGAACCCTTTTTAAATCTTAAGGGCCTTTTGGGCGTTTTAGAGGCTGCAAAAGACACCCCAGTGAATATTGAATACATAGAAACCAATTCCTCCTGGTATGTAGGGCATGGAAATGCTGTAGCTATACTGAAAGAGGTACGTTCTTTTGGTGCAGACACACTCCTTGTGTCTGCAAGCCCTTTTCACCTGGAGTTTATTCCCTTTGGTAAGGTTATGGGAGTGGTTGATGCCTGTAGGAAGGTAGGACTCAATACCTTCATCTGGACCCAGGATTTTTTTAGCCTGTTTAAACGGCTCGATCCTGCAAAGAGATACTCCATCAAGGAACTTGAGAAGGTTGTGGGGCGGAAAAGGTTGCATGACATGATCGCCTCCTATTGGATTCATCCAGGTGGGCGGGCTCTCGAGACCTTTTTTGCTGACGGAATGTTACTGGAGGAGATTTTTCTAAAATATTCGGGAGGTTGTAGGGAGTTAGCAGATACATCTCATTTTCATGTAGACTTGTATGGAAACTATGTACCAGGTCTGTGCAGTGGTCTTGCCATAAGGGTGGAAGACCTTGGCCGGCCCCTTAATCCTGAAAGATATCCGATAATTTCCATCCTTTATCAGGAAGGCGTTTCCGGACTGTATAGGCATGCCTCTGCAGAAGGTTTTCGTCCTGCTCAAAAACGCTATGGCTCAAAGTGTGGCCTGTGTTTTGAGATGCGAAAATTTTTTGTGGACAAAGGTGAGTATCTATCAGAGCTGGCTCCTGTGGATCATTATCGCAATTGAGACCTTACGGTCTATTCGTGTCGGGTGATCTTTGTTCTCATATTTTGATTAAGAAAGGTGATGTAATTTTTTAAAATGCTCCCCGTGTCTTTGGCATCCTTAGTGCAATGGTTTTGGCATTGATAAAAAAAGGTGCGTCATTTTGGAGAAATGGAGAAAGGGAGGCCTGGATGGTATTGATAAAAAAATGTTTAATCGTTTTCAGGAAGCTGATTCTGGTGTCGCTTGTTTTTAATCTGTTGGTTTTTACGTACACTGACCAGGCCAAGGGAGCATCCAAGGCCGAACTTGCCATTGAAATTCCTGCTACTATCCAGGTCTTTAAAAGGGAGGTACGAGGGGGTGGAAGATTTCTGTCAAGGGCAGCGGGCTATCTGGTGTTCCCAAATGTGTACAAAGCGGGTTTCTGGTTCGGGGGCGAGTATGGGGAAGGGGCCTTGCTAGTGCGTGGCAGGATAGTTGATTACTATAATACTGTAGGCGCATCTTTTGGCTTGCAGCTTGGAGTCCAGAGAAAATCAATAATTGTGGTATTTCTTACCCAAAGGGCTCTTAGGGATTTTCGAAGGAGTGATGGCTGGAAGGTTGGGGTTGACGGTTCCGTTGCCATTGCAAAGTGGGGTGTCGGTGAAGACATCAACAATATCGATTTTAAAGATCCAGTGGTTGGTTTTGTGTTTAGCAACCAGGGGCTTATGTTTAATATCACCCTTGAAGGAGCAAAGTTTACCAATATCAGGAAATAAAAAGATCAGGCAAGTGATAGAGGGCTATTATCCAATTTGACTTGAGCTTTTTAAAACTGCATCATTCTGTAAAAAAGGCCCCTGGCCCATGTCTTCAGATTGTGAAAAGGGTAAAGGTTTAAGCTATGAAGGGCGTAGAATGGCCTTCTGACAGGGAGCTTTCTGTTTTGAGGCAGGCGGCAAAGGATATTCGTTTTCTGCTTGCTCGGGGATATGCTAGAAATTCTGCAATAACCTTTGTTGGCAACCACTATCAGCTTAACAGGCTCCATCGTAACCTGCTTTTTAGGGCTGTTTTCCCACGTGATACGTGTCTTAGGCGAAGGCGAAAAAGGCTTAGGGTAGGTAACCTTTTCGAGAAGGAAGTACTTGTAGACGGCTACAACTGTTTTATAACCCTGGAGAGTGCCCTGCGGGGGCTGCCAGTGATAAGGTGTGATGATGGCTTTGTAAGGGATATCAGCGGGGTTTTCCGCAGCTTTAGCCCTTCTGATAAAACTGTACAGGCATGGAGACTTATGGAAAGGGTGTTCCAGAATTATAGACCAAGAAGGCTTGTGTTTTTTCTTGACGCCCCCTATTCCAATAGCGGTAGGTTTTGTGCCAGGATTCGCAGCTGGCTGTGTAGGTCAGGGTTTGATGGCGGCTGTGTGCTGATAAAGGGGCCGGAAAAAGAGATAGCACATGACAGGGAGGTGGTGGTTACAGGGGATTCTGTCATTATAGATGGAAGCAGGCAGGTCTTTGATTTGACAGGTCATGTGGTAAGCAGGATGTTGCGGATTCGCCCAATTTCTTTGTCACCTTGAAACTCAGTAAAGATATGGCTTAAACAGATAAAAGAGCATGATGCCAACGGTGAAAAATACATAGTTGGCAACCACGAACTTTCTTGTAAAGGCGGTCACATTTACATCTTCTTGGGATGATATATAGATTTTATAGGCAATAAGATTTGCAAGAGAGCCGATAAGTCCTCCAAAACCTCCTACATTTGTTCCCCATAAAAGGGCCTTCCAGTTGGAAGTGAACTTGGCAAAGAGCAGGGCAGCAGGGACATTGCTGATCACCTGACTACTGAGAGAAGACAGCAAGAATATGTGGTCTGAATGTTCTATGATAGACTGAAAAATGGCCTTCATGTTTTCTGATATCCCAAGAAAGCATAGCATGGTTAAAAGCAGGCCGTAGTCGATCTTGAAACACTTAGGGTCAAAGACGAGTATAAAAAGCACCAGGACCATCGCTGCAGCTAAGGGTAAGACCTTTAATATGGTCAAGATTACCACCAGATTTGCAGCCATGTAAAAAAGTCCTCTTTTTCCAAAAAATATGCCCTCTGAGTCTGTCTTGGAATGGTGCTGTCTGTCTGATAGATACAAGGCACACAGAATCAGTATGATCAAAAAAACAATGGAAAAGGGGGCAATGGCAGCAAAGAATGTCAGGGGCTGGATGTTGTAGTACCAGTAAATGTAAAGATTTTGAGGGTTGCCAAAGGGTGTCATGGCAGAACCTGCATTTGCTGCAAGGGACTCCAGTATGACCAGAGCTTCTGTATTTTTAAATTTCAGACCCAGTGTAATTGGAACCACTACCACCAGGGCGGCATCATTTGTAAAGATCATGGATGCAAAAAAAGTGACAAGTGTGAGTTTCAGGGCAACCAAGGACTTTCCTTCTAGTCTCAGGGCCACATTTTTGATAAATCCGCTATTTTCAAGCCCCTTGACAGTTACAAATAGAGAAAAAAGCAGAAAAAGGATGTCTATATCAGCCTTTGTGATACGAGGGACACCTTTTAGAAACAGGCTTGAAATTATAAGTCCGGCCAGGGAGCCAAATAAAAGCCATTCCCTGGTTAGCAAATTAATTATGGCCTTTTTTCTGCTGGTCATTCTATTCCCTTGTGTTGACCATGTTTTAATTTAAATGAAGCGCAGTTTTACTTAGGTTGCTGCCCGAGCCTAATATGTCAGTAAGTATAATGATCATGCGACTAAAATCCAGTGGCAAGATTATCAAGGTACAATCTTTTTGTTTTTAGGGGCGGGCTAGTTTAATGAACTTGTAATGTCTT
>JAMOVK010000145.1 GCA_027067775.1 Deltaproteobacteria bacterium
AGACACCTGTTGTGCAAAAGGGTTGCAGGGTCATTATGGATTTTGTTGTACGTCTTGTATCAGGTAAGGTTGTCGATTCATCTGAAAAGAGCGGAGGGCCGGCAAGTTTTATATGTGGAAAGGGTGATTTCCCAAAACCGGTTGAAGAAGGAATAATTGGTCTTGCACCAGGAGATGTAAAGACCATTACAGTGCATCCCTATTATGCATACGGCTTGTATGATCCCAAAAAACAGATGCTTGTTGCGGTCGAGCGTATTTCTGGACCAGTGGAGCAGGGCAAGATAGTGAAAGTGCCGGATCAGCTTGGCATAACAAGGCCGGCCATAGTTAGAGATATATGGCCAGGGGCCATAATGGTGGACTTTAATCACCCTCTTGCCGGTCAGGTCCTTAAGTTTGAGGTGGTAATCAGAGAGATAAGGCCTGATGAAGATAACAACAGGCAGGAAAAGGAACAGTAATGGCTGAATCATTTATTGAAGAATCTATAAAAAGATCAGGGCTTTCAGACATATATGAAAAGGTCATGGATGGTGAAAGACTTTCCAGGGATGACGGAATCAGGCTTTATGAAACCCCAGATCTTTGTTCTTTAGGATTTCTGGCAAATAAAGTACGAGAAAAAAAGAACGGCCAGTACACCTATTACATCTATAATCAGCACATAAACTATTCCAATGTATGTACAAACCTGTGTAAGTTTTGTGCCTTTGGCAAAGAAAAGGGCAAGCCTGGTGCCTATTGCATGACAATCAAAGAAATAGTGTCCAAGGTAGAGGAACGGCTGGATGAACCAATAAGAGAGGTTCATATTGTTGGGGGAATCCATCCTGAGCTTCCCTATTCTTATTACATGGATATGCTGAGGGAAATCAAAAGGGTCAAGCCGGATATCCATATCCAGGCCTTTACATGTGTAGAGATAGCCCACATCGCAAGGATGGGAGGAAAGTCCATTGAAGAGGCCATTGTAGAATTAAAAGAGGCGGGGCTCGGTTCTATTCCAGGAGGAGGGGCTGAAGTCTTCAGCCCCAGGATAAGGCAAAAACTTTGTCCTGAAAAACTGCCTGGGGATGACTGGCTGCAGGTGGCCAAGACAGCCCACAGATTGGGACTTAAGTCCAATGCCACAATGCTTTATGGCCATATAGAGACCATTGAGGAAAGGATAGAACATATGATGGCCCTAAGGGAGGCACAAGACGAAACCGGAGGATTTATGTGCTTTATTCCCCTTGCCTTTCATCCCAAAAACACTGGTCTTGAAGATGTTGCTCCAACAAGTGGGGTTGATGACATAAAAAATATCGCGGTCTCTAGACTTATGCTCGATAACTTTCCACACATAAAGGCATACTGGGTCATGTTGGGTCCAAAGGTGGCACAGCTGGCACTTAGTTTTGGCGCAGATGACCTGGACGGTACCGTGCTCGAAGAAAAGATTACTCATATGGCTGGTGGAGAGACATCCCAGGCCCTTTCTAACAAGGAGATAGAATATCTTATAACCTCTGCTGGCAGGATTCCTGTTGAACGGGACACCCTTTATAACGTTGTAAAGGTTATTTCTCATTAAAGATGGTCAACCAAATAGTAGAAAAGGTCTGCTCAGGCCAAAGAATAGATGAACAAGAGGCGGCGGATCTTTATCACAATGTCAGTTTCCATGAACTTGGCCACTTGGCCTCCTTAAAGAGATTCGAAAAAAATCCGGAACCTGTAGTAACCTATGTTATTGACCGGAATATAAACTACACCAATGTGTGTATTTCTGGATGTAAGTTTTGTGCCTATTACTGCGCACCTGAAAAAGAGGGGGGCTTTGTACTGTCTTTTGACGAACTTGGCAGAAAAATAGAGGAAACCAAGGCCCTTGGTGGAACCCAGATACTTCTTCAAGGAGGACTGCATCCTGATCTTCCATTGGAATTTTATGAGGAAATGCTCCGCTTTATAAAAACTTTTGATATACACTGTCATGGTTTTTCACCACCAGAGATCATACATTTTGCCAAACTATCTGGATTGTCTATAAGAGATGTCCTGGAAAGACTCATATCTGCCGGGCTTGATTCAATTCCTGGTGGTGGTGCAGAGATCCTTGTTGACCGAATAAGGGAACAGATTGCTCCCAGAAAGGCAAACAGTGACGAATGGCTAGGTGTAATGGAAACCGCCCATAGCCTTGGCCTTAGAACAACTGCAACCATGATGTTTGGACACATAGAATCTTTCGAGGACAGGATTCAGCATCTTTCAAGACTGAGGCAGTTACAGGACAAAACAGGTGGTTTTACTGCATTTATTCCATGGCCTTTTCAGTCAGGAAATACAGCTATTGATTGCAGGCCTGCCACAGCCCATGAATATCTGAAAGTTCTTGCCATTTCCCGTATCTTTCTGGACAATTTCCAAAATATCCAGGCATCATGGGTGACCCAGGGATACAAAGTTGCCCAAATGGCCCTATTTTTTGGGGCCAATGATTTTGGAAGTACCATGATTGAAGAAAATGTTGTGGCTGCAGCGGGAGTTAGTCACAGGCTTTCTGAAAAGGATATACGGCGGCATATTAGGGATGCTGGTTTTGAGCCCAGGCAGAGGCTTATGGACTACAGTCCTGTAATGTGATCTCCATGGAAAAGACATGGCTCTGCAGGGCGCCGTTGGTCATACCAGTATCAACCCCTCCAATAGAAAACGGGGCGGTGCTTGTCCATGGAGATAAGATTGCTGCCGTTGGTCATTTTTCTCACCTAAAAGGCGTTGTTCCTCCAGGAACCAATGTCTTAGACATAGAAGAGGGACTCATAATGCCAGGCCTTGTAAACTGTCACTCCCATCTGACGCTGTCGTGGATGAAAGACAAGATAGAAAGAGGGCTTGGCTTTTCAAGGTGGCTTAGACAGCTTATGGGGCTTAATGCTACTGCGAGTCAGGAACAGTATGTGGAAGCCCTACAATTTGGCATGGGTCTTTCAAAAAAGGCCGGAACAGTACTTCTGGGGGATGTTCTAAACAGTCCTGTCTTTTCGCCATCTATGGAATCAACAGTTAGAGAAGACAGTATGTTTATCCATTTTTTCTTAGAGGTTATTCATCCGAAGGCCCTTTGGTTTGACACAAATGATATGGTTAGGTGTCTTGAAGAATTCTTTATTAGCTGGTCATTAAGCGCCCATTCTGTTTATACCTGTTCGAGACAGGCGCTTTGTGCCATAAAGGCTTTTTGCCAGGAAAGGGGGCTTACCTTTTCCATACACGTTGCCGAATCCCGTGAGGAATTGGAGTTTGTCACTAGAGGAAAGGGACCAATAGCAGAGATACTCAGGGAAAAGAACAGAGATGTAGATGGATTTTTTAGGTCTTCTCCTTCTCCAGTTCGGCTTCTTGATGAAGAGGGGCTTCTTGATGAGAAAACCATGTGTGTTCATTGTACCTTTCTGGATGACACGGATCTGGACATTCTGGGCTCAAGGGGCGCATGGGTGTGTCTGTGCCCTGAAAGCAACCTTTACATTTCTGGATCCATGCCGAGGATAGACAAGATTGTTCAGAAAGTAGAACGAATCTGTTTTGGAACAGACAGCCTTGCAAGTAACAGCAATTTGTCTATACTCAGCCAGTTGAGGGCAGCCTTTAGAGCCTATCCCTCTATTGAACCTGCTATATTGTTTAAGGCAGCGACCCTTGGCGGGGCCAAGGCATTAGGATTTGAAAGATTTTTCGGCTCCCTAACAGAAGGCGCTACAGCACGATTTTTGATCCTGAGATACATGCCGTGCAAGGCACATGAGGTTTTTGAATTTCTCTGTTCTGAGTCTGTAGAGGAAAGGATTGAACAGTTTGAGCCCTGAGGACAAAAAGGAACATAGAATTTACAGGCTTGGTGTTGTTAACTTCATAAACACTGCCCCTCTCCTTGTACCCTTAAAGGAGCAGGGGCCTCTTGAGGGTTGGCAGATAGTTGAGGATACCCCGTCGTGTCTAAATGCCATGCTTAAGAAGGGGGAAATAGACGTTGGCCTTATATCATCATTTGCCTATGGAATGGATTTTAAAGACTACTTTGTCTTAAAGGACTACTGCATTAGTGCCACAGGCACTGTTGGCAGTGTGGTGCTCTACAGCCGGCTTCCCATCTATGAACTTTCTGGCAAAAAGATATGTCTTACCGAACAATCGGCAACTTCTATAAATCTCCTGTACATTATACTTGAATACTTTAATGGATTAAATCCAGACTATATCTCTGGAAATTTTCTTGATTTTCAAAAACGAGACGACCTTGTTGCCTATTTGTCAATAGGAGATGAGGCTTTGAGAATCAAGAGGATGGATCACAACTTTTATTCATACGATCTTGCCTCTATCTGGTATGAAACCACGTCCCTGCCTTTTGTCTTTGCCCTGTGGGCAGTAAGAAAGGATGCTGGTCTTTCTGATTCTGCAGAGCTTGCCCTACTGAAACAGAGGCTCGATGAGGCATACAGACATGGTGCAGCACGACTCGATGAAATCAGTGCACTGGTAGCTGGCAGAATACCAATGCCTCAAGTAGAGTGTCTGTCATATCTTAAGGGAATAGAGTTTGATCTAAGTCGATTAAAAATAAAAGGCCTCGATCATTTCTTTAAACTGCTTTATCAGATGGGTCGTCTTCCTACCCTTCCAGTAATTGCTCAGGTGTAAACGATGCCTGTACCTTCTAGAAAAGAAAAAAAGGATTTTGTTCAAAAGAAGTTTTCTGCAGTAACCGACAGGTACGATTTTTTGAATTCTTTGCTTAGTATGGGCATGGATCGACTGTGGAGATATAAAACCGTAAAAAATCTTCAAGGACTTAAAGGACCTATATTGGACGTATGTGCAGGAACACTGCCACTTTCTAAAGAGATATACAGGCAGACCAAGGCAACGGTGGTGGCCCTGGATTTTTGTTTGGACATGCTGGCTTTTGGTGTTCAATCTCTCAGTCCTGCAGAAGCTGAAGGAATTCATGTAGTTTGTGGAGACGGTGAAAAGCTCCCCTTGGCTTCTGAGAGCTTTGCAGGTTTTTCAGTGGCCTTTGGCATACGGAATCTGGCAGATCTGCCAAGGGGATTTTCTGAAATGTATAGGGTGCTTATGCCTGGAGGAAAGGGAGCTGTTGTTGAATTTTCAAGGCCTTCTCTTCCAATTTTCAGGCAGTTATACAGATTTTACCTACACAAGATACTTCCGTCTATAGGGGGCATGATTTCAGGAGATAGAGAGGCCTATGTTTATCTGGCCGAATCTATTCAGGGTTTTTATTCACAGGAACAGGTCTGTGATATGTTAAAAAAAAGCGGCT
>JAMOVK010000146.1 GCA_027067775.1 Deltaproteobacteria bacterium
GTGAAGACCAACTGTCTTATCAAGTACTTTCATGGTCTTTTCATAAGATTCCCGGCTTCTTATATCGTATCCAGCAGCAAAAATATGACAGGTATCAACGCATACCCCAATCCTTGGGCCAAGGGCAGATACCTTAATAATATGGGCTATTTCTTCAAATCTTCCTCCTATACTGGTACCCTGACCAGCCACTGTTTCAAGCAATATACCAACCTTGTTATCGGCTCCAGCAAGCTTAACAGCCTGTTTCAGATTGTCAGCCACATTTTTAACACCTTGTGCAATACCGCATCCTACATGACTACCTGGATGCACCACTACCCAAGGAATACCAAGATGTTGACATCTTTTCAATTCTTCTGCTAAAGCAACCACTGATTTCTGTGCAAGATCCCCTTTATACGTACCAAGATTTATCAGATAAGATGCATGAGAGACGATAAAAGGCTTGCCACATCTAAAATGTGCAAGCCGAAATTGTCTAATCTCGTTAATTTCTAAAGATCGTGCATTCCATTGACGTTGATTCCGAGTAAAAATTTGAAGGGCCTGGCCTCCTATCTTTACCATCCTTTCAAAGGCATTGTGAAGTCCGCCGACAATTGATGTATGTGCTCCTAGAAAAGGCATCTGTCTCTTCCCTTACATCTTTTTCGAGCAAAATCCAATCTTATCACTTAGACAACCAAATAACCGACCTATTTTAGTAGACAACATCCTTGCCATGCGTGATCTAAAACTGAAACTGAAGTAGCAGAGAAACATCTTATACCAATTTAAATAAACAATGGACAAAATGGACAAAGTGGTCCTTTAAAAGATCTACTTGGAAAATTTTTATAGAATTTAGAATTGCACTGGATTAACACTTCCTCTTTTGACATACTGATTCTTAGAAATTGTACTTTGTTGGAAACTCTTTGAACTTTAAATTATTCTATATAAAAGGACTCTATATGGATTTTCCAGAAATAATATTTGGAAATGTAGACTCTTTAGAGTGGGCACGGGTGAAAATCCGTCATGCCATGACCCTCGATACGAAACTGGCAAGACAGATCCATCATATGTCAAAATGTCTGAAAGGAACCTATACGGCCCTTGAGCCATATTTTCGAAGATATATTGAAAAAGTATGCAAAGAATGTGAAAACCCATGCTGTGTGAATCGACACGGCTTCCCGGACTTTGAAGATCTAATAATCTTTTGTGCATTAGGCGAATGTTTTGGACCCTTTGATTGCACACAGGAAGACACTGAACCCTGCCAGTTTCTTGGAGAAAAGGGCTGTACCTTACAAAGGTGTGAACGTTCATACAGATGCACATGGTACTTCTGCGATAAAGTATTTGACAGGTTCGAAGCAGAGGATCAGAAGGCCTTTGCTCGTTTTGAACGACTAATGGATCAGCTTTGCCAGCAAAGAATTGATATAATAAAATCATTTAAAAGACTCTGGCATCTGGAATTAGGCACCACCAGACTTTAAAAACAGGAGAATCCCATGAAAAAAGTGATGCTCGTGGTATTTAACGGTGAGGAAATGTGCTTCATTCATGTTCTCTTAAACGCACTGGACATGTCAGACAGATCTTATCAGATTGGCATAATTATAGAGGGGGCCTCTACCAAGCTCATACCTAGCCTGGAACAAGAAAACCACTTTCTCCATAGTCTGTGGACTAAAGTAAAAGAAAGGGGGCTTGTAGAAGGCGTCTGCAAGGCCTGTGCAAACAAGATGGGCACCTTGCAAGATGCTCAAAAGATAGGTCTTGCCATTGTTGGCGATATGTCTGGACATCCAAGCCTTGCCAGTTACATTGAAAAAGGATTTCAAATAATAACATTTTGATGTTGGCTTGTAGATCTTGGCCAATCTGCAATGCCTGATCACAACCAGCGAGGTGATCCATTTCGATTCCATCAATGGCGCCACAGTCATCCATGGTAATGGAAACATTCCACGCTCTGCGCCCCAAGGATCCCCCATCCGTATATGTCTTGTTCCATTTATCAGCGTAATATCTTTTTTGAAGCACGTCAAAAGATCAAGGGCACAAAAAAGGCTGCGCCATAAAAGACGCAGCCCATACTCAAACAATGCGGATATTTAAGGACTTAGTACAGTGGTTTTATCTGGACCCTCCTGTTTAGGGCTCTTCCCTCAGGAGTATCGTTAGAGGCCACAGGCCTTGTGAAGCCATAACCTTTTACCGTAAGCCTTGAAGGAGAAATACCATGTTGTATCAGGTAGTTTGCAACAGCCTGGGCACGTCTAAGAGAAAGCTTCATATTGTAGGCGGCAGAACCAACATTATCGGTATGGCCCTGGATTTCCACCTTCAAGCCTGGATTAGCCTTCAGAACCTTTACAACTTCGTCAAGATTTTTGTAATATTGAGGCTTAATGTCTGCCTTGTTAAAATCAAAAAGCAGGCCCTTTACCACCCAGCAACCGACTTTGTTTACCGTCGCCCCCTTTGGAGTGTTGGGACATCTGTCAAGGGAATCTATGACCCCGTCTCCATCACTGTCTTTTGGCCCGACCTTCTTCTTGCATGCTGGAGGACAAGGAATTGGCGGACACAAAGACTTGGCCTTGTCGTATGCCTGCTTGGCAACAGAAGCAGCCTCTTCAGGACGGCAGGCCTTATACAGCGCTACAGCCTTTTTATGCAATAATTCCGCCTCCTTATACTCATTTGGGCACTTTTTGTCTAGCTTCTTTGCCTTTGCCTCATTTAAAACCTGTCTGGTGGCGTGAAGCTGATCATCTACCTGGACACCAACGCCTGCACAACCGGCAATTAAAAATGTTAAAATTAATCCTAATCCCAAAAACCTCATAACTTACCTCCTTTTTATTTTTGCTTAACCTAGCTATAGCATCAAATGGGAAACCGTTTCGTCACCTCATCCCCGTCAGAAAAGACGTTATCAGTTTACTTGAATTTCACAAACTCTCAAGAGTCGCTTTGAAAAAGTTTTCGTTGGTATGGCTTGACCCCCTAATTCACCCCCCTTATAGTCAGATTTATGAGAAGAAAAAAGAAAAAAAACCCTACCATATCAACACAATCAATACTGTCTGTGTTAAAGACCGCTGGCCACCCTCTTTACATGAGGGAAATCATACACAACCTCCATCTGCCTCCTGAAAAACGCAAAACAGCCAAAAAACTACTAAAGGAACTTGTGCGTTCAGGTGATGTTACCCTACTCAAAGGTAACCGCTACGGCCTGACCAGACAGATGAAGCTCATAACAGGTACCATAACCATCCATCCAGACGGCTTTGGATTCGTCCAGTCCCAGGACCGTGAACAACCAGATGTATTTATACCTCCACGCAAGCTCAAGGGAGCAGTGCACGGAGACATGGTCACTGCCCGAATTGAAAAGGATACAGCCAAAGGACCAGAGGGGGCGGTAATAAGGATAAATGAAAGAAGTGTTCAGGAGGTGGTAGGAATATTTCATGCGGGCAGAAACTTGGGTGTGGTAATCCCTGAAAATGAACGCCTGCGATTTGAGATCCTAATTCCAAATCCCAAAAAGTATGGCAACATAGACGGCATGGCAGTAGTTGCCAGGATCCTGCACTTTTCTAAAACAGGAACCACCGCTGAAGGCGAGATAGTCAAGGTTCTTGGAGATCCTGAAAGCATAGAGGTGCAGTCCCAAATAGTTATAAACAAGTATCAGCTACCAAACAAATTTTCCAAGCCTGCAATGCTCCAGGCAGAGGAACTGCCCGAAAGCATACGTAAGGAAGATCTGTCTGGCAGAAAAGACATACGACAGCTTCCCCTTGTCACTATAGACGGAGAAAATGCAAAGGACTTTGACGATGCGGTCCATGTAAAAAAGACAAGAAGCGGATTTGTACTCACTGTTGCCATAGCAGATGTAAGCCACTATGTGGAAAAAGGCTCATCTCTAGACAGCGACGCCTTAGAAAGAGGAACAAGCGTCTACTTTCCGGACCGAGTCATACCCATGCTTCCCGAAAAGCTTTCAAACGGACTGTGCAGCCTTGTACCTGAACAAGACCGGCTGGCAATGGTTGCCCGCATAAGCTTTGACAAGGACGGAAACGTAAAAAGGGCCAGCTTCTTCAAGGCAGTTATGAGAAGCCACTACAGATTCACATACAAGCTGGTTCAAAAGCTTCTCGATGGCCAGGATAAAAAGCTCCTGAACAGGCATAAAAAATTCCTGAAAACAATAAGGGAAATGGAGGAGCTGGCCAAACTTCTCATGAAAAAACGGCAGGAACGCGGCAGCATAGACTTTGACCTGCCTGAACCAGAAGTGATTCTTGGTCTTACTGGAGAACTAGAAAGTATCGTGCTCAGAGAACGGAGCATGGCACACAGGATAATCGAAGAATTCATGATAGCTGCAAACGAGGCAGTGGCCCGTTTCCTTTCCCAACGTAACATACCTGTCCTGTATCGTATACATGAACCGCCAGAGCGGGAAAAGATCGACGACCTTGTGGAGTATCTCAGAAGTCTCGGTTACAACATAAAGACTCCCAAGAAAATAGACCCCTTCTGGTTTCAGAAAATCCTTGGAATGGTTGAGGGTAAACCAGAGGAATACGTGATAAATTCAATGTTGCTTAGAAGCATGAACCAGGCTGTCTATTCTCCTGAAAACAAGGGACATTTTGGCCTTGCCTCCCCAACCTATCTCCATTTCACATCTCCAATAAGACGTTATCCAGACTTGGTTGTACACAGGGTCTTAAAGGGCAATCTGAGACGTATCAGAAAGAGGCCTGTATATTCCAAAGAGGAGCTCATTCCTCTTGGAGAACACCTGAGCCGTAGAGAGAGAATCGCCATGGAGGCTGAACGCGAAATGCTTGAACGGCTCAAGATACGCTATATGGAAGACAAGATAGGCGAGCAGTTTCATGGAATCATAACCGGAGTTACTTCCTTTGGCATGTTTGTGGAACTAAAGGAAATTTTCATTTCAGGCGTTGTACGGCTTGTGGACATGGCGGATGACTATTACGAATTTGACTCTAAAAGACATCTCCTAAGGGGTAAACGGACAGGAAAAATCTACAGATTAGGCCAAGAAATAGTGCTCAGGCTTATTGGTATCAACAAGGCCAGACGTCACTTAAACTTTGAAATAGTAGAGGAATAGAAGGATGGCAGTCCCTCCAGAAGTACTTGAAAGGATAAAAAAGCTCAGGGAAGAAATAAACTATCACAACTATCGCTACTATGTACTTGACTCTCCTGTCATAAGCGATGAGGAATATGACGCCCTTATGCAGGAGCTTAAGGCCCTTGAGGAGCAGTACCCTGAAACCATTACTCCAGACTCTCCTACACAACGGGTCGGAGCGCCCCCTTCAGACAAGTTTCGCACAGTCCCTCACCACATTCCCATGCTGAGCCTGGATGATGCATTCACGCCTGAAGAAATCAGGGAATTTGACAAAAGGATAAAGAGGCTTCTGAACATAGATCATGATATAGAGTACACCCTAGAGCCTAAAATAGACGGTTTGGCCGTAGAACTTGTCTATGAAAAGGGCGTATTCGTCTTAGGCTCTACCCGGGGCGACGGTTACAACGGAGAGGATGTGACCAACAATCTTAGAACCATCCCCTCCATACCGCTTCGCCTCCTTTCCATAGAGGTGCCAATACCGGAACTCCTTGAAGCCAGAGGCGAAGTATATATGGAGAAAGACGCCTTTGAAAAACTAAACGAAGAAAGAAAAAAACAGGGGCTTCCAACCTTTGCAAACCCAAGAAATGCAGCTGCAGGTTCACTCAGACAACTTGATCCAAAGGTCACTGCCAGCAGACCGCTCAACATCTTTTGTTACGGAGTGGGACGTGTGAAAGGCCACAGTTTTCAAACCCAGTGGGAAATCCTTCATACCTTAAGAAAGTGGGGACTTCGCGTAAATCCGCTTATCAAAAAGGTAAAAGGTATAGAAAAGGCAATAAAATATCACGAGGACCTGGCCAAGCTCCGACCGCAGCTCAACTATGAAATAGACGGCGTAGTTATCAAGGTCAATGATCTGAAGCTGCAAGAAAGACTTGGCACCAAGGCAAGAAGCCCCAGATGGGCCATAGCATACAAATTTGAGGCTGCCCAGGGTATTACAAGGATAAAAGACATCATCCTGAGCGTTGGCAGGACAGGGGCTGTCACTCCAGTTGCGATCATGGAGCCTGTAAAGGTGGGAGGGGTGACCATAAGCAGGGCTACCCTGCACAACGAAGATGAGATCCGGAGAAAAGATATTCGCATTGGAGACTGGGTTATAGTCCGTCGGGCAGGGGACGTGATTCCAGAAGTTGTAAAGCCCCTTAAGGAAAGACGTACTGGCAAGGAAAAACCATTTGTCATGCCAAAATACTGCCCCGTGTGCGGCTCTCCCCTTGTAAAAAAACCTGGTGAGGCCATATATCGATGCCCCAACCCAGACTGCTTTCCAAGGCTGGCCAAAAGGATTGCCCACTTTGTGAGCAAGCCTGCCATGGACATTGAAGGGCTTGGCCCCAAGGTCGTGGAACAACTCATCACGGCAGGCATAATCCGCGACATTCCGGACCTCTACCACATAAAAAAGGAGGATCTGCTCTCTCTCGAAGGCTTTGGAGAAAAATCTGCACAAAATCTGTTAGATGCCATAGAAAAAAGCAAACATACCACACTGCCCCGCTTCCTCTTTGCCCTTGGCATAAGGCATGTAGGTGAGGTAACAGCCCAGATTCTGGCAAAACACTTTGGGAGCCTAGAAAATATAATGAATGCCTCACTTGAAGAACTTGAGGCCATTCCGGGAATCGGCCCCGAGGTTGCCACCAGTATCTATAAATGGTTCAGAGATGAAAAAAACAGACAACTCATAAAAAGGCTGCTCGATGCAGGAATAGTAATAGAGCCCATGAAAAAAGAAACAAGCGCCCTGCCCCTGGAAGGGAAAAATTTTGTCTTTACCGGAACCCTCAAGTCCATGAAAAGGTCAGAGGCCAAAAAACTAGTAATGGAACTTGGAGGACAGGTGCAGTCAACGGTAGGAAGGCATACAGACTATGTAGTTGTTGGAGAAAACCCGGGCTCCAAACTGGAAAAGGCCAGACAACTTGGCATCAAAACCATTAGCGAAGAGGAATTTCTTAAGCTGGTAGGAAAGAAATAGAAGAAGGGAGGGCTTTGACATGAAACGGATACATGCCAAGGTCACAGGAAGGGTTCAAGGGGTCTTTTACAGGGCATCTACCCTGGATACAGCCAGGGCCTTAGGGCTTACAGGCTGGGTAAAAAACATGCCTGATGGTTCTGTGGAACTAGAGGCCCAAGGTCCTGAAGAAAAAATCCAGCAGCTTGTTGTCTGGTTGAACCAGGGGCCACCCCATGCCAGGGTAAGTAACGTGCATGTAACAGAACTACCAGTAAAGGAGGGAGAAAGGGAATTCACAGTTGATTTTTAACCGTCTTTAAAAACGACATTCAAAAATCAGTGCTGTTTCCTCTTCAGCCTGGTAAGCAGTACGTCGAGTTCCTTGTCCCTGCTTTTAAAGCGGTGTTTTTGCATGGCTATTGCGAAATCGTCCTCTGCCATTTTGAAAAAGGGGAAGAGAGTCTCTCTGTCTGCCCTGTGAGACATGTAGATAACGCCACCAGGAGCAAGATATCTTTTCATCACATCAAGAAGGGGCTGAAAAAAACGGGGATGGAACAAGAGTTCAGATCCTACTATGACCTCAAAATATCCAAGATCTTCCCGAGGCTTAAACCAGTCCAGGGCCTCACACCTTAGGTTGTGACATTCGTTGAACAAGGCAGAGGCACGAACAAAGTCCATTATTTCATCTTCGTAATCTGTTACTGTCACATCGTGGCCAAGACTTGATGCCACCATGCCCGGAACGGCCATGCCTGCTCCAAGCTCAAGGATACGTTGCCCCTGTTTTGGGGGCATCTTTGCCAAAAATTCCGACAGGACAAGGGAAGCCTCCCATATCTTTACCCAAAAAGGAAATTCAGGAGCGTTTTCGTGAACTTCCATATGAAAAAGGGGGATAAGGTCTGCAACATGAAGGAAGTAAAAGGGCCTGCCACCTATATGTACCCTTTCTACATCCAGACTGTACTTAGCCTTAAGCCTGTTGACTATGGGCAGGGCAGCTTCAGGCACTTGAAACTTCCTTGCCCTGCCCTCTTTTTCTTCTCCTCTTGATGAGGCAATGGGAAGCTTGAGTGTCATGCTGCGGCCTGTTCCTCCTTTGCCTTCTGCCTGGCCTTGTCCCTTTGATCGTAATAAACCCTTCCAGTGCCCGCCGGAATGAGTCGGCCCATTATGACGTTTTCCTTAAGTCCTCTAAGATAATCAACCTTTCCAGCAATAGAGGCGTCTGTAAGCACCTTTGTAGTCTCCTGAAACGATGCAGCAGATATGAAACTGTCCGTGGTAAGAGAAGCCCTTGTAATACCAAGAAGAAGTGGCTCAGCAGTTGCCGGTTCTCCTCCCTGTGCCAGTATTCTTTCGTTTTCTTCCTCAAAGACATGGCGCTCCACCTGCTCACCAAGCATGAAGCGGCTATCCCCAACGCTTGTTATCTTTACCCTTTTGAGCATCTGGCGAACAATGACCTCAATATGCTTGTCGTTTATCTTGACACCCTGGAGCCTGTAGACTTCCTGGATCTCATCAACAAGATACCTGGCAAGTTCCTTTATGCCCTTTACCCTCAAAAGATCGTTGGGATTTAGGACACCATCCATTAGGGGCTCACCGGCACGCACATAGTCGCCTTCATGAACGGCAATGTGCTTGCCTCTGGGGATGAGATATTCCCTGGGTTCACCGTATTCAGGTGTTATTATGATACGACGCTTGTTCTTCACATCCTTTCCAAAGGATACAACGCCGTCAATCTCAGAAATGATGGCATACTCCTTGGGTTTTCTGACCTCAAAGAGCTCGGCAACCCTTGGAAGACCACCAGTGATATCCTTTGTCTTTGTGGTTTCCCTCGGAATCTTGGCAAGGATGTGACCAGGTTCCACTATATCACCTTCGTTTACTGTTATGATGGCACCAACAGGAAGCTGATAACGTGCCTCTCCCTTGGTCTGGATAAGCTTCTTGGTACGGCCCCTTTCATCCTTGATGGAAATCCTTGGACGGTATTCAGAGGCCTTGTACTGGATAACCACCTTGCTGGCCTTACCAGTAACAGGGTCCACCTTTTCTTGAATGGTTACACCTTCTATAATGTCGCCAAACTTCACCTTTCCGCCCACTTCTGTAAGGATTGGAATGGTATAGGGATCCCACTGGGCAAGTTTGGTTCCTGGCTCTACATGTTGACCGTCCTTCACTAGCAGCTCGGCACCGTAAATCACTGGATAGCGCTCTCTCTCCCTGCCGTCCGGGGCAACAATTACTATCTCACCGTTCCTGTTCAGCACAACCTCTCGGCCTGCTGCGTTGGTAACGGTTATCACCTTTTCAAGCTTTACCGTTCCCACACCGTTGCAGCGTATTTCTGCCTGCTCTGCCTTACCGCTTGCAGTACCACCAATATGGAAGGTACGCATGGTAAGCTGGGTGCCTGGCTCGCCGATGGACTCGGCTGCAATTATGCCGATGGCCTCACCCCTAACTACCATGCTGCCCCTTGCCAGATCCCTGCCATAACACTTGGCACATACACCAAAGGGAGCCCTGCAGGTGAGAACAGAACGTATCTCGACCTTTGATATGCCAGCCTCTTCTATCTTTTTGGCCTTTTTCTCATCAATCTCCTCGTTGGCAGGAACAAGGACCTCACCAGTTACTGGGTCAACTATGTCCATGAGAGCAACCCTTCCAAGCACCCTCTCGGATACCCACTGGATTATCTCACCGCCTTCCATGAGGTGATCCATTTCGATTCCATCAATGGTGCCACAGTCATCCATGGTAATGGTGGAGTCTTGGGCCACATCTACAAGACGCCTTGTGAGATAACCAGAGTTGGCCGTCTTGAGGGCCGTGTCTGCAAGACCCTTGCGGGCACCATGCGTAGATATAAAATATTCGAGCACCGAAAGACCTTCCCTGAAGTTGGCCTTGATGGGAGTTTCAATGATCTCACCTGAAGGCTTTGCCATAAGGCCCCTGATTCCCGCAAGCTGCCTTATCTGGTCCTTGCTGCCCCTTGCGCCAGAATCTGCCATGACAAAGATTGGATTGAAACTCGGTATCTCTATCTTGTTTCCATCCTCATCCTCAATGTAATCCTTGGACATGTTCTCCATCATGACCTTGGCAACCTCGTCAGTGGCCCTGGTCCAGATATCAATCACCTTGTTGTAGCGCTCTCCATCGGTAATGAGACCTTCTGCGTACTGGGTCTGCACCTCTGCCACCTCTTTCTGGGCGCGCTCAAGGATCTCTCCCTTGCTTTCAGGAATTTTCATATCGTTAATACTGATGGAAAGTCCCGCAAGTGTGGCATTGTAATAGCCAAGGTCCTTGAGTCTGTCTGCCATGATGCAGGTCTTCTTGGCGCCTGCAGCCCTGTAGGCCTTGTCTATGAGTTGGGCAAGGTCCTTTTTCCTCATAACCTTGTTGACCATTGAAAAAGGCACTTCATCAGGCACTATGTCATAAAGGAGCACCCTACCAACAGTTGTATCAACCAGCTTTCCCTCAAGCATGACCTTGACGGCTGCCTGGAGATCAACAGCTCCTTCGTCATAGGCAAGTATCACTTCATCAACGGAGTTGAAGGATTTGCCCTCACCCTTGGCCTTTGGCTTTTCACGAGTCATGTAATAGACCCCAAGGACAATATCCTGGGTAGCAGTGATGATTGGAGAGCCGTGGGCAGGAGAGAGAATGTTGTTTGTTGACATCATAAGTACCCTGGCCTCTGTCTGGGCCTCGACAGAAAGGGGTACGTGAACTGCCATCTGGTCTCCGTCAAAGTCCGCATTGTAGGCCGTACATACCAGGGGATGGAGCATGATGGCCTTTCCTTCCACAAGCACGGGCTCAAAGGCCTGAATACCAAGCCTGTGAAGGGTTGGAGCACGGTTTAGAAGAACAGGATGCTCCCTTACCACCTCATCTAGAGCGTCCCAAACCTCTGGGACCTCCTTTTCTACCATCTTCTTTGCACTCTTTATGGTGGAGACAAACCCTTTTTGCTCCAGTTTGTTGTATATGAAGGGTTTAAAAAGCTCTATGGCCATCCTCTTTGGCAGGCCGCACTCATGGAGTTTGAGTTCAGGGCCAACCACAATGACAGAACGTCCAGAATAGTCTACACGTTTTCCAAGAAGGTTCTGCCTGAAACGCCCCTGCTTCCCCTTGAGCATGTCTGACAGGGACTTGAGAGGCCTCTTGTTAGGGCCTGTAACAACCCTTCCGCGCCTTCCGTTGTCAAAGAGGACATCAACGGCCTCCTGTAACATGCGTTTTTCGTTCCTGATTATTATGTCAGGGGCATCAAGGTCTTTGAGCCTCTTGAGTCTGTTGTTTCTGTTGATAACCCTGCGATAGAGATCGTTAAGATCAGAGGTGGCAAACCGGCCTCCATCAAGAGGAACAAGAGGTCTCAGATCCGGTGGAAGAACTGGAATAACGTTCAAAATCATCCATTCAGGCCGGTTGCCAGAGCCTCTAAAGGCCTCCACCACCCTCAATCTCTTACCAAGCTTCTTCCTCTTTGCCTCACTCTTTGTCTTTTGCATCTCTTCCCTGAGTTCCTTGGAGACCTGATCCAGGTCCAGATGACTCAGGAGGTAATGCACTGCCTCGGCGCCAATCCCCACCTGGAACTTGTCGCCAAACTGCTCATAGTTCTTTTGGTACGTCTCATCAGACATGAGCATCCCAACGGGAATGTCTGGTAAGTCTGACTCAATGACTATGTGAGACTCAAAGTATAAAACCCTTTCCAACTCCTTTAGACTCAGGTCAAGGAGGGCTCCTATCTTGCTTGGAAGGCTTTTCAAAAACCATATGTGGGCCACAGGGGCTGCGAGGGAAATATGGGCCATTCTCTGGCGTCGAACCTTTGACTGGATTACTTCCACACCACACTTTTCGCAGACTATACCCCTGTGTTTCATCCTCTTGTACTTGCCACAAAGACACTCGTAGTCCTTTACCGGGCCAAAGATCTTGGCACAGAAAAGGCCATCCCTTTCGGGTTTAAAGGTTCGGTAGTTGATTGTCTCTGGCTGTTTTACCTCTCCATGAGACCTCTTCAGTATGGTCTCTGGCGAAGATATAGAGATCCTGACCGCTTTGAAATTCAAAGGATCCTTGGGTTTTGTAAACAGAGAAAGAAGATCGTCCATAAATAGACCTCTTTTGATTTTTTATTGAAAAATTTTAGTCTGTTAACGCCTCTGTATCATTAGTGACAGAGGCGCTAGTAAATCTACCGTTCTTTTTGCTATTCGAGCAATTCTATATCCATGCAAAGGCCCTGGAGCTCTTTTACCAGGACATTGAATGATTCAGGGATGCCTGCCTCCAGGAAGTTGTTGCCCTTTACGATCTTTTCATACATGCGGGAGCGGCCTGTAACATCATCTGACTTGACAGTAAGGAACTCCTGGAGGGAGTAGGCTGCCCCATATGCCTCCATTGCCCACACTTCCATCTCGCCAAGCCTCTGACCACCAAACTGGGCCTTTCCACCAAGGGGCTGTTGGGTGACCAGGGAGTATGGCCCTGTGGAACGGGCATGAATCTTGTCAGATACAAGGTGGTGCAGTTTCAGCATGTACATTACGCCTACGGTAATCTTTTCCTTGAAAGGCTCACCAGTAAGGCCGTTGTAAAGGGTGACCTGACCTATTTCAGGCTGGCCACCTTCTTTAAGAAGCCTCTTTATGACGGCTTCATCTGCACCGTCAAATACCGGGGTTGCCACCGGCACTCCATTTTCCAGATGGATGGCAAGCTCCCTTATTTCTTCATCGGAAAGTCCGGAGACCAGGGCATCAAGCTCCTCCCTGGAATATATCCCGGCCATTTTTTTCTTGACCTTTTCTATCTCATACTTTCTTGCAAGCTCGGCTATCTGTTCTCCAAGCTTTTTGGCCCCCCAGCCAAGATGGACCTCAAGGATCTGGCCAACATTCATACGTGAAGGCACTCCAAGAGGGTTTAGAATGATATCTACAGGAGTGCCATCTTCAAAATAGGGCATGTCCTCAACAGGCACTATCTTGGAAACAACACCCTTGTTTCCATGACGTCCTGCCATCTTATCTCCCACCTCGAGCTTGCGCTTGATGGCAACATAGACCCTGACCATCTTAATGACACCTGGAGGAAGCTCGTCTCCCTTCTTGAGCCGTTCTATCTTGCCTTCAAAGAACTCCTTTATACGCTCGATCTCAGACTCATACCAATCCAGTATGTCTGTGACATATGGATCGACCGAGTTTCTTCCCTCAAGAATCAGGTCTCTAAGCCTGTGAAGTGGCACCCTCTTAAGGGCGTCTTTTGTGATCTTTTTACCAGCATCAAGAAGAAGCCTGTGACGCGCATCCTTTATGACAACAGCAGGTTTTTTGCCAACAAGATATTCCTCAAGTTTCTTTAAGGCAGTGCGCCTTATGACGTTTATCTCATCTTCCTGGTCCTGCATGATCGCAGCAATTTCCATGTCTTCCAGCTTCTTGGCACGCTCATCCTTGGGGATGCCCTTTCTGGAAAAGACCTTGGCATCCACCACAACACCCTGAACACCAGGGGGAACCCTGAGTGATGTATCCTTTACGTCTCCGGCCTTTTCTCCAAAGATGGCTCGAAGGAGTTTTTCCTCTGGTGAAAGCTGAGTTTCTCCCTTTGGAGTGACTTTTCCAACAAGGATATCTCCAGCCTTTACCTCCGCACCAATCCTGACAATGCCTGACTCGTCAAGATTCCGAAGGGCCTCTTCTCCAACATTGGGGATGTCTCTTGTTATCTCTTCACGGCCAAGCTTTGTATCCCTTGCCTCTATCTCAAACTCTTCTATGTGAACGGACGTGTAGACATCGTCTTGAACTATTCTTTCGCTAACAATTATGGCGTCCTCAAAGTTGTAGCCACGCCAAGGCATAAAGGCCACCACCACATTCTTGCCCAGGGCAAGCTCGCCATACTTTGTGGATGCACCGTCCACCAGCACCTGGCCTTTTTTGACCCTCTGACCCGGTTTTACTATCGGAATCTGGTTGATGGTAGTTGTCTGGTTGGACTTCTGATATTTGATCAGCTTGTGTATTTCTACCTCAACGGGCTTTCCTGTTTCAGGATCTTCGTCATAACCAACCACCAGCCTGTTGGCATCAACATCCTCTATCCAGCCATCCCTTTTCGCCATGATGGTAACGCCGGAATCCCTTGCCACAGCCTTTTCAATGCCTGTTCCAACAATTGGAGCATCACACTGCAAAAGGGGCACTGCCTGGCGCTGCATGTTTGACCCCATAAGGGCACGGTTTGCATCGTCATTTTCAAGAAACGGGATAAGGCCGGAAGATACAGAGACCATCTGGTTGGGAGCAATGTCAATCATGGTCACCTCTTCAGAGGGCACCATGATGAACTCGCCCCTGCGCCTGACACCAACAAAGTCTTCTACTATACGCCCGTTCTTGTCCATCTCCACAGTAGACTGACACACGGTCTCTTCTTCTTCCTGGGATGCTGTAAGGTAAACAATCTCGTTTGTCACCTTCCGGTTCTTAACACGTCTGTACGGAGTCTCAATGAATCCATACTCGTTTACCCTACCGTAGGCGCTAAGAGAGACGATGAGCCCGATATTTGGACCTTCCGGAGTCTCAATGGGACAGATCCTGCCGTAATGGGTAGGATGTACGTCTCTTACCTCAAAGCCTGCCCGCTCCCTTGAAAGCCCTCCTGGTCCAAGGGCTGAAAGCCTGCGCTTATGAGTTATCTCAGACAGGGGGTTGGTCTGGTCCATAAACTGTGAGAGCTGACTTGAACCAAAAAACTCTTTTATAACAGAGGTAACAGGCTTTGGATTTACCAAATCGTTTGGCATAAGGGCCTCTACCTCCTGAAGGGTCATGCGTTCTTTGATGGCCCTTTCCATTCTCACAAGACCAATCCTGTACTGGTTCTCTATTAGCTCGCCAACAGATCGAACACGCCTGTTGCCAAGATGATCTATGTCATCGACCGGGCCCTGGGTATCTTTTAGGTGCACGAGTTCTTTTACAATGGCAACTATGTCCGAGTTAAGAAGCACTCGCTGGCTCAGAGGCACATCCATATCTAGACGCTGGTTCATCTTGTAACGTCCCACCTCAGACAGATCATAGGTATCCGGATTGAAGAAAAGGGAATGGAAAAACTTTTCAGCAACCTCAGCTATAAGAGGAGAACTTGGTCTAAGCCGCCTGTATATCTCCAGAATCGCCTCTTCCTGACTCTCTACCTTGTCAAGAAGCAGGGTATCTCTGATAGAAGAGCTCACCTTTATTCCATCTATGAAAAGGGTCTGGATCTCGGTAATTCCATTTTCCCTAATAACGGTCAGATCATCTTCCGAAAGCCTTGTGTTTTTGGGAATCAGTATCTCGCCTGTAGCTGGATCGACTACATCCTGAGCAGTAATCTTGCCGATAAGGTCATCTTCTGTAACAGGAACTCGCTCAATGCCAAGGTCTGCCAATTTTCTTAGCATGGTCTTTGAAAACTTTCTGTTCTTTTTCAGAAGGACCTCTCCAGTCTCTGGATGAACCACTTCCACTGTAGCCCGCTGTCCCTGAAGTAACTCAGGAATCAGTTTGCGATATATCAGTTTTCCTTCAACATAATAGGTGTCCCAATCATAAAATTCTCGCAAGATATCGTCTGTGGTCAGACCGATAGCCTTTAGAAGAATGGTTGCTGGAAACTTTCTCCTGCGGTCTATCCGAACGTGCAAGATATCTTTTGGATCAAATTCGAAATCGAGCCAGGAGCCTCTAACAGGAATAACCCTGCAGGAATAGAGTAGCTTGCCACTGGAATGGCTTTTCCCCTTGTCATGATCAAAAAATACCCCAGGGGACCTCTGGAGCTGGCTGACAACGACCCTTTCCGTACCATTTATAATAAAGGTACCGGTCCTGGTCATAAGGGGAATGGTTCCAAAATATATCTCCTGTTCCTTGATATCACGAATACTTTGGGCACCGGTCTCCTTGTCGACATCATAGGAAAGAAGCCTGATGACTATCTTGACTGGGGCCTCATATGTGCTGCCTCTTTGAAGACACTCTTCCTGAGTGTATTTTGGCTTTCCGACAGAATACTGGACAAACTCCAATGAGGAAGCTCCGGTAAAATCCTGTATGGGGAATACAGACTTGAATACCGCCTGCAGGCCCATATCCTTTCTGGCCTCAGGACTTACATCCTTTTGAAGAAATTTTTCGTAAGGCCCTTGCTGAACTGCAATAAGGTGAGGAATATCTATTATTCTTTCTACCTTACCAAAATTCTTTCTCAGGGGAAAATTCTGAATACTCAACATAGACACTGCCTCTAACTGGCTGTAGAAGGTTTTTATAAAATTTAGATGAGTTAGACCGTGAAAATCAAAAACGGGGACGCCTTTTCAAGGCGCCCCTAGAAAACTGAAGCTATTTGATTTCGACCTTGGCACCGACCGCCTCGATCTGTTCCTTGATTTTTTCTGCCTCTTCCTTTGAAACACCCTCCTTAACAGGCTTGGGTGCACTTTCAACAAGTTCCTTGGCCTCCTTAAGGCCCAGACCTGTGATCGCCCTTACTTCCTTGATGACCTTGATCTTCTGGGAACCTACATCTGCAAGGATTACATCAAACTCTGTCTTTTCCTCTTGAGCACCACCGGCCTCAGCTCCTGGAGCTGCGCCTGCTGCAACTGCTACTGGTGCTGCAGCGCTGACCCCAAATTTTTCCTCTAGTTCCTTGATAAATTCCGATAGTTCCAGCACTGTCATATTTGAAATAAATTCAATTACATCTTCTTTTGTTACTGCCATTTGCTAAGTTCCTCCTGAATATAAAAAATTTATTGTTTCTTTTCTTCGATTGCCTTAAGTGCATACAAAAGCTTGCGAGGCACTGCTGCCAATACCTGTACAAGATTGGTAGGCGTAGCAATAAGAACCGACAAGAGCTGACTAAGTAAGACCTCTCTGCTTGGAAGCTTGGACAATGCCTCAAGAGAACTGGCATCAACTATTTTGCCGTTCAAAATACCTGTTCTAAGCTTCAATGCCTCATGATCCTTGGCAAACTCAACAAGAACCTTGGCCACTGAAACAGGGTCATCATAGGCAAAGACCGCTGCATTAGGACCATTAAAGTAGTCCAGCAGGGCCTCACCATCGGTTCCTTTTACCGCAAGCCTCAAAAGTGTATTCTTGGCAACCTTCATTTCGCCTTGGACTTCCCTAAGCTTAAAACGCAATTCGTTGACCTCGGATACTGTAAGGCCTGGGAAGTTAACCAAGGTAATGGCTACCGCCCTTTGAAACTTTTCATTAAGTTCCTCAACAAGGGCTTCTTTTTCTTTTCTTGTTAATGGCAATTTTCATCCCCCCTTTCTACCATAGGCAGTTATTTTTACTGCCAAAGGCAGAGGTCACACCGGTCTCGGTAGGTGAAGCGAATTCTTGCTTCATTAAACACCAGGTACCTACTGTCTTTGACTTGCAAGCGTCCATAATTGAACGCGGGTATCTCCAATTCAGATTTAGTTAGGCGGCAGCGTTCTTTAGTTCAGAAGGATCCAGCCTCACTCCTGGCCCCATAGTGGAAGATAGCGCAACGCCTTTTACATATGCACCTTTGGCTGATGCTGGCTTCATCCTGAGTATGGTCTCGGCCACTGCTGCAAAATTTTCTTTTAGTTTGTCAGCCCCAAATGAAACACGTCCTATAGGAATGTGCACCACACCTGCCCTGTCTACACGAAAGTCAACCTTTCCACTCTTGATATCCTTGACCGCCTTACCAATATCAAAGGTTACCGTGCCTGTCTTAGCATTGGGCATCAAACCCCTGGGGCCAAGGATGCGACCTATTTTACCCACTTGGCCCATCATATCAGGCGTGGCCACCACTTTATCAAAATCCAGCCAACCTTTTTTAATCTTTTCAATAACGTCTTCAGCACCAACGTAATCAGCACCAGCCTCTTGAGCCTCCTTGGCCTTTTCCCCCTTGGCTATGGCCAAAACCTTAACTGTCTTCCCTGTTCCATGCGGAAGGACTACCGAACCCCTGATATTTTGATCTGCCTTTCTGGGATCCACACCAAGATTGATGGCCATGTCAACGCTTTCGTCAAAATTCGCATAATGGGTGGCCAGCACTTTTTCAATTGCCTCATCAAGCATATATTTCTTGGTAGTATCAATAAGCTCCTTAACCTTAAGGTATTTCTTGCCTCTTTTAACCATGACTTATCACCTTCGCACTAATCTACCACTTCTATTCCCATACTACGGGCTGTTCCCTCAATGGTTCTCATGGCCGCATTTAGATCCGCAGCTGTCAAATCAGGCATCTTGGTCTTGGCAATCTCCTCTACTTGGGCCCTGGTAACCTTACCAACCTTGTCTCTGTTGGGGACACCAGAGCCTTTTTCAACTCCTGCTGCCTTTTTCAAAAGCACAGAGGCTGGAGGAGTTTTCAGTACAAAACTAAAAGACCTGTCTGTATAGACTGTAATCAAGACAGGTATTATCATTCCTGCCTGATCAGCCGTTTTGGCATTAAAGGCCTTTACAAACTCCATAATATTCACGCCCTGCTGTCCTAGGGCTGGACCCACAGGAGGCGATGGACTTGCCTGCCCTGCAGGAATTTGTAACTTGATATATCCAGCTATCTTTTTAGCCATGACTAACTCCTGATATTATTAAAAAATAATTTAACTGGCCCGTTGGATGTGGCCAAATTCCAATTCAACAGGCGTTGATCGTCCAAATATGGATACCAGCACCCTAACCTTTCCCTTGTCAGGTTTTACCTCATCAACCACGCCAGTAAAATTGGCAAAAGGTCCCTCGGTTATAATCACCTTTTCTCCCTTTTGATAATCATACTTGGGCCTTGGCTTAAGAGACCTTTCCTCCATCTGCCTGATAATCTTTTCTGCCTCATGCTCTGGCAAAGGCACCGGATTTTGCTGTCCACCAACAAATCCAGTTACCTTGGGGGTATCTTGAACCAAGTGCCAGGTCTCTTTGTTAAACTCCATTTTTATAAGTATGTAGCCGGGATAGACCTTTCTGGATGAAGTCCTTTTTTCTCCCTTAACAATTTCAACGACCTTTTCTGTAGGCACAATGATCTCAGAAAATTGGTCCTGCATGCCATACTGCTTGATACGCTCCTCAAGAGAAGCCTTGACCTTGTTTTCAAAACCAGAATAAGTATGGACGATATACCACTTATGTGCCATTTAGACAGCCTCTCGTTTAATCAATTATGCTACCCACAAGCTTGGACAAGGACATATCCACAAGCCCCAGGTATACCGCAAAAAAAACCGAGATGGCCAGCACGGCTATGGTCATGGATATTGTCTCTTTTCTGCTTGGCCAAGTGATCTTATCAAACTCAGCCCTTACTTCTCTAAGGTACTGTTTAAACGCCTGCAAACGGCTTACAGGCGCCCGAACCTGCTCCTGCCTGGAATAAGCCGCAGCTTTCGCGTCTGGTTCACCTTGCACTGCCTTGGTTTCAATATCTTTACCAATACCCTGCTGTGCTGTCTTTAGCTTCCTAACCTTTTTCTTTGTCACTTGGACTGTGCCCCTGTTTATTTAAAAAAGTGGCAGGCCAGGAGGGACTCGAACCCCCAACACCCGGATTTGGAGTCCGGTGCTCTACCATTAGAGCTACTGGCCTGCAATCTTCTTATTTCATTTTGATTTCTTTGTGCAACGTATGTTTCCTGTCAAAGGGACAGTATTTTTTGAGCTCCAGCTTATCTGGAGTAGTTCTCTTATTCTTGGTAGTGGTATAGTTCCTGCGCTTGCATACGGTACAACGAAGTATAATCTTCTCCCTCATGACAGATCCTTATTCAATTATCTTACTTACAACACCGGCACCAACAGTGCGTCCACCTTCCCTGATGGCAAACCGCAAACCCTCTTCCATGGCTATTGGCTGAATCAACTCCGCCGTGATCTTTACATTATCACCTGGCATCACCATCTCAACTCCCTCGGGAAGCTCAACTATTCCTGTCACATCTGTCGTACGAAAATAAAACTGTGGACGATATCCTGCAAAAAACGGAGTGTGACGACCACCTTCCTCCTTGGACAACACGTATACCTCTGCCTCAAACTTCTTGTGTGGGGTTATCGTTCCCGGCTGAGCCACTACCTGACCACGCTCTACCTCGTCCCTCTTGATCCCACGAAGCAGCACCCCTATGTTGTCGCCTGCTCGACCCTCATCCAAAAGCTTCCGAAACATCTCAAGCCCTGTACACACCGTCTTCTGTGTCTCGCGAAGACCCACTATCTCCACCTCATCTCCAACATGGATGATTCCGCGCTCTACCCTGCCAGTAACCACCGTTCCACGTCCGGAAATGGAAAACACATCCTCTATAGGCATCAAAAAGGGCTTGTCTATGTCACGCTCAGGCTCGGGTATGTAATTGTCAAGGGCATCCATCAGCTCCCATATGCACTTGGTCTTCTCCTCATCCTCTGGATTGTTCAACGCCTCAAGTGCACTACCCTTGATTATTGGCACATCATCACCAGGAAAATCATACTTGGAAAGAAGCTCCCGAAGCTCAAGCTCTACAAGCTCTATTAGCTCCTCGTCATCCACCATGTCACACTTGTTCAAAAACACCACTATGGCAGGCACTCCTACCTGACGCGCCAACAGTATGTGCTCCCTGGTCTGAGGCATGGGACCATCATCTGCACCAACCACCAATATGGCACCGTCCATCTGCGCAGCCCCGGTAATCATGTTCTTTATGTAATCAGCATGACCAGGACAGTCCACATGCGCATAATGCCTCTTCTCTGTCTCATACTCCACATGCGCCGTGGCTATGGTGATTCCCCTCTCCCTCTCTTCAGGAGCCTTGTCTATCTCGTCAAAGGGAGTGAAGTCTGCCCAGCCCTTCTGGGACAATACCCTGGTGATGGCGGCAGTCAGCGTCGTCTTACCATGGTCTATGTGACCTATGGTACCTACGTTAACATGCGGCTTCTTACGCTCAAATTTCTGCTTGCTCATGACCT
>JAMOVK010000147.1 GCA_027067775.1 Deltaproteobacteria bacterium
GGCAGGTAAAGTACGACTGGAAGGCAAGGATTATATCGTCCAGGATGGAGATGTCATAAACTTTAGGTTCAATGTATAAAATCTGGGATGGTCAGCGAACCCTGTAAAAAATGGCCTGGCGAAGGACGAAACACAAAGTACTTGTCATCAAAAAATATCCTGCTTCAATTATAGTAGGCCAATCTCTCCAGCCACAGGATTCCTTCCCTAGGTCCTATTTATAGGCTTTTGCAGTATAAGTCCCGTTTACGAAGATATTTGTCAATGGCCTAGACATACAGTGTTATGATCTTTACAGTGATGGCTGCCTGCCAGCCCAGCTTTGACATCTGACATCTATGTCACGGAGAGCCTCTTGACCATCAGAAGGAAGTTTGCATGTATTTTTCGTCTACTATTTAGTTTCGACTTCTGGTGAATAAAAATATGATTAAAAAATAGATAAAATGATACCTGTTGTAAATTTTTTATGTGGGTATCAAAGCTTAAGATCTTGTAGAGTTGATTTTGTAAGTAATTAAGTAATAAGGAACTGGTTGCAATAAAAAAGGGAGGCCGTGCCTCCCTTTTTACTTCTTTACTTCAATTAAAAACTAAAACGTTCAAGGTGGACTGTTGTCCCTCCAGTGATCAGCGTGGCATGATTGGCATCGGTAAATGTAATATTTATGCTGCCACCTTCATTTGGAGTGCGACTGGGGGTTTTATAGTTGCAACCTGGGCACTGTCCATTTTGCCAACCATCCAATGCATCACCGTACGTGATGGCCCCGTCTGCAAAAGAGCCATCAGACGTCCACCATCTAGAGCTTTTGTTTTTCCGGTAGTTGTACCAAACCATGGCCATTTTCCCTCCACGAGCATCCAAGAAGAAGCCCATTCCGTTATAGGAAGGATCCCACCACCAGCCAGTTAGATTTCTAGAGTCTTTATCGCCAGGGGCAAAATCCGCCATAAAGTTGTTCAAATTTCCTGATGTTACGTCGCTGCCTACGCTGGCTGTAAAAATAATATTATCTTGGGTTCCTTTGTTGAATACCACAGTTACTGTACCCACTGGTTCACTAGTTGGAGTTGAATAACTCTCACCCCAAGGCCAGCCCGTCCATTTTCTTAATTCACCAGTATAGGTCGTGTCATTTGCAAGATTACCACCAGAGGCATACCATGTGGATTTTCCGTTTTCATCATATACAAACCATGCCAGAAATATATGGTTGTTCTTGATCTCAATGGCAACACCTGTTCCGGGTTCGTTCTTGTTATACCACCATCCTGTAAATCGATGGGCTGTGTCCTCCATTGGATTATCCACGGCCTGGGTGGTAAAGGTTTTGTCATTACCATTTACGGTACCAGCGGAATTTTGTGCTACCAGTCTAAAATGGTAAGTAGTGTTTGGATTAAGGTTTCCTATATCAACTGCTACATTCAAAGGACCGGAACCATTGCCAGCACTGATCCAACCGGTATTTGATCCGTAATTTGTAGTATTACTTCCATACTCGAAACGATATTCTGTAGCTGTTCCATTTGGAGTAACTGTACCCGTTAATCTCGCGCTATTGTCAGTTATGTTTTCGGCATCTCCAGAGGAAATCACGGGTAGGGATACTGCAACAGACTGGGTGGTAAAGCTCTTGTCAGAACCATGAACCGTTCCAGTAGGATTAGACGCTGTAATCCGGAAATGATAAGTCGTACCTGACGTAAGGCCTGTAAGTCCATCGTAGACATTAACAGACGATGATCCGGCTCCAGCATTTTTGTGAGATGATTCGTGATTATAAGATGTGGTAGTCCCCCATTCAAAGTAATAGGTGGTCTCTTGACCATTTGGATTTACTGCGGCATTGATATTGGCAGTAGTTAGGGTGATAGCACTTGCTGCCAAAGTGGAAACAGTTGGTGCCTTTGGAATATCCACCTCTGCATACTGAATTTCCCAGTCATGGCCATCATAATGCCTCCACAGTATTGCGCCATTGAACAAACTAGGATTTCGGTCATCAACTGTATTGTTGGTAATTTGTTTTACAGAATTCCCGTTCCAATAAAATATTTCCCATCCGTTGGCTGTCTTCCTCTCCCAGGCTATCTTTCCATCATTCAGAGAGGGATGTCCATCACTAGTACCATCATTGTCAGTTGTGATCTGGGTTATGGTTGTTCCATTCCAATAAAATATCTCTGCATCCCCGTCCCACCCAGACCATGCAATGGTTCCATCATAAAGTGAGGGTTCCATGTTTGGCGTGGTGTTGCTGTTACTTATCTGTTTTTTGTTTCGGCCGTCCCAGTACCAGATCTCAGGGGCATGGAGAGAATCATGTACCCAGGCTACTGTTCCATTGTAAAGAGAGGGAGCCACATCCCAAACGCTATCATTTGTAATCTGCTGTTCAACAATTCCTTTTTTGATTTTAATCTCAAAATCGCTTCCATCTGCCTGAGAATATGCCACTGAACCATTGTAAAGCGAGATAACTGCTGCGGTGCTTGTTGCCACTATACCAACAGAGGTTCCATCCCAGTATTTTACGACTAACAAAGGATTAAAAGCGACCTTGTCTCCACAAGAAGAGATATCTGTACATGAGGAAACATCCACCACCTTTGAAGCACTGGATAAAGGCATGCTTGTACGCCACCTATAGATACCTTTGCTTTTGCGATACCAGAAGGCGTATCCATTATTTAGAGAGGGACAACCATCGTCTACGTCGTTATCAGTAACATTTGTAATGGGTATAGTAGCAAAAATCTCCCAAGGTATATCAGACAGTTGCACTATAGGAATCATAGATGCTTGAATTGTAGGGTCTGCAGCAGGTGCTGCCTCCAACATTTCAACCCTGCAAAATATGATAACTAAAATAGACAAGAAAAAAAACACCACTTCCTTTAAAAATTGCATAGGTTTGTCTCCTTAATCGCCTGTAGTTATAAAATAATAAGCCAGAACCAGGCATATCCTAGCCTGTTGTCAATTTCCAGGTTTTGCTCACCGGTAGCGAGATTGGCTGTATTATTTTATGTTCTCTTTTATTGAAAGTCAAATTATTGAAAGACAAAAAATTAGATTTTTTAATATTGATTTTTGGATTTTGTTTTATCGGTTTTGTTAAATGATAAATGAGATTTTTGGATGTTTTGCTATCAGAATGATCATACGTTTATCAAATACAGTTTATAGTTGTCGGCTATATGTTAGAATTGTCGCTCCATATAATTGGAGGATATTAATTGACCTTGATCTATCTGAATCAGACTGGAATTTTAATAATTTCAGCATCTGCCTGACCAACATGGTTATTGGCCATTTTGATATGGCCGATCTCTTGCCATTTTTTTGAAAGTAGCTTGGCACCAAATGCATCAATAGCCACAGGATCTGAACCAGCTAGTATCTTATTGATTGGAGGATTACACGTTGGTCCAGATAGATGGCTCTGGGACAGCCCCACTGTCGCATCCAAAAGACAAAAATCCGGTTTGCGAGCCATGTTGAGGTCAAATATTGCTTCGTGTATTCGGGAATGAAATGCTGATTTTCTCCAGAATCCATCTGATTGATAGAATTTCGGTGGACAGACACCAATCATGTTTTTCATGGATAGGGTAACGCCTGCCAGGGTATGGGCCTTAAGCACGGGAACAGAGATCAAAAAGGCCTCTTGCAGAATGGCAGGAATGTAAAGGGTCTGCCATTTTTTACCCCTTGGCAGGGGCACAGCCACACAGTCTTCCTCATTGAGATCAACAAAGTCAACTCCACGAATGGTTGTATAGCCATGATGTATAAACATCTCCAGGGTGTTTTTTTCAGGTTGACCTGTACCTTCTGCAAGTACAATTTGTATGTTGGAGTTTATGGATCGTATATAGGAGACAAGTTTCCTTACAATCCAATCAGGAGTTGTTACCGGAAAAGGGCTTTCGTTTACAAGGTTTGGTTTTATAAGAACAAAAGTTTTGGACTTGAAATGTCCAGAGGTAAGAAAGGAGGCCAGTCCCGCAGCATCAAGGAGCCTGCCGACCGCCTCCTGTTTGTTATTAAAATGTGACCAAAAGACCTTGGCCTTACAAGCCACTTTACAGGCCAACCGTCTTTTTGAACTCCTCAACTCCCATTTTTTTTATGACCCTATCGAGTCGAGATTTAATCTTTACGTTCTCCCTAAACAGTTTTGCTATTTTCGCTACGAGCTCTACTGCCTGGTCATGGCTGGTTATAAGCCCCATTTTTTCGCCAACCTTTGCCCTTGCCCCTCCGTGACCTCCAATAAAGACCTGAAAGCCACTCTTAACACCTACAAAACCGATATCAAGAACGTTTGCCCATGAACAACAGGCAGGGCATCCTGCGATACCAACTTTTATCTTTCTGGCAATAGGTTCCCTGGCAAGCTTTTCCATCATGGTCTCGGAAAGGGGAAAGGTCTCCTGAAGGGCAAGTTTGCAGTAAGGTTTACCAACACACACCCTTGGTTGGGAAAGATCTAGGGCGGTCTTGGCATAAAGGTTGGTTTCTGCAAGGTACTCCAATGCCTTTTTGCCTCGTTCTTCGTCAAGATCCAGTATCATAAGTTTCTGGGCCGTGGTGATATGAACCTTGCATTTGAGTTCATTCATCATCTGAGCCAGGCTCTGAAAATCCTTGGCAGTGGGACAGGCACCTTTGGGGACTTCAACATATATGGCAAAGGAGCCATCTTTTTGAGGAACAAGACCAGGAACTGTAACCTGTGACATGGGAAAATCCTCCTTAAAATATGCAATTCCTAAAATAGAATATACATGTTTTTCTAATCATAGCCTTGACTAATATCAATAACCCCAGGGTTAATATGTTAAAGCTTGGGGCGGAATAAAATATTTTTGCAACAGTCAGGGTGATTGATTAAGTTTGCTGCCATGATGAAAAGATATTCATGGCCTTGTGCCCTGTTTTTGGCAACAATATTTTTGGGTTCTTGTGCTCTATTTCCACGCAACCAGTTTCGTCCGGTTGAAAAGGGAGATAAGTGGAGAGTCCGTCTGGTCAAGTATGAATCTGGCTCAGACATTGTGACTAAGGGTGGTTTTGACCATCCTTATTATTTTTCTCTCTTAAAACTTAATCGGATACTTGGGGCCATTTATTACGAAGATAAGGATGTGCTTGGTAAACAAAAGAGATATCCTGTTTTCACGAGTTCTGTCCGAGCGAAACTGCTTAGACCCCTAAAAAAAGCCTTTGAGATGGCAAGACCAGATGAGGTTGTGGATTTTTCATTTATGTTAAGGGAACAGGTGCTGATGTTTTTTTCAAATGAATTTTTTACAAGCGGCATCATGTTTGTGAAGGATGGAAAGCTAAACGTTGTCTTTAGGACAATAAATTTTAAAGGTATCAATTATTCAGAGGCAGTGCGACAGTTTGTAGGTGATCCAACGAACAGACCCATTGCAAATCCCTGGAGGCTGGTGGCCGGTCCTGGAATGTCTTTGAAAAAGGCTCCCAAGGCCGCCTTTTCTTTTTTCCAACAACCCTATTATACCAACTGGTTAGTTATTGATCTTGATTACGATTTCAAACCGGCTCCTCTCAGGAAAAGGGGCAAGATCAAGCGGCAGCCGGTAGAAGAACTTAAGCCGCAAGGTGAAGCTCCCAGGATCAGGTACGAACGGTCAGGCCCTCCCAGGGGACATGTTATGCAAAACCGGATATGGAATCGTATTGATGATCCGGAGGTGAGAAAAAAGTTGGAGATTTTAAGACAGCTCTACAACAGTGGACAGATCAGCAGGACTACCTACGAAAGAAAAAAAGAAGAGCTGCTGTCACCATAGAACGAGTTATTCTAGAACTCTAATATGTGACTCTGAGAATTTCTTCCATTGTGGTTGTTCCCTGAAGCATCTTTGTGCACGCGTCAAACTTGAGGGTTTTCATTCCTTCTTTGAGGGCCATCCTTTTTATATCAGACTCTGAGCGTCCCTGGTGAATCATTTCCTTGATGGAAGATGAAACAGATAACACCTCGTATATTCCAATACGTCCATAATAGCCCGTTTTTCTGCACGTATTGCATCCGCCACCATGGTATACCTTTGCCTTTTCTTGCTTTAATTTGCAGCCAAAGGCCTCAAGTTCCTTGGATGAAATCCATGTCTGGCGCTTGCATTCTGGACAGATGGTGCGGACAAGCCTCTGGGCAACAACTCCAAGAAGGGTCGAGGCAATGAGATAGGGTTCAAGGCCAAGGTCCAAGAGCCTTGTTACAGCTCCAGCAGCATCATTGGTATGAAGGGTTGAAAAGACAAGATGGCCGGTAAGGGATGCCTGGACAGCATAGCGTGCCGTTTCTGCATCCCTTATTTCTCCTATCATGACTATGTCAGGATCCTGCCTAAGTATGTTTCGTAGGATCGTAGAGAAGGTGACTTCTATCTGGGGCTGTACGGCAATTTGATTAAAGTCTTCATAGACCATCTCTATAGGGTCTTCTATGGTGACAATGTTTACTTCGGGGCTGCTAAGATATCTGAGGGTTGAATAGAGGGTGGTGGATTTTCCAGAGCCGGTTGGCCCAGTCATGAGGATCATTCCGTTGGTGTTTTGTAAAAACTGTCTGTAGACTTGGAAATCCCGTTTTGAAAAACCCAGACTGTCCAGGTCACTCATAAGTATCTGGGCACTCTGCAGACGAAGCACCACCTTTTCTCCAAATGCAACTGGTATGGTCGAAACCCTGACTTCGGCATCCTCTCCCTTCCAGGACAGTTTGATTCTTCCGTCCTGAGGCCTTCTTTTCTCTGCAATGTCCAGTCTGGAAAGGGCCTTTATGCGGGTACAAAGGGCTTCATGCACAATTCGTGGCAGTCTGTATATTGTGTGCAGCACTCCGTCAATCCGGAACCTTACCACCGATTCCTTTCTCTTTGGTTCTATATGTATGTCGCTTGCCCTTTCGTTCAAGGCATACTGGAAAAGATGGTCCACTGCCTTGTTTATGTGTTTGTCATTGGCTTGGACATCCTTGCCAGAAAGCTTTACGTATTGTTCCAGGTTTGAGATGTCAACCTCGGGGGCGGTCAGAAAGTCCTGGGCTGCTGCAATAGAGCTTCTAAAATCAAAAAATTCACGGATGACCCGTTCGATGTCTGATTTGGGAGAAATTATAAAAGATACAGATGTCTTGCATACCCTTTGTATATCTTCCTTTATATCTTCCTGTTCCGGGTAGTAGGAGGCCACTTCAAGGACGTTGCCATGCCATTCCAGGGGCAGGACTAGTCTTGTTTTGGCAAAAGAAGAGGGGAGGGTTCTGGTAACAACCTCCATGTCTAGGTTCAAAGGGTCCAGTCTTTTAAATCTCCACCCTTTTTTGCGGCATAAAAGTTCAAGTATGTCCGCCTCGGTAATAAACCGTTCAGGCTTATCAGCCCTCTTTAATCTGAGAGAGTCGATCCACTGGATAAGATCTATCCCCTTTCGAAAGGCAATATGGTGTTTTTCTTCCAGATATTTTAGATCTTTTCCAGAGAGCCACCCCTTTTCTTTGAGTAAGGAGAATATGTAATCCTTGTCTGAATAGATGTCGTTCATGAACTGCCGGTTGTAATATCTTTTTTTAAAGAATAACTTGTAGTTAAAATGAAAATTCAGTTAATGTGCTTCATTCACTGTTATCGGAATATGGCTAGCCTATGATAAGTATCAAAAAAGATAAAAGACTCTGGATAGAGCTTTGCATAAAGTGCACTCGAGACCTTGAGGATGTGCTGGGAGACTTTATCGTCTCTGAACTTGGAAGAGGCGTTGTGATTGAGGATGTCCCCAATAAAGAAGATCTGATCTGCATAAAGGCGTATCTTAGCAGAGAGGACCTGGAATCAGGGGCTCTTAAGGTCATAGAAACCTATATTGAAGAACTAACTGCCATCCATCCTGATGCCCAGATTAAGATCGAAGAAGAAAAAGTAATTGAGGAAGACTGGCATGACAAGTGGAAGGAATATTTCAAGCCCTTAAAGATTGGCAGACGTATTGTGGTCAAACCCACATGGGAGCAGTATGTTCCCCAACTTGACGAAATAGTTATAGAAATAGATCCAGGACGTGCCTTTGGAGTTGGAAGCCATCCATCAACAAGGCTGGTGCTTGAAAGGTTGGAAGAGTTGGAGCATGAGGAGTTTCTTGATTCCGCATCAGTGCTCGATGTGGGCACGGGATCTGGTATACTGGCTATCTGTGCAGCCAAGCTTGGTGCCAAGAATGTCATAGCTATAGACAACGATCCGGATGCGGTTGAAACAGCAAGGGCAAATGTTAGTCTTAATCATGTTCAGGGCAGGGTCTGGGCGAGCACTACACCTGTATGGAAAGTTGAGGGTCCCTTTGATATCGTGCTTGCCAACATGGAAAGGGATACGCTTCTTCTTTTAAGCAAGGACATAAGTAAACAGGTGGCCAGAAAAGGCAGGCTGGTTCTGAGTGGCATATTGGATAGCCAGACAGCTTCAGTCTGTGAGGCTTACTGCAGCCTTGGTATGAAAATGGTGTGTAAAAGGCCTGATAGGAAAGACAGTCAATGGGTGTTGTTGGAGTTTCAGACCAACTCCTAGGTCTACCCCAGTTCCTGATCCCAAAGGACCAGCTTCTTGTTGGTGGAAATGTTGTTGTCTCTGGAAAGGAAGCTCTCCACCTTGGCGGGGCAAGAAGGCTTAGGAAGGGTCATCGGGTCCGTCTTGCAGACGGCAGGGGAAGGGTGGCAGTTGCAGAGATAACAAGGGTGGGAAAGACAGAGGTTATCCTGAGCATTTTGGAGGTGCTTGCTGTCAGAAGTGATGTAATACCACTTACCATCCTTCTTTCTGTGATTCGTTTTGAACGTTTTGATCTTGCCATATCAAAGCTGTCAGAGATCGGTGTTGCTGACATTCAACCTGTCGTTACTGAAAGAAGCAGGTTAAGCGGATCTGATATCAAAAGATTGGATGTGAGGGTTCAGAGGTGGCAGGGGCTCTGTTTTGAAAGTTTGAAACAGTCAAAGGGGTTTGTGGCTACCATGATTCGCAGGCCCCGTTGCCTTAAAGAGGCTATTGGAACGGTCACGGATGCCAGTTGCAAGGTGGCCCTTTTGGCAGAAAAAGGGGGAGGTGGTCTTTTCCATACGTTGAAGAAAGGCAAGGCCGTGTTTCCAGCTGCTCTTGTAATAGGTCCAGAGGGAGGATTTAGTGGAAAGGAAAAAGATCTCTTGAAGGAGGCTGGTTTTATATCAGCAGGCCTTGGCAGTCGGATACTTAGAAGCGAGACGGCTGCCATATATGGCGCTGCCGTATTTTCTGAACTGTTTGCATGCAAAGGCGAGGATTCATGAAGGCACAAGAACATGCCCTTATACTTGCAGGGGGAATAGGTGCAAGGCTTTGGCCCAAAAGCAGGCTTCACAGGCCAAAACAGTTTTTGCGGGTTGAAAGAGGGCATACTCTGCTTGGAAAGACCATGACTAGGGCGCAGGCTGTTTTTGAAAAGGGAAACATATGGGTTGTTTGTAAACCCTATCAGGTGGAGGAAGTTAAGCGTCAGCTGCCAGAGCTTGATAAGTCAAGGCTCATAGTGGAGCCAGTGCCCAGGGGCACAGCCGGAGCAGTGATACTGGGAGCCATGACTATCTGTCGTGAGTGTCCCGAGGCGGTTATTTCTGTATTTCCTTCGGATCATTCCATCAAACCTACCGACAGGTTTGCCAATATAATCAGAGCAGGTATGGAATGGGCCTCTTCCAACCCGTCTATTGTGATCTATGGCATAAGGCCGGACAGCCCTGAGACTTCGTACGGCTATATTGAGACAGGTGGCACAGTGGGGCAGTGTAGCAGCTGGAATTGCATGGAGGTTACAAATTTTCATGAAAAGCCAGATCCTAAGACGGCAAGGGCGTACTTTCGATCGAATCGTTTTTTATGGAATAGTGGAATGCTTTCTTTTTCAGTAAACATCTTGAGAACAATATTGGAGGATGAGGCTTTTGGCGTATGGGCACCGCTTACCAAGTTTTGTGAAAGCGGAATCAAAATATCCCGCAAAGAGGTTTGTCAGATCTACGAATTGCTCCCAGATGACTCTTTTGATACGGCTATTTTAGAAAAACTTGCCAGATGTCACAGCATTGGCCCGTCTGGCCTGGAGGTGAATCTTGTTGTTTTTCCCTGTGATTTCGAGTGGTATGATCTTGGGATCTGGGAGAGCTTTTACAGGTTGCTTCCAAAGGATGGGGCAGGAAATGCCTTGTCAGGCAAAGTGGCCGCTGTGGATTGTCGAGGTAGCCTCCTTTTTTCCGAAGGTGACACTCTTGTTGGGGCTATAGGCCTGCAAGATATGGTTGTTGTCTGCGTGGATAATGCTGTACTGGTTTGTCCTAGAAGAGAACTTGATAGAGTGAGAGAGCTTGTTGAGCTCTTGAGCGAAGGAGATTACAAGGATTATGTATAAGTCTGTTTTTTTATGTTGAGTTTAGATTTTTATAAGGTGTAATAGTTTATGGCTATAATAGGTTTTGATACCACGGTATTTCCAAAACTTGATTACAAGAACCCTAGAAAATTCTGGAAACAGATAAAAGAACTTGAAAGGTTTTTCTCGAACCATAAAGAGGACCTTAGCCAAGTTATAGAAAATGTGCCTGCCCTAAGAGCAGCTTTTGATAAGCTTGATCCCCTTATTCAGTCATACACGGCGAAGGTGTGTCCCTATTGCGGTACGGTCTGTTGCGCCAACAAGTTTGGATTTCCCGAATTTGCAGATGTGGTTTGTTTTCTTGCCATGGATCTTGATATCCCTAGGTACGACCTCGATGTTGATGAAGAGGCAATTTGTCAATTCATTGGGGAAAAGGGGTGCGTGCTCCCGCGCATCCAGCGCCCTTATAGATGTACCTGGTACTTTTGTGATCCGCTTCTTGTTCAGCTTGAGATTGGGCCTGCTCGTCATTACAGAAGCTTTGTTGCAGATTTGCAGGAACTTAGCATGGCCCGTGGGAAGTTGTTAGAGGCCTTTTATACGATTTGGACCAAGGGGAATAACAGCAAGCAATGAGAATCACTGCCAATCAGATAACCGCACTGAGAATAGTGCTTCTGCCCCTTCCCCTTTTTCTTATTTATGGAGGTGCGGCTTCCCGTGTGGCAGCACTCTTGATTTTGTCTGTTCTTGGTCTCACGGATTACCTTGATGGTTTTTTGGCCAGAAAGTATGGAGTGACGTCTTTGGGAAGGCTACTTGATCCTATAGCAGACAAGATTTTTGTGGCGGTGACACTTGTTCCCTTGGCAGATCTTGGGATTTTACCCATGTGGATAGTGTGGCCCATATTTTTTAGGGAGTTTCTTGTTACTGAAATGAGAAGATTTATGACTCCCGAGAAAAAGGGGCTGAGGGTGACAGAACTTGCAAAGATCAAGACAACCCTTCAGATGACAGGTGTTGGCCTCATACTTTTGACCAACACGTTTCCTGATAAGATAGTAACCATTTCATTTCTTGCAGGGCTCTTTCTGGCGACAGTTTTTCTGGCCGTGGCCATCTATTCAAAGGGTGGAAAGATCACATCAAGGTTGAAAACGGCATTGTTGCTTGAAGCCATGGGTTTTTTTATAGCAATAGTCTTGCCAGCAAGGCAAGTGGAGCTTACCTATGGCTTAATTGTCCTGTTAGTAACCTTTGCCTCTGGTGCCCAATACGTGTCTGCATGTCTTCCTGGCTTACTGCGCAGGGGCCCTAGTGCTTTTTTTGACCTGGTAATTTCCTTGGTAAATCCATTACTTGGGCTTTCTCTTTTACCCTTGGCGCCAGATAATGCACACCTTCTGGTAGTGCTGATACTTGCAGTTGAATTTGCAGCTCAGGGTATTGACATGTGGGCTGTGCAAGAGAACAGGGTGGATCTTTCCTTTTATAAAAAGAGGTTTTTTGTCCCGTTTGTCGTAATGGTGTTCCTGGGAATGCTCGCTGCAGGACAGGGGCCAAAGGCAGCAGCTACTGCTTATCTGGTTCTATGTGCTGCGGGTTCTACTGTCTATCTCGTCATAGATCTTTTTATTCACAGGGACCTTTTCAAAAAAGGAGAATTTTTTCAATAATTTTTTAGACTATTGATTGCAACTTTTATTAAAGTTATAACAATCAACATGTATATTGACTCTGGAACAGGTTTAAAGGTCAACGGGACCCTTACGGTAAGGGACGAGCTTGAGCTTAGGGAAAAACAGATATTAAGTCCTCACGCATGTCTTAGTAGCGAGACCAGAGGTAGACGGTTTAGGACAAGCCCTTGTTCCATCAGAACGGCATTTCAAAGGGATAGAGACCGGATAGTCTATTCTAAGGCATTTAGAAGGCTTAAGCATAAGACCCAGGTCTTTTTGGCTCCCATGGGAGATCATTATCGGACAAGGCTGACTCACACTCTAGAGGTTGCCGAGATTTCGAGAACGATTGCCAGGGCCTTGCGTCTTAATGAAGATTTAACCGAAGCAATAGCACTCGGTCATGATCTTGGTCACACTCCTTTTGGTCACGCCGGTGAAACCGTTTTAAACGAGATTGTTCCAGGGGGGTTTAGTCATTGCCGTCAGAGTCTTAGGGTGGTTGATGTGTTGGAAAACGGTGGTAGAGGCCTGAATCTGACCTATGAAGTCAGAGACGGCATATTAAAACATTCAAAGGGGTTTGGAAATATAATCCCAAAGCAGCCGGGAGAGTTTGCCCAGACAGCTGAAGGCAGAATAGTACGTATTGCAGATGTCATAGCCTATCTCAGTCATGACCTGGACGATGCCATAAGAAGCGGCGTTATAAAGCAGTCCTTGGTTCCTGAAGGTGTAACAAGGGTCCTTGGGGAGACCCATAGTAGCAGGATTTCTTCCATGATAAGGGATGTGATCATGACAACCAAGGTTACTAGTAAAGGGATAGAGCTTGACATAAGTCCTGAAATGTTGAAGACCATGCTTGATCTGAGGGCTTTTCTTTACGACAATGTCTATCGTGCTCCACAAGTTCATGGAGAATTTGAAAAGGCCAGGAAAATTTTGTTCGAGCTTTACGGATACTTTATCAAGAACAAGGATGCCTTTCTTAGCGAACGAAAGAGGCTTTTTGAAGAGGAAAGAGTAATAGAAGATGGAGGAACACCCTATGAAAGACATGTAAGCGATTTTATTGCAGGCATGACAGATAGATACGCCCTGAATCTTTATACTAAGATATTCATGCCTTCGTCAGTGGTGTGAATATGCTGAATATGTTTATTGGCAGAAAGGATCATGGCTGCCGGAGTTTTTGTGGATTCTGCATGGCCGTGGTAGTGCTTCTTCTGTCTTCTTATGCTCATGCCAGGGTGAAAGAGGGGGGAGAGCCTTGGGACATCAAGGCACAAAAGTTGGTCTTTTTCCATAACTCTAGAGCGGTAATTGCACAGGGTTCGGTAGAGATTAAAAGAGGTAAGTTAAAGGTCTATGCGGACAAGATTATTTATGACCAGGCCACTGGAAAAATCTATGCAAGTGGTCATGTGGTGATCCATTTAGGTCAGGATATACTTAAGGGAGCCAAAGGAACCTTGGATCTAAAGACCTCTACAGGTGAGATGGAAAACGCCTTTTTGTACCTGAAGCGTAACAATATCCATCTTACTGCCAAGAAATTGGAAAAGACAGGACCTGAAGAATATCATGCACAAGATGCCACTGTCAGCACCTGTCCAATGCCGGATCAGGATTGGAGGTTCAAGTGCAAGGATCTTACCCTAACAGTTGATGGTGAGGCCGAGGCAAAGAATACCTTTTTTGAGATCAAAGACATTCCAGTCCTTTATACACCATGGCTTTATGTGCCCATAAACCGTTATCGAAAAACGGGTTTTCTTATTCCTGAATATACGTCTTCTAAAAGAAATGGCATCGGCATAAACCTTCCTTTTTTCCTAGCCCTGAATGACAGCATGGATTTCACCTTTTATCAGCATCCAATGTCGAGTCGTGGCTGGATGGAAGGTATAGAATACAGGCATGTCTTTTCTCAGATAGATAGGGCGATCGTTAGATACAATTTTTTGAGCGACAAGAAAGACGATAATGATTTTAATGGAGATGGGCACAACAGGGGAAACGATTTCAGATGGTGGGTTCGGGGAAAATTGAACCAGGTGTTGCCCTTTGGGTTCATGGGTAAGCTGGACGTAGATCTTATGAGTGATATGGACTATCTGCAGGAATTTGATACAGGCCTTATGGGCTTTACAAAGAGTGACGAGGCCTTTAGAAAATGGTTTCATCGCAATCTTGCAGAAGATACGGACAAGATACGTCCTTCTGTTGCCCAGGTCACAAAAGAGACCCAGGAGATGTTTTTGGGATTTCATGGCAGATATAATGACAATCATTTTTTTGGCCAAAGGGGTTTTACCGTTCAGACACTGCCAAGTGCCTTTCTGCACTCTTTTAAACAGCCGTTATGGGGGCGCTATCTCTACTACGCCTTTGATTTTGATTATACCGATTACTGGCGTGAACAGGGAACAAAGGAACATAGAATAAAACTGAATCCGTCTTTGTCTGTACCTTTTGATCTTTTTAATTGGGCAGATCTTGTAATTACAGGTGCAGTTGAAGATGCGGTGTACGTTGCATATGGTCGGGAAGATAACCAGAATGATCCGGATAGCACTGCGAACAAGTTCCGGTATTCCATAATCGCTGACATGACCAAGACCTTTGCCAGAAATTATTCACGTAGTAGTAGCCTTTGGCGTCATTATATCACTCCCCGTATCAGATATATCTATACTCCCTACAGAAGTAGTCGTGATATTCCAACTATTGACAGGCAAGATTACTATGAGGAGCATAATAAGATAATTTTTACCCTGTTGTCCTTTGTGAGCAGTAAAAAACGGCTTGGACGTGAAAGATATTCATATTCTGACCTTTTCAGGATAAAACTTGAGCAGTCCTACAACTTTCATAAAGAACCCACTGTTATTTCTGCTCAGGTTTTTGAAAGAAAGAGGCTCTCAGATCTCTATGGAGAATTTGATTTTACCCCCTTTTCCAAATTCTGGATTCGCTACGATACCAAGTACAATTTTTATGGAGACGGCTTTAGGACCCACAATGTCAGATGGCGCTACGTTGGTTATAAAGGAAGTACCTTTGATTTGGATTACAGATATCATAAGCTTGAGGATATAAATGAGTTAAATTTCGATATGAATGCGATTCTTACAAAGGCCTGGTCTTTCAGATTTCATATAAAACAGGACTTTGAAAGGAGCAAGCAGATAGAATCCAAATATGTACTTCGCTATACCTCGAGTTGCTGGGCCATAGAAGGTAAGATAAAGACGGATTCCGATGATACATCTATCCTTGTGAATTTAGAGCTTCTTGGAATAGGAGGATGGACTCCAAGATAGAAGAAGGAGGAACAGATGCGTCTTGATGATGAGCGTGAAAGTCAAAATGTAGAGGATCGCCGTTTTAGATCCGGTGGTTCAGGAGCTTCTCTTAGAGGACTTTTCATGTTATGGCCGCTTATTAGGATGCTCCTGCAAACAAAGTTTGGTTGGGCGATCATTGCAATCGGTGTTGGAGCCTATCTTATGGGATTTGATCCTCTGGCACTTTTGCAGCAGGGGCCTTCCCAATCTAAAATTCCACAGGTGAGCGATGAAAGTCAGGCGGTTTTTATAAAAAAAGTCCTGGCCACTACTGAGGATGTATGGACACAGGTACTTCCTAAATACGGGAAGCAGTACCGGCCTCCGGTTTTGGTACTTTACAGAGGCGCTACCCATAGCGGGTGTGGCTATGCAAATGCGCAGGTGGGACCTTTTTATTGCCCTGTAGATCAGAAGATATATCTTGATCTGGGTTTTTTTGACAGTCTTGCACGTAGGTTTCAGGCTCCAGGTGATTTTGCCCAGGCCTATGTCTTGGCTCACGAGGTGGGTCATCATGTGCAGAATCTGATGGGAATTCTGCAAAAGGTTCACTCTCTTCAGCAGCAGGCTTTGAGAAGAGGAGATAAGATTAAGGCCAACCATCTTCAGATACCTGTTGAGCTCCAGGCAGACTGTTTTGCCGGGATATGGGGCCATTATACCAGAAGTCATCTTGAACCAGGAGATATAGAAGAAGCCCTTAACGCAGCCAGTCGAATAGGAGATGATACCCTGCAAAAACAGACCCAAGGATACGTTGTTCCAGACAGTTTTACCCATGGAACATCCAAGCAGCGTATGAAGTGGTTTATGAGAGGGTTTAATTCTGGAGACCTGAACCAGTGCAACACCTTTTCGGAAATGGATTTGTAGATACAAATAGAATCTAGCTGGATTCACAGATTTAAAGGCAGAACCTGTATGTCAACAATATTTGTTTTATTTTTCTTTGGTATTGCCGGACTAATAGGACTTTGGGCCTTGGCCTGTCTTATTTCTGCTCTTATAAAAAAAGGTCCCATTGACCTTTTAAAAAGCTATTTTTCAGCACTTTCTGGTGGAGATAAACCTAATGAGAAAGAGTGAATTTTAACCGCAGTTGAGTGAAATTAGAGTGAGATTGCCAATAGTTTTGTTCTCGAACTGAAAATTTGATATTGACTGCATCAAAATGGTGGTCTAACTTCCATTTTTGTTAGCAGGGAGAGGAAATAGTGAAAAATGTCATAAAGTTAGGTAGTTTCTACCTCATATGTAACTATTCATTTTAAGGAGGGAAAATGGCTATTGTTCTTGCATTTTTGGCAATTGGTCTGAGCATTTTCGGTATTCTTGCATATCGAAGATTAACAGCATTGCAAAAAGACATTGCAGAGATTAAGCAGGCTCTAGAAAGCGGTAGCCTGAGGGGGCCAAAGGGAGATCCTGGACCGCAAGGCCCGCCAGGTCCGCAAGGTCCACAGGGGCCTCCAGGTCCAGAAGGTCCACAGGGACCTCCAGGTCCAGAGGGTCCGCAGGGTCCACCAGGGCCTAAGGGAGAAAAGGGTGAGCCAGGTCCACAGGGGCCACCGGGTCCAAAAGGCCCACAGGGACCTCCAGGGCCAGAAGGTCCGCAGGGACCGCCAGGGCCAGAGGGGCCAAGAGGGCCAAGAGGGCCAAGGGGACCAAAAGGTACATCAGGAACCAAGACCTCTAAGTCCAAAAAGAAAAAGGAATAGATAAGACCTCGTCTTCATAAAGGCAGGCAGCAGATAAAAGCTAAGATGCTGTCTGCCTTTTTCTTTTTAGATTTCTATACTTACGCCAACGCAGGCGTGAAAGAAGCGTTCTTCCAGGTGGCAGAATAGACGGGCAGAGTTTGTTAGACCCGTGCAGTGTGAGGCCCCGACTCTTTCAATACCAAATTCATCAATTGCTTCTAGGGTGCGTTCAAACTGTTCATCTGTCGCAAATCCCAGGTGTGTACCGCCTATTACTGTATGAATCCTTTTATTCGGAAGGTGTGAACGGACATGATGTAGTATATTTACAAGTCCTGCATGTGCACAGCCCAGCACAACAACTAAACCAGAAGGGGTATCTACAATTAAAGAAAGGTCATCCTTTAGGGGATCTTGTTTTGCTATTTTTTTACCATTCTCTTCTATTTCTATTTCCATATGAGGGTCTGGTGGTTCAAAATCTGTTACTCGAGGCACCTCACCAGTAACAAAGATGCCCGGTAATATCTCAGAAAACGTGGTATGAAAGTGAAATTTACAGCCTAGGGATTCAAGATATTCCCTGGCATGAATCATTCCAATAAATCTCCTGGCTCCATCCTTTGACCAGTATCTGGAAAGAAAGATGTCAGGATGACAGACAATCGGCAGATGCTGTTTTAGGGAGGCAACCTGCGGAATACCTGATGCATGGTCGTAATGCCCGTGGCTCAAGACGAGCATGTCTATCTTGGACAGATCCTTGTTGAGTCTCATGCTGTTGTTTATGATTCCAAGCCCCTGGCCAGTATCGAACAAAATGGTTCGTCCCCTGACCTCCAGGAGCGCTGACCATCCGTGTTCTCCTATAAGGCCGAAAGGGCCAGCAACTGAGTTTTCGCAAAGGACAGTGATACCAAGACTAGCTTTATCCATTTTTATGCTCCTTAGCGTGTCGCGTTTCAAAGCCTTTAACCAGTACAAAGGCTATAAGGGCAAAGATAAATACGAGGAGATACATCCAAGCCAAGCTTTGAAGTGTTTCTATTACGGTTCTGTATACTTCAAGGGTCCATCTCTCGGTATTTAGTAAAAGTACATCATGTCCTTTTTGAACCGAGTCAATATATCGTTCAAGCTGATGGATCCTTACTCCACCTGAAATGCCTACAACATAGGCAGCAAAGGTGATATACCTTTCCCATACCGAGCTCACCTCGTCCTTTATTATTCTTTGAAATATTGCCTCGATCGGCCTTTTGAATGCACGTACAACAATAAACGAGACCGTTGCGGATAATAAAAAGGTGACTGTCAGAAGGGCAAAAAACATGGTGAGGTTGTTAAACTAGAGTTAGGTTTTGTAATCATTTTTTTCTTTGCGGGCCTGCTTTTTTTTGCGTTCCTCTTCCTTTTGCATAAAATAGATTATGCATGCGGTCCTGTGACTGCAGAAGTCGTTTGGATGCAGGCACCCTTTACTTGCATCTGTTTGGCGGTTATCTTTCGCACAGAAGTAATCCATTTTGACTGACCTCACAGTCCAATTTTGATTCCATTTAGTATTGTGAATACAATATTGTCAAGGAGGAATAAGTGAAACCAAAGGAGAGAATGGCAATCCCCAGGCAAAGGCCCAGGGAACTTTCAGTTGCTGAAAGAATAGACAATTTTAAAGAGATTGTGTTTGGGTTTGATCACGACACTGCGAAACTGGAGGCAGAAAGATGTCTGCAGTGTAAAAAACCTGGATGTATTAAGGGCTGCCCCCTTCACAACGATATCCCTTCATTTATCCGGCTATTAAGGGAAGGCGAGATAGAAGATGCCTATTGGACAATCAGGAAGACAAGCTCCATGCCAGCGATATGCTCAAGGGTCTGTCCCCAAGAATTCCAGTGTGAAGGCAGCTGCATAAGGGCAAAGAAAGGAGAGGCGGTAGCCATTGGAATGCTCGAGCGCTATATAGTGGACTGGATGGTGGAACAGGGCAAGGATCTTATGGAGCCATGTGCCCTTCCTACTGGTCAAAAGGTTGCAATTGTAGGTTCTGGACCAGCAGGCATGACGGTAGCCTACAATCTTGCCCACAAGGGTATAAAGTGCACAATTTATGACAGCCTGCCAATACCAGGAGGAATGTTATCAGTAGGCATCCCACCATTCAGACTTCCAAGAGACATAATTAAGGCGGAGTTTGATGCCCTCAAAAGTTGTGGTGTTGAGATTATAGACGGCGTTACCATTGGCAAGGACAAGACCCTGCAAGAGGTCAAGGAAGAAGGCTTCGATGCAGTATTTGTGGGAGTTGGGGCCCATGAGAGCAGGAAGCTTGGTATTCCTGGTGAAGATCTTGAAGGCGTACTGCATGGTGTGGATTATCTTAGGGACGTGAATTTGGGAAAGGATGTGGACCTGGGCCAAAGGGTTGTGGTGGTTGGCGGAGGTAATGTTGCAATAGATGTTGCCCGCACGGCCTTGAGGTTGGGTTCAAGGGATGTGTTTATCTTGTATCGCCGAACAAGAAAGGAGATGCCTGCCTCCGAAACCGAAATTCATCACATGGAAGAAGAGGGAGTGCGGGTAGAGTTTCTTGCAGCTCCCATAGCAATACACGGGAAAGGTGGAAGGCTTGAGAAGATAGAATGCATAAGAATGGAACTTGGTGAGCCTGACGAGTCTGGAAGGCGCAGGCCAGTACCCATAGAGGGGTCTAATTTTTTTATAGAGGCAGATGCTGTAGTGGCTGCAATAAGCCAAAGGGTGGATCCCACAGTGGTAAATGGTGTTGAGATCAAGAGAACGTCATGGGGCACGTTTGAGGTGAATCCTGATACCCTGCAGACCTCTGTTCCTTGGATTTTTGCAGGAGGAGACGATGTCCTTGGCCCCCAGACAGTGGCTAAGGCTGCCTATCATGGAAGGATTGCGGCAGATTCTATAGAAAAGTTTCTTAACGGGCAGCTTTAATGTATCTGGTGACGGGGTGATCATATAAATCCTTTGTCTATTCACTGGTCGCCCCTTATCCTTTTCATGCATAAGGCCGGTTAAACCTGGCATTCAAAAAATCAAATTGTCACAAAATCAGAGGCTGGTAGACATTCTGGATCAGTTAGACAAAGAAAAGGCTAGAATCTACAGTTTGGTACTTACTGCCAGAAACATTCCCCATTTAATAGAGGTCTCTTCTCACAAAACCCTTTTTAAGGTCAAGGTTGAAAAGGATTTTGAGCAAATTGCCCTGAATGAAATTCGTCTCTATTGTCAAGAAAACTATACCTGTTTAAGCAAAGCGCCAAGAAAACCCACCCGTTTTAAAAACCTCAAAGGTTCTGTAATAAGCATTTTGATATTGGCCTGTGTTGCATCTGTTACCTTCAGATCCGAGGTGAGAGACCTTCTCATGAATAGATGGGCAGCTGATTCGTCAAGGATTATAGAGGGAGAGACCTATAGAACCGTAACAAGCCTGTTTCTTCATGCAGATCCCGCCCATTTTTTTAGCAATTTGTTTATGGCAGGCCTGTTTTTTACGATCCTGTTCGAGGAAACAGGGATTGGTGCTGGCTGGTTTCTCATATTTTGCGGAGCCGCTGCCGGTAATTATCTGAATGCCCTGATGTTCGGATACGGTCACGTTTCCATCGGTCTGTCAACTGCCATCTTCTCATGTATTGGAGCCTACAGTGCACTAAGGGCAGTGGTATATAAAGCCGAAGGAGCAAAGGATGCATTCAAGGTTGTTTTGTCGGGTCTTGCCCTCCTTGGACTTCTCGGAACGGGAGAGGGTAGGGTGGACATCTCCGCCCATTTTTATGGTTTTGTAAGCGGCTTTACCTTGGGTGTGGTTGCAGGGTTTTTGTCAAGGTTTGTTCCTGTCTGGGACAGATTTATGAATTTTGTTTTGGGAGTTGCTGCAGTGACTGTCGTCCTGCTTTCCATGGTTGCTTCGTTATTGTAATAAGCTTGAAAAAAGGAAAGAATCTGTCTTCTGTCCTGCCGAGCCCTGTTTCCTAAGGTGGCTATTTTACAGACGGAACCGTCAGATGGCATGATTTTACCATTTAGCGAGCGTTTCGTG
>JAMOVK010000148.1 GCA_027067775.1 Deltaproteobacteria bacterium
CCATGGGTTCCATTTGTTGCCTCTCCTTATCAATCAGCTCTTTGTCTTTTCAAGAAGTATTTCCGGAAGGTCATCCAAGTCTAGGATTTCCTGCTCTTTGGTCTCCATGTTTCGCAAAATCGCCTCTTCCTCATCCATTTCCCTCTCCCCAACGATAAGACAGTACCTGGCACCGACCCTGTCTGCCTGTTTCATCTGGGCCTTAAGGCTCTTATCCTCAAGGGAGTACTCAACCCTGAGACCGTTGCGCCTTAAATATCCCAACCAATAAAGTGCCTCGGTACGGGCCTCACTGCCAAGGGCGGCTATAAAAAGATCCACTTCCTCAGCCTCCAGCTCCCCCTTCATTAGGAGGAGGAGCCTTTCAACACCTATAGCCATGCCCACACCTGGAAGCTCCGGCCCATCAAAAAGCCGGGACAGGCCATCATAACGTCCACCAGCCGCAACTGTACTTTGTGCGCCAAGACCCTTTGCCCTTAGTTCAAAAGTGGTTCGCCTGTAATAGTCCAGACCCCTTACAAGATAGGGATTTTGCACAAAAGGGATACCAAAGGCCTCAAGGGCATCAAGCACCTTGCCCATGTGAGAAGCACATTCTGGGCATATGTAATGCTTCATAACTGGAGCGAACTTGAGCACCTTTTGACATTGCTCATTTTTGCAATCAAAAACACGAAGCGGGTTAAGCTGTGAGCGTCTTTGGCAATCCTTGCACAGATCTTCCATGTTATTTTTCAGAAAATAGACCAGGTCCTTTCTGTGAAGGGGCCTACATTGAGGACATCCTAGGGAATTTATTTCAAGAAGCAGGTCCTCTTCCGAGGCAAACCTTGATACAACCTCATATGCCAAAAAGATCACTTCTGCATCTGCCACAGGAGAATCACTTCCTATGTACTCGACATTTAACTGGTGAAATTGGCGTAACCTGCCCTTTTGTGGACGCTCGTGCCTGAACATAGGCCCCATGGTGTAAAACTTCAATACTGGAGACACATTGTACAGTTTGTGTTCTATTACGGCCCTCAAGATACCTGCAGTAGCCTCTGGACGAAGTGTCAAGAGCTGGCCATTTCTATCCTTAAAGGTATACATCTCCTTTTCAACAATATCAGTATGCTCGCCAATCCCCCTAGCAAACACTTCTGTCTTTTCAAGGATAGGGGTTCTTACCTCTTGGAGGCCACAGCCTTCGAACACCTGTCTTGCCACCTCTTCTATCTTTTGCCGTTTTCTTGCCTCTTCTGGCAATATGTCCTTGAATCCCTTAACAGCCTTTAGGGTCACTTTCTTCTCCTTTGTATTTGCAAAATCTGTATCAGCCAAGTTGCACAAACAGCCTTCTCTGCCAAAAATTACAGGACAAAGTTATCCAGCCCTCTATGAATTCAGCTCTTGAGAGGAATTTAAACCGAAAAAGTGGTTTGATTGGGCCTTGAACAGTATATATTATTTGGATGAACTTCGCTCTATTTAATGCAACAGCATCATAAATTCAAGTTTAATGAATGGGGCCTGTATGTATAAAAATCTTTCTCCAAAAAAGAAGTACAGCTTTCTAATGAAAAGGACCTAAAAAATGGCTTCTGACCCAAAGAAGCCCCGTTATCTCATGGAAAAAAGGGCTAAAAGGAAAATAATAATCCATGTTTCAGGCAGCTGGACCATTGACAAAGTTCCTCCTTCGCCTGAAGAAATAATAAAAAAACTGCGTGAACAGGCAACTCTAGACCAGATCTTAATAGATGCCCAAAAGCTTAAACGATGGGACAGTACCTTTGTCCTATTTCTGGCAACGCTTAAAACATATGCCGAACAACATGGCATAGCATTTCACATGAGGTCTGTACCTGAAGGGGCTCTTCACCTTCTTCAGTTATCTATTAAAAGCCCTTCGCTAAGGCCTGAATCAAAAGACCAGGAAAGACCCTCTCTGCTTGCCCGCATAGGCCAATGGTCCTTTCAGGTAGCAGGGGCTGTTATTGGTTTTCATTCATTTCTTGGAGAGGTGGTACTTGGTTTTGCCAACATCATTGCAGGAAAAAGCAAGCTCCGATTTGGAGACCTTCTCCTGTATCTGCAACATGCAGGTGCCATGGCCCTTCCTATAGTGAGCCTGGTAAGTTTTCTGGTAGGCCTCATCCTAGCCTTTGTGGCAACAGTACAGCTTAAGATTTTTGGAGCCCAGATTTTTGTCGCAGACCTTGTAGGAATTGCAATGGCAAGGGACATGGGAGCAATGATGGTCGGAATAATAATGGCTGGACGTACAGGCGCAACATATGCAGCACAGCTTGGCACCATGCAGGTCAATGAGGAGATAGACGCCTTACGGACCTTGGGACTAAGGCCAATAGAGTTTCTTGTTATTCCAAGAATAATAGCCCTGTCCCTAATGATGGTCCCGCTGTGCATATATGCAGACCTGTTGGGCATAGCGGGAGGGGCGTTTGTAGGAGCAGGCTTTAGTGATGTCACACTGTTACAGTACATTTCCGAAACTCAAAAGGCTGTTCCTCTAAGCCATTTTTTTATTGGCCTGGGGAAATGTTTTATTTATGGAATCATTGTGGCACTGATTGGATGCAGAAAGGGACTTTCATGTGGCAGAAGTGCAGCAGCGGTAGGTAAGGTCACTACATCAGCTGTAGTTACATCCATAGTCTGGATAATTGTTGCCTGTGCTATAATAACAATAATCTGTTACGTTTACAGGATATGAAAGACCTCTTAGCCAAAGAAAACCGCTCTCCGCATATCAAAGTAGAAGACCTAACCATGGCATATGGAGACAAAATCATACAAAAAGATCTGACATTTACCATATATAGAGGTGACATTTTTATAATAATGGGCGGGAGCGGATGCGGAAAAAGCACCCTTTTGAAACACTTGATAGGTCTCATCAGGCCGAAGAAAGGCAAGATATTCTTTGAAAATACGGATTTTTGGGCCGCAACCCAAGACAAACGTCTTGAAATAATGAGACGGTGCGGTGTGTTGTATCAAAGTGGTGCGCTTTGGTCATCAATGACGCTCCTTGAAAATGTAGCGCTGCCATTGATAGAGTTTACCGCTCTCCCCCCAAAAACCATAGAAGCACTTTGCTCACTAAAACTTCGGCTGGTTGGGCTTGGAGGTTATGAAGACTACTATCCTTCACAACTAAGTGGTGGCATGAGAAAGAGAGCCGCCCTTGCACGGGCCATGGCCATGGACCCACAGGTACTCTTTTTTGATGAGCCTTCTGCCGGCCTTGACCCAGTCAGTTCAAAGCACTTAGATGATCTTATAGTGGAAATTAGAGACAGCCTAGGAGCTACTGTGGTAATAGTAACCCACGAACTTGCCAGCATATTTTCAATAGGAACCAACAGTGTATTTTTAGACAGCGAATCAAAAACCATGCTGGCAACTGGTCATCCCAAAAAACTTTTAGAAGAAACCAATAACGAAAAAATCTTGCGTTTCTTAACAAGAGGAACCATGAAAAGGGAGGTAGCTGTTGTCTAAGAAGGCGAATCCGGCACTTATTGGAGCCTTTGTAACAGGGGCGGTGATTTTACTAATTGGTGCACTTATTTTTTTTGGATCCGGCATCCTTTTTTCAGAACGCCAAACCTTTGTTCTTTTTTTTAACAGTTCCCTTAAGGGCCTTGAGAAGGGATCACCAGTCACCTTCAGGGGAGTTCCCATAGGCCAGGTAAAAAAAATCAGCATTCTTATCGATCCTGAAACCGGCAACTTTAAGATGCCTGTCTATATTTCAATAGATCCAAAGAGCATGTTTTCCTACTCAGGGGCTGGAAGGGTCAGTGAAGTATCTGTCAGAAAGATGACAGAGCTCCTCATCAACAAAGGCCTAAAAGCCCAACTCCAGATCCAAAGCCTTGTAACAGGAAAACTTCAGGTGGATCTAGACTTTTATCCAGAAGCACCAGTCCATTATGTTGGACTTGACAAAGAACACATAGAAATCCCAACTGTCCCTTCTACTGTTGAAGAGGTTATAAGGCGTTTTGAGGAAATTCCCTTAGACGATCTGGTGGAAAAGCTTATTTCTGCCATTGACGGGCTGGATAAGCTGGTGAAATCAGGCAAAATAGGCGCAACCATTGATATCCTGCATCAAAATCTTGTAGATATAAAAAAGAATATGGCCATACTCATGCCAGAATTACTGTCAACTCTTCAATCCATCAAGAAAACCAGTGGCTCAACAAATATCTTCATGGCAAATGCTGACAAAAAACTCCTTGAGATTTCAAGACAGATATCGCATCTTGCAAAATCAGCTAGCCAAGTAACCGTAAAATTAAAAAAGGCCCTGACAAACCTCGAAAGAATGAGCTCTCCTAACTCTTACGAACGATATCAGCTGAAAAGACTTCTTGAAGAATCTGCCCGTGCAGCAAGGGCCATTCGAGAACTTGCTGAATCCATAGAGGCCCAACCAGACATTCTCATCAAGGGAAGAAGCTCTTCAGAAGGAGATTCAGATGACCCAGAATAATCAGACTAAAAACATATTATTTTTTTTGTTTGCAATGATTGGGAGTTGTCTTGCAAGCGGATGCTCCACCCTTATCACAAGAACTCCGGAACCCCGTTACTATATTTTGGCGTCCTTTAAAAAAACAGATAATCAAAAATTGGCCCTAGAAGAAGCACAAAAGATAACAGGAACTAAGACCATAATCGTCGGGCCAGTAGAGATTCCAACATACCTTGACCGGCAGGAAATAGTGGTAAAAAGGGGGCCAAACATGATGCACGTTTTTAAATTAAGCAGATGGGCCGAACCACTACAAAATGGAATAGAACGAGTTCTTGCCCAAAACATTTCTGCCATTTCGGAAGGAAAACTCACATGTTATCCCTTTTCCATGATTGTTCCAGAAGAAGAAAAAAATTTTGATATAAGGGTAATGTTGAGCGTGTATCAATTTGAAGGAACGAATAGCGCTAACTGTTGTCTGGATGCCGAGTATTTTCTCACTTTGCCAAACAACAAAGAGATTTTCCACAAAAAAATCTTCTTGACATCCACCATGCAGGAAAATTCTATATCAGAAAC
>JAMOVK010000149.1 GCA_027067775.1 Deltaproteobacteria bacterium
AGGTCCAACAGGCAGGGCCTGTAGGACGTGGCTGACTATGCAGCCAGTGCGTACTCGTATTCAGAGTCGGCGTTTGTGTTTTTTCCGCGTTTTTAACGAGGTCGCGGACCCCGGCACGCAGCTTGAGCTTCCATACCCTCGTCGAAACCGTGTCGCCCCCGTGGTTCCAACAAGGAGAGAAGGCTTATTGCCGCTACGGTTTGTAAGTTAAGCACCTACTCCTTACAAGTCAAGCCTCGTTATCTTTAGGGCCTGACTCCTTCTTGAATTTTTCAAGACACTCTTTGCTGCAAAAATAATAGAGTTTGCCCTTTTTACCATAAACAATGGCCTCTCTTTTTGGAACATATGTGCCGCAGACAGGGTCTTTCACAAGCTCATCGATTATTGGCGGAGGTTTTCTTTCAGGGCCTTGCCTTGTCTGGCCGAAAAAACCACGCACCCATCTTTTAAAGAGATAGTAGATAGCAAAAAGAATGAGAAAAAACAGGATAAGACGGTGCAATTAGAAATCCTCCACCTTTTTTATGGATAAAGGATCAAAATCCAGACATGAAAGCAGCTGGCTAATACTCATTGAATAGCCCTCAACAACTAAATCAGGGGCAATCTCAGACCAGGGAACCAAGACAAAGGGCCTGTCAGCAAAACGGGGATGGGGTAACTCAAGATTGCTCTCCTGATTCGGTCTTCTAGACACGCCCTCCATGCTCAAAAGATCAAGATCTATAATCCTGTCCGGCCCCTTGGCCCTGTCTCTACCCATTTGACCTTCAACCTGAAGGAGTAATTCAAGCAGTTGGACTGGCGACAGTGTGGTTAAAACAGAAAAGACTCCATTTATAAACCAGTTGTCTGAATCTATATCAACAGGTGCTGTTTCATAAAAACCAGAGACCTTATCAAGATTCACCCCCTGTCTCTGGCACACCAGTTTTACTGCCTTTCTACAGTTTGCTATTCTGTTTCCCAAGTTGGAGCCAACAGCCACAAATGCCCTTTTGCTATCTTCTGCATTAACCATTTAAAGTACATTACGAAGCCTTTCCAGGACCTCTTCAAGACGCCTTTGGTCAACGGTTAGGGCCATACGTGCATAACCTTCACCAGGGTCTCCAAAACCATTTCCTGGTGTACAAACTATACCGGCCTCATCCAAAAGCTTTGTGCAAAAGGAAGCTGAAGTCTCGCCCTGGGGCACCTTAAACCACACGTAAAAGGTTGCCTTTGGCCTGTTTGCCTCTATACCAATATCTAACAGCCCGTTCACTAAGGTGTCCCTTCTTCCAGTGTATATGGCTCTCATCTTATCAACAAACGACTGATCACTTTCAAGGGCTGCAACTGCTGCCTCTTGCACCGCCTCAAACTGTCCCGAATCCACATTGGATTTCACCTTCTTAAGGGCGGCCACAAGTTCAGGATTTCCAACGGCAAAACCTATACGCCAGCCTGTCATGTTAAATGTCTTGGACAGGGAGTGAAACTCTATGCCCACATCCATTGCGCCTGGCGTCTCGAGAAAGCTTGGTGCCACATATCCGTCATAGGTCATCTCACTGTATGCAGCATCGTGACAGACTATGATGTTGTTGGATTTTGCAAAATCGACCACCTGCTGAAAAAACTCATTGGTAGCACATGCAGCCGTTGGGTTATTTGGATAGTTAAGCCACATGATCTTGGCCTTCTCTGCAACATCTCCTGGAATTGCAGAAAGATCTGGCAAAAAATCGTTTTCTTCCAAAAGAGGCATGTAATAGGTATCCCCTCCGCAAAAAAGGGTGCCTATGTGATAAACTGGATATCCTGGAGTTGGCACCAATACCACTGTCTCCCCTTCTACAAAGGCCAAAGGGAAGTGTGCTATGGCCTCTTTAGAGCCAATGACACAACAGACCTGGCTTGCAGGATCAAGGTCAAGACCAAAACGTCTTGAACACCACTGGGCTGCTGCCTTTCTGAAGGCAAGACTGCCTTCAGAAGAAGGATATCTATGGTTAGAAGGCTTTTTTACGGCCTCTATCATACGTTCAACAACAAAATCAGGAGTTGGAAGATCTGGATCACCAATACCAAGATCAATGACATCCACTCCTTTTGCAAGGGCCTCCTGCTTTTTCCTGTCAAGTTCCACAAAGAGATATGGTGGAAGGCTCTTGATCCTTTTTGTAAGCTCGAACTTCATGGCAAATCCTTTCTTGTTGATTTTTATTCCGACACGGGATTTTTTAGCTGGCCAACACCTTCGACCTCAACCACTATCTCATCTCCAGGCACTATTTGACCTACACCAAACGGGGTTCCGGTAGCAATAACATCTCCAGGCTCAAGGGTCATGATGGAAGAAATAAACTCGACAAGCTGGTCAACCGGATGCACTAGCTGGCTTGTATTTGAGTCTTGCCTTAGATCTCCATTGAGATACGATCTGACCTGAGCATCTGCAGGATCAAGTCTGGTTTCGATACACGGACCAATGGGACAAAAGGTGTCAAAAGACTTTGAACGTGTAAACTGCACGTCCTTTTTTTGAAGATCCCTTGCTGTAACATCATTCAAACAGGTGTAGCCAAGAACGTAGTCAAGGGCATCTTCAGCAATAACATCCTTTGCCCTTTTGCCCATCACTACAGCCAGCTCCGCTTCGTACTCCACTTGCTGGCTTACTGGCGGGCAGACTATTGGCTCACCAGGCCCTATTACAGATGAGGGAGGCTTTAAAAAGATCAAAGGTTCTTCTGGAAGCGCCATGCCAAGTTCTTCCGCATGGTCCTTGTAATTGAGTCCAACAGCCACCACCTTGGAAGGTCTGCATGGAGCAAGCAACCTTACCGCATCCAGGTCGTAGGCCTCGCTTGTCTCAACAATCATGCCCTCAAACGGGCTGGCCACAATGGCTGTGACCGTGTTCTTTTTTATTATTCCAAAAAGGGCAGAGTCTTTTCCAGGTGGCACAAAGCGGACTATCTTCATGAAAGCCCCAATACGTCCTGCATTGAGTAACGGCCTGCCGGTTTGTCTGCCACCCAAAGGGCAGCCCTTACAGCACCTTTTGCAAAGGTATCCCGGCTGGAGGCCTTGTGTGTTATTTCAACACGCTCTCCGATCCCGCCAAAGAGAACCGTGTGCTCGCCAACAATATCTCCGGCCCTTATGGTCTGGATGCCAATCTCTTGCCTTGAGCGTTCACCGATCATCCCATGCCTTTCATAAACGGCAACCTTATCAAAATCCCTTCCCAGGGCCTTTGCCACAACCCTGCCAAGCTGAAGGGCGGTTCCGCTCGGGGCATCCTTTTTCATCCTGTGATGGGCCTCAACAATCTCAACGTCATAGTCATCACCAAGCACGGTGGCTGCAGTTTCAAGAAGCTTATAAAGGAGGTTTACACCAACACTCATGTTGGGAGCCAGCACAAGAGGAAAGTTCTTTGAGTACTCATCAAGTGCCTTATACTCCTCATTGGTAAAACCAGTGGTACCAATCACCATGGCCCTACCCTTCTCTGCAGCCTTCTTGGCATGCTGCACACTTGCCTCGTGAAAGGTAAAGTCAATTATTACATCTCCCTTGTCTATTACCGCATCTAGACTGTCCTCAATCTTTACACCCAGCTCTCCTACTCCGGCAGCAATACCTGCATCCTTTCCAACTGCTGGGCTGTCTGATCTTTCAAAGGCTGCAGAAAGCTCAATTCCATCTGTCTGGGCAATCATTGCTATAATACGGCCACCCATGCGACCACCTGCACCTGCTACAATTGCACGAACCATTGTCACCTCTCAATTATTGATATACGTAAGGAAATGAGAAGATCCTAAACAAAAACCCTCCACTATTTATTTCCATTCCATAATTCCACTTTCTATTTAACAAGCTTTAAAGACTTAAGAACCTCCATAAGACGTTCCCTGTTGGCATCACTCATTGGTGCCAAGGGCAGTCTTACCTCGTCAGAATCTATTTTGCCCATTGCGGCAAGGGCTGTCTTTGCTGGAACCGGATTCGTTTCATAGAAAAGCGCCTCAAAAAGTGGAAAGAGTTTGTAATGAAGCCTTCTTGCCTTGTCGATATCTCCTTTGAAAAAATAGTTCATCATATTGGCCATCTCCTTTGGCATCACATTGGAGCACACGGAAATAACCCCCTTGCCACCAATTGCCAGGGTAGGAAATGCAGTGAAATCGTCACCTGATAACACTATAAAATTTCTAGGGCAAAAACGGACAACGTCTGAGACCTGCTTTAGACTTCCTGTTGCCTCTTTAATACCAATAACGTACCTGTTCTTGGCACACCGTGCCACTGTCTGGGGAAGCATATTAACCCCTGTCCTGCCAGGGACGTTGTAAAGTATCATTGGAAACTTGCACTCCTTGGCAACAGCCATGAAATGCTGATAGAGTCCTTCCTGGCTTGGCTTGTTGTAATACGGGGTAATAACCAGGGCAGCATCGGCTCCAGCCTTTTTGGCATGCTTTGTAAGCATGATGGTCTCTTCAGTCGAGTTGGAGCCTGTGCCTGCTATTACTGGCACACGACCTCTTACCTGATCTATTGTTACCTCCACAACCCTCATATGTTCATCATGTGAAAGGGTGGCAGACTCTCCAGTGGTTCCGCAGGGCACTATGCAGTGGGTCCCTGCCTTCACATGCCATTCAACAAGGTTTCTGAGGCCTTGCTCATCCACCTGACCGTCTTTAAAGGGGGTAACAATGGCAACAATGGCCCCCCTGATCTCCTTCTTTGCACTGGACTTTTTCTTTGTCTTTTTGGCCCTGGATGCACATGCCATGACTCAAAACCTCCCTATCTCTATTTAAGTTTATAAGTATGGATAATTAATTTTTTTTCTCTTAAAGGGCAAGTAACAGGTAAAAATTTTCTTATGTAACCACAAACAGCTCTCCTGCCTGAAGCTTGCCGAAAACCAACAAGAACGTTACTTAAACCTCTTGTGACACGATTTTGTCATCTGATCAATTTGTTTACAGAGCTCCAGTGCCTCCTCCACCCTGCCTTGACCTGAAAGCTCTATGGTCCTTCCTATCATGTCCGTACACTCTTTCCACTCATGTGCCCATTTCTTGTCTGCATCTTTTCCATAGGTGTCAAGAGCCTTTAGAAAACCCTCTTTATCCCTAAAGGTCTCACCAGTTTTAATACATCTCTTAAGGGCCTTCCACATCATGCCTATGTCCTTTTTTAGCCTTTTGGCCTTGTATGGACGCTTAGACGATTTCTGCCTGTTGGTTGAAGGTGAATCCTTTTTCTGCAAAGGCCTTTTTTGTTGCCTGTCTGCCCTGATCTTCAAGACAAGTTCAAAAGCAATCTCGTTTTTTTTGACCTTTAGTGACCTTTTCAAGAAAAACTCGTCTGGCAACTCCGCCCTGGTTGACCCGATTTCTATGAATCCATCTGCCACCTGTCCAGAAAGACGTGCAAGCTCCTGCGCCGCCTCCATTCTTGCGATCTTCTTTTCTTTTTTAGACCCCATTTGGACTCGCTGTCTCCTGTCTTACTGACGAATTTTTTTAGACAACTGACTTGTAAAGTCAAGGGCCCTTTGGGCCTGTTCAATGGACAGCAGGCCTGTACCACAGCTTGGAGTAACAAGTGCCTGATCCAAAAGTTTTTCGTAGGGATACCCCAAGGCGTCTGTGCAATCCTTCCATTTTGAAAAGAGTGTATCTGCATCTTCCCGTTGAAGATCATCAGGATTCAGGGTAGGAACAAGCCCCCAGGCAACAATGTTTCCCTGATCCAAAAATTCCATAAGCCTTGCCTTATACAAGATCAGTTTGTCAAAATAACTGTAGGCATCAAAGCTAAGAACCGTAACACCGGTATCAATAACCAAAGACCAATCCGTGTTGGCACATACGTGTATGCCTGATACTGCCCCGGCCTGATTTACCTCGTCCACTACGGCCTTCAAATCGGCAAGGGCCTCTTCCCTTGTGATTCCAACCAGTGCAGATGAACCAAACCCTGCCAGAGCCGGCTCATCTAAAAACAGTATTACAGTATCACAGAGCTCTTTCATCTTTTTGATCTGATAAAGGGCCTTAAGAGAGATAGCCTTTACCACAGCATCCCTTAATATCGGATTGAAAAAGCTGAGCTTTCCATCCTGATCCTTTATCCCGGTAAGCATGGTAAATGGGCCAGTGATCTGCCCCTTTAGTGCCAACGGTTTATGCTCCATCCTTGAGATTTCGTCCAAAAATGCATCAAAGCCCCTGGAAGTAGAAGAAGAAAAGGCAAACCGTGAACTTTCAATCGGAGCGCCAGCCTCCTTTATGGCGAGATAATCCTCGAAAAAGGATAGAACCTCCTGATCAAATTGTGGTGAAGCGGTATCAAAGTAGAGCTTGTCATCTTTCTCAACTATTCCAGGAAGCCCCTCTGCAAATTGACTGAGCAACCTTTCCTCTTTGTAGTATGGAAGCTGGGGCCAAAGGGGTATCTGTGGGGTATATTTTAAGATGAGCTTTACCGCCTCGTAATGATCCTTCAACGGTATACTCCCTATAAGGGTAGGCAAAGCTTTTGGTTTAAAGGTCATTTCAATCTCCCTAAACTATTAGATTTCTCAACTGTGAGAATGTTTCTGCTCCTTGTCCAAGTGGATGTAACTTATTTCAAACTGTTCCAGATGAAACTCTGGTCTGGGAACTATCACTATCTCTTTGTCTAAGGCCTTTTCCAACATCTCCACAAAGGAAGACTCCTCCTTCAACAGCATATCTCCAATCCTTGGATGAACCGACACCTGGATACCGTTGGTCATGTAGGAAGGGGCGTCCCTGTTGATCTTTCTGAAGATATCATAACAGATGGTCCGTCTGGATTTCAAAACGCCTGCACCCTCACAGTAAAAACAGCGTTCGGTAAGCAGTCTCTTGAGACTCTCACGGTTTCTCTTTCTGGTCATCTGAATGAGACCAAGCTCGGACATTCTAAGGATATTGGTCTTGCACTTGTCCTTTTTAAGAGCATCCTTCAAGGTCTTAAAAACCTTTTCCCTGCTCGAGACATCAGACATGTCTATAAAATCTATTATTATCAGCCCACCTATGTTTCTGAGCCTAAGCTGATAGGCAATCTCTTTTGCTGCCTCCAGGTTGGTTTTTAGTATAGTGTCTTCCAGGTGCCGCTTTCCCACAAACTTACCTGTATTGACATCAATTGCAGTAAGGGCCTCGGTACTTTCAATCACGATGTAACCACCAGATTTCAGCCACACCTTTTTCCCAAGGGCCCGAGACATGTCCATCTCTATGCCAAAGGCATCAAAGATGGGAAGGGACTCGCTGTAAAGCTCCACCCTTGGCTTGAGATCAAAGGCAAAGGTATCAATGAAATGGATTATTCTTTCATATGCCTGACGCGAGTCCACTACCAGCCTTTGCACATCACCGGTAAACAGGTCACGCACCGCCCGCAGGGTAATGTCAAGATCTTCGTACACAAGGCTTGGAATGGGAAGGGCGGTGGCCTTTTGCTGAATGCTCTTCCAGAGCCTCAAGAGAAAGTCCATCTCCGCCTGAAGGTCTGTCCTGTTGGCACCTTCACTTGCAGTGCGCGCAATAAAGCCCATGCCCTTTGGCCTAAGCTCACTGATTATTTCCTTCAGCCGTACCCTTTCAGCATCATCCTCTATACGCCTTGATATGCCAACGTGATTCATGGTGGGCATAAGGACCAAATGCCTGCCTGGAAGAGATATGTGGGAAGTGACCCTTGCACCCTTGCTGCCAACCGGTTCCTTTGTGACCTGAACCAGTATTTCCTGACCCTCATGAAGGAGATCTTCTATCCTAAAAGGAGGTGGCGTGTAATGAAGCTTGGATTCATCCGCCTCGTCATCGTGCATACATGGCAGTTCATCTGGCTCTTCGCTGCATTCAGCACGTCCTAGCATGTGTTCAAACTCTGTAAGGTGATCGTAAACATCCGTAACGTAAAGAAAGGCTGTACGGTCAAGCCCGATGTCAACAAAGGCTGCCTGCATGCCGGGAAGCACACGAACTACCTTGCCCTTATAGATGTTGCCCACATGCCCCGGACGCCCTGCCCTTTCCACATGAAATTCCACAGCACTCCCGCTTTCAAGAAGGGCCACCCTTGTCTCCCAGGGAGCAACATTTATAATGAGTTCAGATGCCATAATGGCTTAGACAATAAAGGCATATCCCACAAAGTACAAGTGGCTGTTTGGAGCGTTTTTACTTAAACTGGAGGTACTCGATGAGGGCGGTTTGGCAAAGGGTAAAAGAGGCCAAGGTTTCGGTAGACGGCAGGGTGCATGGCTCCATTGGCCATGGGGCCCTTGTGTTTATAGGCATGGAATCTGGAGATACCACAAAGGATCTAGATTATATAGTTGACAAGTGTGTAAACCTGAGACTTTTTGAGGATGAACAGGGCAGGTTTAACCGTTCAATAGTTGACGTTGGGGGACAAATCCTTATGGTTTCGCAATTTACCCTTCTTGGAGATTGCCGAAAGGGAAGGCGTCCATCCTTTTCCAGGGCCATGGAGCCTGGAGAGGCAAAAAGAATGTACAAACTGGCCATCAAAAAGGTAAGAAGCCGCGGTATAAGATGCGAAGAAGGGGTATTCCAGGCACACATGGAGGTGAGTCTGATAAATGACGGACCTGTAACCGTGCTGCTCGACAGCAGGAAGGTCTTCTGAGCATCTCTTCTGATCCACGTAACGCCAGAACGCTTTTGCCTTTAAAGTAGCGATTTAAAACTATTGCAAATCCTTAGAAATTTATTATAACATCTGTTTAAATCGTCATTTTTATGATAGTCAACAGGTCTGAGGCAGGACAGTTTCACATTATCCTGACTCCGATGATTCTTCCTCTTCATCTGTTTAGAAGGCATATGGATTATCTCCGTCTCTTTTTTTGTCATCTTGTCTTCTCCACAAAGGTAGTTTTGCTCTTAAAATCCTCGTATCCATCTCCAGTTTTTCACCTTTAAAAACATCTGCGGTAGAGACGCATCATTCCCGTTTACCAGCCTGGCATGATTTGTTTTTTCCAAACGGGGAAGTTGCCTAGAGAAGCGGCCTTGGCTTAAGAAAGTTCAGTTGTAGACAGTATGACAACCTTGTTTATCTTATCGACCAGATCCTGTCTGCCATAAATTTTGATCCCATGCTAAAAATTTAGCATCTCAAACCCCTTTGTAACCTGCCGGTAAGCTTCATAAACTACAATACCTGCTGCTGTGGAAAGATTCAGACTACGTGTGCTTCCCCACATGGGTATCTGGTAGCACCTGTTAGGAAACCTTTCAATCAACCAGTCTGGAAGGCCCAGGGTCTCTTTCCCAAAAACCAGATAGCTGTCTTTGCGAAAAGGGGCCTGAGTATAAACCATCTTTGCCTTTTTGGAAAAAAGAAGAAGCCTTTCGTGGGATACATGCTCAAGAAACTTCTCCAGACATTCATGATATTCAACATGAAGATGCCTCCAGTAATCAAGCCCGGCCCTTTTCAGCGCCTTGTCGTCGGTACGAAAACCAAGGGGTTTTACCAGGTGAAGCCTTGAATTTGTGGCCACGCAAAGCCTGGCTATATTTCCCGTATTTGGAGGTATCTCAGGTTCTACTAGGACTACATTGAGCATGACACTGTATCAAGATGTAAGCAAGCTGGCTTAGACAGCTAGATCTTTCCTGCCTTTTCCCGGCATTCTTTGCAAATGCCAATCACCTCCAACTTATGCCTGATGATTTTATAATCGAAACGTTTCCCTAGATCCTTTTCTATCTGGGCAATCCTGTTATCACTAAACTCCTCGATCTTTCTGCATGTCTGGCATCTCAAGTGACAGTGGTGCTCATGACCAAAGACATGCTCGTAGTGCATCTGGCCGTTTTCAAAAAAGACCTCTTCTATCAGGTCTGCCTTGATGAGAAGGGGTATCAGGCGGTATATAGAGGCCTTTGAAACCCTGAGCCCTTTCTGTCTGATGGATATATAAAGGGAGTCAACGTCAAAATGTTCCTGCGTAGAAATTATCTCCTTTATAATGGTTTCCCTCTCTGGAGTATACCTCATGCCCTGACGTTTGAGAAAATTCCTGAAAATCTCAAGCTCAGAGGATTTTTTATTCTTTTGGACACCCATTTACTATGGCCTTTTAAGACAAGAAGTTTCCTCTTTTCAAAAGCATCTTATCTTATTACCATACCCCGTCAAGGCTTATTGACACTGAATAGCAATCTCTTTAAGGCCACCACAGGACAGCCTTACCGTTTTAAAACAGATCGCAGTGATGGCATTAAATGCAGAAAACGCCTATTTTAAAAAGGGAGGGCCCATAGGGTGCTTCAAAAGCTTATTGGAAAGATAAAATCTGGATGCAGCACATGTGAAAATTGCAAGGATGATCCAGACTCCCCTTCAGATCTCCAGGTCAAAAGCCTCTGTTTTGAAAAACTGCATCAAAACGAAAAAGAACAGTTTTTAAACCTACTGAAACAGACCGGCAGGGTCCTGTCTAACAAAGAGATGGACGTTGTGGATGAATTCCTTTCCCATGAAGGCCATATGTCTGGGGACTTTATCAAAAAGAGGCTCTTCCAAAAGGGAAACGATCTTCCATTGGAAGAGGTGGAAGAAATTCTTGACCTTCTTTGCAGATACGGTCTGGCACAGAAGGTACAGTTGAACGGTACAGGGCCATGGTATGAACATCTGCACCTTGGTGAAAAACATGACCATCTCATGTGTACCAGATGCGGGAAGGTTATAGAGTTTGAGGATGAAGAATTTAAAAACCAGATGAAAAAATCCGCCAGCCTTCACGGATTCCAGCCCCTTTTTCAAAAAACCACCATCTACGGCATTTGTCCTGCCTGCAAAAAAAGACACCGTGGCGCCATTCCCCTTTCAGCTCTAAGTCAGGGAGAAAAGGCCGTCATTGTGAGTTTCTCAGGAGGTTCCAATCTCAAGAAAAAGCTCTCGGATATGGGCCTTTTGACAGATGAACCGGTGGAGGTACTCAGTAAAAGCGGGCCAGTAATCCTTGGGGTTAAAGGCTCACGGATAGCCATTGGAAAGGGAATCGCCCAAAAGATTCTTGTCTCCCCTATAGTTAATGACAAGGAGAACTCCTGAAATGACCGGCAGCATGAAAAGTGAAAAGAGGCTTGGAACCATATGCTTTATAGGTGGTGGCCAGATGGCAGAGGCACTTATAAAGGGCCTTTTGAAAAAACAGGTCTTTGAATCAAAGGACATCTACTGTTCCGAACCTGTTGAAAAAAGAAGAAAATATCTTCAAGAACAGTACAGAATCACTACCTTTTCCAACAACCAAGAAGCTGTAAAGAACGCAGATATTGTTCTCCTTGCAGTAAAACCCCAGGTTATGGACTTGGTGCTTGAGGAACTGAAAGCCGCAGTTCAGGCGCATCACCTGGTCATATCCATAGCTGCAGGCGTAACCATTAAAAGACTTCAGGCACTTCTTGGCCAGGACAAAAGAATAATTAGGGTAATGCCCAATACCCCTGCGCTTGTCCTGGAGGGTGCTGCAGGCATTTCAAAAGGAGACAATGCCACCCAGGAAGACCTTGACACGGCCCTTTACATATTTAATGCAATAGGAAAGGCAGTAGAGGTGCCAGAATCCCTTATGGATGCAGTTACAGGCCTGAGCGGAAGCGGGCCTGCTTACTGTTTTCAGTTCATTGAGGCCCTTATCCAGGCAGGCATTAGGGAGGGTTTGCCCCAGCCCATAGCTTCAACCCTGGCAATACAGACTGTAATCGGCTCGGCCAAGATGTGTGAAAAGACACAAAGACACCCCATAGAGCTCTTATCCATGGTAACAAGCCCGGGTGGAACAACTATTCAAGGGGTTTACCAGCTTGAAAGGAGTGGCTTTTCTGGCATCGTCATGGATGCCGTTAACGCTGCAACCAGACGTTCAAAAGAGCTTGGTGAAGAGTAACTGACTGATTAAAACCAGTTGAAAAAAGAAACGGCTCCAATAAATACCAATCTTCACATCAGGATCCTTGTTGCAATATGTTTGGCCATTCCAGCTGGCCTTCTTTTTCATGACCCCTGGTTTACAGAAGGGTGTAGCTTTACAGGGAACCTGTTTCTTAACGCCCTGAAGATGCTGATCGTCCCTATAATCCTTTCATCCATTGTTGCTGGAATACTGAATCTTCCCGATGTAAAAGGCCTTGGCAGGATAGGTGCTGCCACCGCCTTGTACTATCTGTCAACCAGCATACTTGCCGTAATAACAGGCTGCATGTTTGTATTTGTCATAAAACCAGGGCTTTCGCACTCCATCCCTGCAGGACAAATCCTTGGCCTTTCGAAACAGGCCCTTGCCGATACGGTAAATCTGACCTCGAGCTCGCTTTCAGACATGAAAGACATATTTATCAGGATGATTCCTCCAAATATCGTAGCCGCTGCCGCCAAGGGACAGATGCTTGGAATAATCTTTTTTGGAATCCTCTTTGGAATATCTGGCCAGCTAATCAATCCAGACAGAAAAAAAATACTTGCCACATTGGTGCAGGCCGTCTTTGAAACCACCATGAAGATGACAGAGATAGTGATGCATTTTGCACCTGTAGGAATATTTGCACTTGTAGCAAAAGTCTTTTCCCAAACAGGCATTGAGGCCCTAAAACCCCTTATGATCTTTTTTCTTACTGTGGTTCTGGCCCTTGGCTTTCACTTCTTTGTTTCCCTTCCCTTGCTTTTGCGTCTTTTTAGAGTTTCAGGATTTAAGCATATGAAGAATATGGCGCCAGCACTCCTGACAGCATTTTCCACAGCCTCATCTTCTGCAACATTGCCAATAACCATGGAGTGTGTTGAAAAACGGGCGGGGATCCCGAACAGGATATCAGCCTTTGTTTTGCCCCTAGGAGCAACTGTCAACATGGACGGCACGGCACTTTATGAATGCGTTGCCGCCCTTTTTATAGCCCAGGCAATGGGAATAAAGATCGGACTGTTCAAGGCCTTTGTGGTGGCCTTTACTGCAGTAATTACCTCCATTGGTGTTGCTGGTATCCCAGCGGCAAGCCTTGTTGCCATAGCGGTGATTTTAAAGATACTTGGCCTGCCTGTCGAGGCCATCGGACCAATATTGGCAGTGGACAGGATACTTGACATGCTAAGGACCAGTGTGAATGTCTTCAGCGATTCATGTGGAGCTGTAATTGTGTCCAGAATTGAAAAAGATGGATAAAAAAAAGCATGAAAAGCCTGGCCTTTTGGTTGTTGGAGAATGGCAGGCAGTCAAAAAAAAGTGTCTTGAAAAGGCCTTCCAATTTCTTGGAGAAAACGAAAAGGACAACATAACCATACTGAGGGGAGAGGAGGTATCAGAGGCACAGGTAATCGAAGCACTAAAAACAAGGGGGCTGTTTGGCAACAGAAAGGTGGTGATCTACCAAAATCCTGACTTTCTGCTTGCTGGAAAGAAAAAGGACCCTGTCAAAAAACTCGTTGGTGCCCTTGAAAGGTCCCAGATGAAGAGGGCGGCAAGGCTTCTTGGATCTGTACTTGCCGAAAAGGGCCTCTATCCTGATACCATTTCGAACCATGAGCCTCATGAATTGCTTTCCTTGCTGGAAACAGATGCCATTAATATTGAACAGGTCCAGGAACTTTTGGCCTACCATCTAAAGGAAGTACAAAAGGGACTTGAGACAAGAGGATCAGATGGGCATCTGCTTCTTAACTGGTTAAAAAAAAGAGACAAAGTAAACAGGCCAGGAAACAGCTTTGTCATAATATATCTGTCACAAAAGCCGCCTGCATCTACCATATTCAAAAAATTTGCTGAACTTTGTCATGTTGAAAATCTTACGCTTCCTACAGGCAAGGGACAGGAAGCAAAGGCACAGCTGCATCTTTTTGTCAGAGACATGCTGAAAGAACAGGGCAAGGAGATAGACAGCCCTGCCCTTGAACGCTTCCTGCAACTTGTTGGCACAGGATCTGTTTCTGCCATAAGAAATGAACTTTTAAAGCTTGTGCATCTTTGTGGCGAAAAGGGCAGAATCTCTGTCCAAGACGTGGAAAGCCTTGTTGTTCGTCACAAGGAAGAAGAAATCTTCAGGCTAACCGAAGCATTTCGGCAAAAAAGGCTTGGCCAGGCCCTTGAAAGCCTTGATCTTCTTATAGAACAAAACATCCATCCCCTTGCCCTTTTGTCAGCCATCAGAAACAGCGTGCTTAGAATCCTTGCCATAAAGGCTGCTGCAAATACACTTCAGATCAGCCCGGGATGTCCCTACAACCAGTTCAAAAATACGTGCTGGCCAGACATGAAAAAGACCCTCTCAAAATACAGTGCAACCTCCCTATCAAAAATGCATCCCTACAGTGCATTTATTCATCTTGGATCACCACACAAAATTCCTACCCTGTATGACATGATAGAAGAGATGGCAGAGCTTGACCTAGCCCTTAAGGGGAGTAAATTGGATCCTCGTGTCATAATAGAAAAATTTTTTTTCAAATATCTTTCTTGAAGGTTTTTCTTTTTACTCTGCTAAAAAAGAGGTGAACAGTTGTCAGATAATATAAGGGCCATAGGCAAGCTCCTTTTTGAAGTAAGCATGCTCAAGCATACCATGAGAACTGGCTACGCCTTTCTTGGTAGTGGCAAGGAGAGTGCGGCAGCTCATAGTTTTAACACGGCCTTTATCGCCTATGTACTTGGAAGGATGAGCCCTGGCGTTGATGTCAACCGCATGGTGCTCATGGCGCTTATCCACGACATACCAGAGGCAAGGACAGGAGATGCCAACGCTGTACACAAAAGATATATAAAAAGAGACGAGGAAAGAGCCTTTGAAGATGCAATCAAAGACACCTTTCTGTCAAAGGAACTCTTGGAACTCTACCAGGAATATGAACAGGCCGAGACCCGTGAGGCCATGCTTGTCCAGGATGCAGACCAGATAGACATGCTCCTTTCTCTTAGGGAACAGGAAGACTGCGGTAACCCCAACGCCTCTATGTGGATTCCCTTTGTCAAAAACAGACTCAAGACAGAACAGGCAAAGAGCCTTGCTGATACGATAATAAAGACCCACTGGGCCAGTTGGTGGATGGACGAATTCAAAAAGGACCCTTCATAGACTAGGAGGACAGCATCTTGAAAAAAACACTTTTTATTTTTTATGCCGCCCTTGCACTTGGTATCCTGTTTTTCACTTACCCTCAAAAGACGTTTGCCAAAGAGAAGACGCATGCAGATCATTCAGTCACTCTGTACATAGCGTACACATGCAACACCTGGGGTCAGCTGCAGCCATGTCCTTCCTGAGGAGGCAAGAAAGTCGGGGGAATCACCCGCCGGGTCAGTTGGATCCGCCAACAAAAAGAACACCACAAGATAGACCTGCTACTTGATGGAGGAAGGACGCTTTTCATACCAGGTAAAAGGATACAACCCCATGATCAGAAAAAGGCAGAAAAACTTATCAAGTATTATGAAAAGATGGGTTATCAAAACATTTGTGTTTCAAGCACAGACCTTGGAGCAGGACCAGCCTTTTTGAAAAAACTGGACTACTCGGGAAGCCTCTTCCTGTCTGCCAATGTGCTTGACGAATCAGGCAAAGCCATCTTTGAACCTGGAAGGCTTTACACCGTCAAGGGTATTAAGATAGGCGTAATAGCCCTTACGGACAGAAGTCCCACAACAACTCTTAGTAAGGGTGAATCCACAATAGTGGCAGACACCATTTCATCCTTACAAAAAATCTGGAATGCTACTAAGAAAAATGCAGATCTCATCATCCTTCTTACCAGTCTTGATCAAAGAAGTATCAAGAGGCTGGTAAAAAAATTTCCTGACATAGACCTTGTCATATCAAGCGGCCTTGGAATCCCGACCTATTCACCCTTCAAAGCTGACAAGACCTTAATCGTATCCACCCATCCAAAGGGAAAATCCGTTGGCCTTATTGCCCTTAAGATAAAAAAAGGCATCATCTATAAATACGATAACAGGCTTGTAATGCTTAAAGAGTCGCTATTGGAAATGAATTACTGAGATCACCTGGACAAATCAGACTCTTCTTGTCAACAAATCACGGCCTCAACTAGTCTACTAAAAAATAATTTGACCACTCCTGTCCAAATAACGTCAGGGAAATTTGAAGTTTGAATAGAAAACTGACGAAAGGTCTAAAAGGTATCTGACTGTTTTTTTACAGAAGACTCTTTTAGGGAGGAAATAAAAAGAGATGATTAAAAATATAACCTTGGCCCTTTTCTTTTTTGTGACAGCAAGCCTTGGCAACTGTCTTGCCGACTACTCCGGCCTCTGGTGGGATCCATCAAAAGGCGGACAAGGGGTGTCGATCTTTCAGAATCAGAATTCCATATGCGGTGCATGGTACCTTTATGATTCTTCTGGCAAAGACATGTGGCTTGTATTTACTGGCGTTTTGTCACCCGGCAGCACCTTTACTGCCCAGCTTTTGCAGTACACCGGACCGGCTCTTGGAACGCCCTGGGATATAAATCAGGTTAAAAGCAGCAACAAAGGAACCGTTACCTTGGCATTTAACACCGACACCAGCATCACAATGAACTACACGGTCAACGGTATTAGCGGCACCCTGAATCTGGAGCCTTTTGCAAATGATATCGCCTCTATGTACTGGGATCCGGACCAGCCAGGACAAGGGGTGGGGGTATTTATGGAAGGCAAAAACGTGTATGTTGTCTGGTATCTCTATGACAAAGACGGCAAAGACATGTGGGTAACAACAGGAGCAGACCTGAGCTTGACATCCAGAAAGGCCAACCTCTATGAATTCACTGGCCCAATTTTGGGCAGTGTCTGGGATCCTTCCCAGGTGCGCCCTTCTGTAGCAGGAAATGCGTCATTGATACTTGGCAATTCTGGCAAAATCCAGATAGTTTATGAAATCCAGGGAATTACCGGAACCATGAATCTCGTACCTTTTGTATGCAGCGTTTCCCAGCGGACAAGTGCTGCATCCGGGTCCTAAACAGGCTTCGGCCTTTGAGCCAAATCAATAATTCTGTCCTGATAAACAAAAATCGGCAGACTGGCTTATTCCAGCCAGCCTCCTTTTTGGCTGGACACTGATGCTCTTCGTGATTTTCATTTTTTCCCTACACTGTTATTCTTATGAGCATGAAATGCAAAAATCTGAAAAAAACCTGCTGGAAGGGATTTGTTTTATTAGCTATTGGCCTTTGGCTTCTTTCATATCCAAGGCCTAGTCAAGCAATGGCTAAAGGTGGTGATGAAAAAGCCCTGCTGGAACAGGCTGCCATTGATAAAGCAAAAGAACTTTCCATGAAAAAAGTACCAGACATGGACTGGCGGCTTGCCGAAATGCTTCGCTCAGGCGTTCATCACCACGCCCAGTCCCGTGACGGTCAGCTTTTTACAGTTTCATTGACAGTAAAAGATGATGATTTGAACAAGATCGTCAACAGGCTCAAATTTTTTGGGGTGCAAATCCAGTCCAAAAGAAAAAACAGGCTTCAGATTAAGGTGGACAAAGGCCGCCTGAGACAAATCGCTTCCTGGAAAGAAACGGCCTACGTCCGCATGCCTTCTGTTGCCAAGGCCCAGGAAATAATTTCAGAAGCCGTATCTGCAACCGGAGCCCAGGCTATGCAGCAGGCAGGTTTTAGTGGAAAAGGGGTAAAAATTGGCATAATTGATCTTGGTTTTTTTGGCTACAGCCTTCTTCTTGGCTTGGAACTGCCTGATTCTGTAAAAAAGAAAAATTTTCGTCACGATGCGTGTGAATTTTCGTTTTGTCCAAGCCAAAAACACGGGACAGCGGTAGCTGAGTTAATCCATGACCTTGCTCCAGAGGCAGAGCTCTATATGGTTTCTGTTGCGACTGTAGATGAATTCATGGACGCGGTCGACTGGTTGGAACACAGGGGAGTTGACATCGTTAGCTGTTCACTTGGATACTGGTTATGCGGCCCTGTAGATGGTACCGGATGGTGCAGCAAAAAGGCTGGCGAAATGAGAGGTAAAGGCATACTACCCGTATTTGCAGCAGGAAATGCCGCCAAAAGCCACTGGTTTGGCCCGAATAAGGACGAAGATGGTGACTCCTTGATAGAGGTTGATGAACAGGTCCAGGCTCTCTTTTTCTCCTCTTCTTCGTATCAGGAAGTAACTGTTGCAGCAAACTGGAATGACTGGGGAAAAGACCCAGAGGATGCCCATTCTGATCAAGACATAGATCTTCTTGTGCTAAGCCCTATTCCCTACAGTACGGAGGTTGAAACTGTCGGAGCCTCCTTTAATAACCAGTCTGGCAGACATGGACATATGCCCATAGAGGCTACAACCTTCAATGCAGAGCCTGGAAGGCAATACTACATTTTCCTGGTAAACTCAAACACCAACAGACAGGTAACCGTGCATGTTTATCTGGAATGCAAATGGAACAGTGAGATTACTCCACATATTGAGGCCCAATCCATACTGCAGCCAGCAGACAGTCCTGATGTTCTTACTGTAGGTGCTGCGGATCTTTCAAATCATCTCCTTGACTATTCAAGTCACGGGCCTACCTGGAACGGCGTTGTCAAACCAGATGTTACCGGCCTTTCCGGTCTTGCTACGCTTAGCATATGGGATTTTGCCGGCACAAGCGCTGCGACCCCCACTGTTGCAGGAGCGGCAGCATTGTTGAAAGAGGCACATCCAAAGTGGGGGCCAGATCAGCTTCAGGCCGCCCTTGAGCTTCTTTCTAAAGATATCTACAAACCCGGACAGGACAACGGCAGTGGCTGTGGGCTTATAGATGTCTCTAGGGCGGCAAATCTTGGACAAGGACCTGCTGCCGGCTTTTGGTGGAATCCTCAAAAGGACGGATCAGGTTTTAGTATGGAAAGAGCTGAAGGGACGGATTTTTTGGCTGTTTACACTTACAAGCCCCAGCAAAACGACTCCATACCGGTATGGTTTACTGGTTCTGGAAAGGCATTTTCATCCCTGACAGGGCCCCTTAATCTTCTTACATGGACAGGATGGCCTCTTGGCAGCGCTCCAGGTAACTTTGCATCCTCTTATGTGGCTGAGATATCTTTAATATATCTTGACGAAACACACGGGCTTTTGCAGGTGAGGGATACAGCCACCAACACAGTAGAAAAACAGCCTGTTGAAAGATTTGTATTCGCAAAAGGGGCCAGCAGCAGTGACAGCCGGACCGGCTGGTGGTGGGACCCGGCCTTTCCAGGCAATGGCATATTCATGGATTTTCAGTCAGGCACACTCTTTGGCGCCTGGTATCATTACGATGAAAAGGGACTTCCGCGGTGGTGGACCTTTTCCGGAAGGTTACCAGACCAAGATCAAAAGACTCTAAAGGCCGACATAATCCAGTGGCACGGCGGCCCTTGTCTTTCGTGTCCCCAGATTAAACCCTCTGCTTCGATTGTAGGTACTGTGGAAATTGCATTCAAAAATGGTTCACCATCCATCCTAAAATGGCACACAGCTGGAGGCCTATCTGGCAGGTATAATCTTGAACGGTTTCATTTTTATAAAAAATAGATCATTATATATACCCGGATTCTGGATTGATAACATCTGGCGCAAATAAGGTCTAAAAATGGCAACAGAATCCTACAGTACTACAGTCCTATTTCGGCCATCTTTCTTGGCCTTGTACAGGGCCTTGTCCACCCTATCAATAGAGTCCTGCACAGATTCATCTGGCCTGACCTGGGTTACTCCCAAGGACACGGTAATGGTGATAAATTTGTCTGGAGGCTCTACTACGAACCTGTAGGTACTTACCTTTTTTCTCAGCCTTTCAGCCAGCTTGAAACTGTCTTCCTTGGTTGTGTGTGGAGCAATTATCATGAACTCTTCGCCACCATAACGGTAGACCGAATCGGTCTCCCTCACGCTTTTTTTCCAAATAAGGGCCATGTTTTTAAGTACCTTGTCTCCTATTCCATGACCATAGGTATCGTTTATTGTCTTGAAACGATCTATATCGCACATTATCAATGACAGAGGATAGTGATATCTTTTTACCTTCGAGAGCTCTTTTTGAAGATCATTTTCAAGGGCACGCCTGTTAAGCAACCCGGTTAGACTGTCTATCCTTACTTTGGCCCTGAGATCCGCTATTATCTTTGCCTGTTCCCTAACCTTTTCCTCGGTCTGCCTTGCCTGCTCCTCAAGCTGTTTATTTTTCTGCCGAAGCTCTGCTATATCATCACGGAATATCTTCTCTTCATCCTTTTTGTCCATGGACTTGAGAGAAAGTTTCACCTCATTCACATGGTCTTTGGTGACCTGAACAAACTCCTCGACTGTCTCTCGTACTTCCCCAAGTATCTCATTGGTCTCGTCCATGAACTCTTGCAGTAGCTCTGGGGAGAGGTCAGGCTGATTGTGCCTGAAACTGCTAACTGCAGAAAAGCCCTCTGAAACTGCCACGTCCCAAAATTCCTTGCTATAGATCTGAGGCCAAGGAAGAAGCCCCTTGCCAACAAGGTTTTTAAGGGCAATCCTAGCAATAGACGTAACCTGTTCAGCCAAAAACCGTTTTGAAGCTATATCTATCTCCATTAAACGCATCTATCCTGGGAAAAAGTCAGAAACTTTTTTTTCTTATCGAACGTAATTGAAATTTATTAAAGAAAAATTATATCATCTTTACTGTTACCAGTTTGGAAACCCCTTTTTCTTCCATAGTAACTCCGTAAAGACAATCTGCCATCTCCATAACCTGCTGGTTGTGAGTGACCAAAATAACCTGACAGGAGGCAGAAATTCTGCGCACCAGACTGTTGAATTTTAGGGTGTTAGCCTCATCAAGTGGGGCATCCACCTCATCCAGGAGACAAAATGGCGTAGGCTTTATAAGAAAAATAGCGAATATTAAGGCAAGGGCGGCAAGGGCCTTTTCACCACCAGAAAGGAGAGACAGGGTATTAATGCGTTTACCTGGCAGCCTAAGCCTGTATTCCACACCAGTTTCAAGAATGTTTTTCTCATCTAGTACAGACAACCAGGCCCTACCACCATCAAACAGGAGGGAAAAGACCTTTTGAAGGCTGACATTGATATGTTCAAGGGCTGAAATAAACTTCTCCTTGCATTCTTTGTCTATCTTTGTGATGGCATCCTTTATGTCAGCCAGTGATTTTTTTACATCTTCCCTTTGCTGAAGAAGATATTGAAGACGTTGGTCAAGCTGATTGAACTCCTCCATAGCCATCAAGTTTACAGGTCCAAAGGACTCGACCTTTTCTGCCAGCCGGTTAAGACGCCTTTCAAGATCAGAAATACCGGCCTCTGAATCAAGGGCTTCGTCTGTCAGCACCTCATCAATGGACCTTCTAAACTGTTTTAAACACAGCTCTGTCATGTACTTCTTGCCACGAACAGATTCAGAAATATCCATCTCCAACTTATTGATTTCCACATTAACTTGAGAGAGCTCTTTTTGGATAGCAGCCCTCTTTTTCTCAACAACAAATCTCTTTTCCCTCAAAGCGTCCATATCCAATTCGATGGCTTTCAGATCCTTTTCAATATCTTCGATTGTTTTGGTCAGAGATTCGAGCTCCTTTTTCTTGCCATCAAGCTCACCGTGAAGGGTCCTTAATCTGTCTGCGAGTCTTTTTAAGCCGGCTTGATTTTTTGCAAATTCCTTTTTTGCCCTGTCAATGGCTGCTTCCATACGCTCAAGCTCCGCCTGTCCAGATCCTATTCGTGCTTTTAGCTCCTGGAACTCAAGGGTCCATCTGTTCTTGTCAGCTGTGGCCTGCTGCAGCCCTTTCTCCCCGTCTGAAAGTTCGGCCTCTAACTTGCCAAGCCTGGCTTTTAGCTCAACTTCCTGCCTGACAACGTCATCAAGAGCTGTTTCAAGGATTGAGATGGCTGGTAGCAGATCGTCAAGTTCCCTTTTGGCCTCATCCAACTCGAATTCCATGAGCTCTAGCCTGTCCTCTATCCCTTGAAGATTTGAGCTGGCCCTGTAAAGTGCCTTTTCAAGATCCCCTTTCTTTTTTTTAAGATTTCTTAAACCCTGCTCTGCAATTTCAACCTGTTTTTGGGCATCATTCTCCAGCTCTAAATATTCCGCCTCTTTTTCCGTTATTGACTGAAGAGACTGCAAAATCAAGCCCCTTTCTTCCTCTAATCTCTTTATTTCCTTCTTTCTGGCAATAAGTCCCGCATCCTTTGACCTTTCTCCAAAAACAAAACGCAGCTCCCTCCATGGAGTAAAGACAAGGCCGTCTTTTGAAATAATATGGAATCTGCCTGAAAAAAAGGCCGTCAAATCCAAGGACAAAACCTCTGACATTTGATCCACAACGATCCAGGATGAAAGGAGATCCCTTACCTTCTGGGCTACAGGATCCTGACCAATCACCTTGTCTTTAAGAAACTCAAAGCTGTTGTTGTCAATGCGAGGCCCTGTCTGGCTGTCGTTCATTAAGCCTTTCGACAAGATCATACTGGCCCCTTTCAGCCTCTGGCCATCCCTTGCCACCTTTTCCAAGATCTTGACCATCTCCCTTTTTTCATCAAGGACCACGGACTGAATGGTCTGGCCAAGAGCAGCCTCTACAAGTTCTTCATATTCATCTTCGACTTCAATAAGATCTGCAACTATCCTGGCTTTGCTTCCAGATATTGTTTTCAAAAGCCTTGTTGTTTCCAAAAGGCCTGCTCCTTCTTCTTCTATCTGAATAAGCGCCTGAAGACGTGCATCTGTTTCTGAAAGACGGCTGTTCCATTTCTGTTTTTCCCTTTTGACCCTTTCAATGGAAATCCTTGCTGAAAAAAGGCCCTTTTCCTTTTCCTGCAAACCCTTCTGAGCCTCTCTCATTTCATCTTTACAACTGCTCAAGGCCTTTTTTATCCTAAGGATTTCCTCTTCGATCCTTTCCTTTTGAAGGAAAATTTCATGCCTCTTTTCATTCATTATCTCGAGCCTGTCTTCGAGATGGGATTTCCTGTTTTTTCCAGATGTAAGTCTTTCAAGAACCTGTGCCTTTCTAGAAGCAACGACCACAAACTGATCCTTTGTGTCCTCACGCCTCATCTTGAGTCTAGAAACCTTCCGGGAACATTCCCTGATCTTTTCCTCAAGACCCTTTGCCTGTTCCTTCAAAAGGGAAAGGCCCTGGCGATCTTCATCAAGCCCGGACCTGCGCCTGGAGATACTGTCTGAAAGCCCGTGAATCTTGCTTTCAAGCGCATTCTGGGCCTGTTTCAGGACATTATCTTCATGATGTATCAGAGCAATTTCCTTTTCCAGGGATGAAAGAATCTTAAAGACCCTGTTTTTTTGAGCTATGAGACCTTCAAGATTTTGCCGTTTAACCCTTTGCCTGTCTAAAAGCCCCTGAAGTTCCATATCCAGCCTTGAAATCTCTAGATCAATACCTGAAATCTCCGTCTCAAGAGCTATGCTTTTTTGATTCCATTTTTCAAGACAGGCCTTCAGATTCTGTTCCTTTTCATCAAGCTCCAGGTACCGGACCTTTAATATCATGAGACCCAGCGTGTCTTCTTCCTTTCTGAGCCTGGTAAAACGTTCTGCTTTCCTTGCCTGTCTCTGCAGGGTCCTGGCCTGTCTTTTGACCTCGGCAATTACATCTTCTAGCCGTTCAAGATTCTCAAGGGTGTTTTTCATCCTTGACAGGGCCTGGATACGCCTCTGCCTGTATCTGGCAATGCCGGCAGCCTCTTCTATTATGAGCCTCCTTTCATCCGGGGTCATGGTGACAAACTGCCCTACCCTGCCCTGGTCTATTATGGAGTAGGCCCTGGCTCCCGTGCCAGTATCGAGAAAAAGATATCTTATTTCTTTAAGCCTGCAGTTCTTGCCATTTAACAGGAACCTGGAGGTACCATCTTTGAAAAGTATCCTTTCTATGTCTATCTGAGAAAAATCCTTTAGTTCTGGAGGGGCCATGTCCTGGCACTCAACCAGGCGCAGCTTTACCCTGGCTGAATCTACCATGCCCTTAGAGTTGCCACAAAAAAGCAGCTCCTCCATCCTTTCTGCCCTGAGAAATCGTGGATTTTGCTCTCCCAGAACCCAGCGTATTGCATCGACTATGTTGGACTTTCCAGAGCCGTTTGGTCCAACAATGGCGCTGACCCCTTGGGAAAAATTTATTATCGTACGTTTTGGAAATGACTTGAAACCAGAAATAACAAGACTATGGAGCTTCATTGTTTGAAAGACGGGCTCTTTCTAGCATCCTTCAGGATGAGCTGAACGCTTTTTCTACCGTTCCACCTGTTTATACTGGGTGTAAAAGCTAGCTCAATACCATTCCATGAGATATCCACCTTGTCCCCATGACCCCAAGCAAGAAGTTCCAGGCAGGGGTTCCCATCAGCCGGTTCTACAGGTTGGATAGACATCTTGAGATGGTTCTGGCCCACAACCTTGGCCCCGTTAATGACGAAATCTCTGGCTGAAAACAAAGGAGGCTCATACCCTGGCCCGAACGGTTCAAGCTGTTCAAGAATCTGCAGATAGGACCCTGTTGTCAACTCCGCAAGATCAACTTCGGCATCAATTTTTAGATCAACAGGCTGAATACCGCGAGAAAGTTGCTCAAGAACCGCTTTTTCAAACCTCTTGATAAACTCGTCTATTTTCTCAAAGGGTAACTTGACCCCGGCAGCACCCCGATGTCCTCCAAAACGAAGGAAAAGGTCGTAACAGGAACCAATTGCTGAAAAAAGATCCACCTCTTCCGGGGCTCGTCCCGAACCGGTAAGCGTATCTCCATCCCTTGCCAGCAAGATTACAGGACAGTTTGCATACTCTACGGCCTTTGACGCCACAAGACCAAGGATCCCCTTTCTCCAACCACTGCCATAGAGGACATGAGCTGGCCTTTCTCCCTTGTGCTTTATGACTTCCAGTACCTCTGACAGCAGCTGGCGTTCCTGTCTTTGACGTTCCTGATTGTACTGATGAAGTTCTTTGGCAAGTTCCAAGGCCCTTGAATGCTCTTTTCCGACAAGGAGATGAAAGGCTGTGTCTGCATGATGGACCCTGCCTGCAGCGTTGAGCCTAGGACCAATCCGAAAAGCCAGATCAAAGGATGAAACCGAGCCGGACAGGCCTGCCGCTTCCATCAAGGCCTTCATGCCAGGACGGGGATCGTGGGAAAGGACTTGCAGCCCAGCAGATACGAGAATCCTGTTCTCCTTGTAAAGCGGCATCATATCGGCAACGGTTCCTACTGCTACCAGATCCAGATACTTTTTGAGATTGGGAGGGGAACCTCTGAAAAAGCCACTGGAATGCAGGTTTCTCCTCAAGGCCCATGACAGGTAAAAGGCCACACCAACTCCTGAAAGCTCCTTAAAGGGAAAGGCACAGTCTGCCCTTTTGGGATCGATGCAAGCAATCGCCTTTGGCAAAAACTCATGTGGCTGATGATGATCAGTAACGATGACGTCCATACCGAGAGAAGCTGCATAATTAACCTCTTCCACATTTGTTATTCCACAGTCAACACTCACCATCAGCTTGCAGCCCTTTGAGGCAAACCAGTCTATACCGCTTTGGTTCAGCCCATAACCTTCATTTTCCCTGTGGGGAATGTAATGAAAGGTCTCCAGACCAAGTTCCTGTAAGAAAAGGCTGACAAGCGCACAGGCCGTAACACCATCTGCATCAAAGTCTCCAAATATGCCAACCTTTTCTTTATTTACCACCGCCCTTGCCAACCGGTCCACTGCCCGGTCCATATCTTTCATAGAAAAGGGATCAGTCAGTCGGGACAGGGTTGGCGTAAGATGGTCCTCTATGGCCTCCCTTGATTCAAGCCCGCGGTTCACCAAAAAGGCAGTCAGGCTTCTTGGGAAGGAGAGCGTGCGGGAAAGCTCGCTAATCAGGTTCTCTTTTGGCTTTCTAAAAGACCAGGGACGTTTTAAAATGAGGGACGACATGGCGCAAAACTAATAGGCGGTAAAATCTATGTCAATCAGGAGGTTGACCCTCAACATAAAGCCTTCAATGGTCTTTCTTCTAAGGTTCATTCTGGAAGGTTATGACAACATGTTTGTTCTGACCACGCTTGACAAGAAAGCCGGCCTGGTAGAGATTCAGTACTGCCAGTGCATGGAAAAGGAGCTTGCGACAATCCTTAAAGAGATAGGAGATGAAATTGGCATTAAAGATGTCAGCGCATAACACCCGCACCACCTTCATAACAGCCGTCTTTGTAATTCTCTTTTTGGATTCCTTTTTCAACATATCTGCAGCCAAAGAACCGCCCCTTACAGTGGATCAATGCGTTGAAATTGCCCTTAAAAACAACCTTCAGATCCTGAAAAAACAGTATGAACAGCAGGCAAGGATATACGCTTCACGGGCCGCCTTCAAGGACATGCTGCCAAGATTTGGGACAGACTATTCGTATACGGGCAGAAGAGACGCAGCCACCATTGTCATCTTTGGCAGAAGCACCACAATCTATGGACATGACGAATTCAAGTGGAACGTAAATGTGAAACAACCCATCTTCTATGGAGGTCTTTTATGGAACAGGTTTAAAAAGGCCAAGATAGAGGTGGACCTGGCTGAACTTGCCCTCTTTCAGGCACAAAATCAGATCAAGAAAGAGACAAAGACTGTCTACTATCAGGTTCTCAAATCCAAAAAGCTTGTTGAAGAGGCCAGGGCCCAACTTGAGCGTTTGAAGGCCCAGTATGAAACTGTAAAGGCCTTTTATAGAGCATCCATCAGGCCAAAGACAGATCTTCTGCAAAGCAGGGTGCAGCTTAACCAAGGAAAACTCTCTCTCATTAAGGCCAGAAACCAGCATGAACTGGCAAAAAACCGCCTGAATCTTATAATGAAAAGATCCCTCGAAGCCCCCCTCTGTGTTGATGAAAAGGTTACACTTCCCCAACTGGAGCTGGAACTTGGCAAACTCTATGAAATTGCCCTCTCAACCAGGCCGGAGGTCAAAGAGGCCTACCTTGCAGTTGAAAGGGCGAAGAAGGCCATAAAAATAGCCATGAGCGATTACTGGCCTAGGGTCGATCTATCTGCATCCTATTCTAAGGATGGGGTAACTCCTGACGTATCTGACAACCCATACGGTGACCATGAAAATGCCCAGGTCTTTCTAAATGCCACATGGGAATTCTTCGCCTGGGGTAAAAGCAAAGACAAGGTTGGCGAGGCAGAAAAGCTGGCAGAAGCTGCAAGGATTCAGCTTCAGGATATAACGGATCATGTTAGACTTGAGGTAAAAAATGCCTATCTTCTTTATAAAGATGCAAAGGAAGGTGTCAAGGTAGCTCGCAGCGCCCTTGAAAGTGCAAGAGAGGACTATGAACTAAATGTAAGCAGATACAAGAATCAGCTTGCATCCAACACCGATGTGCTTGATGCCCAGAGCAGGTTGACAAAGGCAAGAAGTGACTACATTTCAGCAGTGGCTGCTCAGCTCACTGCCCTTGCAGAACTAGAGTATGCCACAGGTAGGGAGATAGAAAAATGTATGAAATCAAGGAAATAAAGACCACTCCTTTTGATGACCAGAAGCCAGGCACATCAGGGCTTAGAAAACCAGTTACAACTTTTCAACAACCCCATTACCTGGAAAACTTCATCCAGTCCATATTTGACTCCATGGATGGAGGTGTAAAGGGCAAGGCCCTGGTGGTTGGAGGTGATGGCAGATTCTACAACCGCAGGGCCATACAGGTCATCATAAAGATGGCTGCAGCAAATGGCGCCAGGCTTTTAAAAATAGGCCAGAATGGACTCCTTTCCACCCCGGCTGTCTCTCACATTATAAGAAAATACAGGCTCTACGGAGGCATTATCCTGTCTGCCAGCCATAACCCAGGCGGGCCTAATGGAGACTTTGGCGTAAAGTACAACATACAAAATGGAGGGCCGGCTCCGGAAAAGGTAACAGCCAAGATATATCAAAAAAGCCTTGAGATACGCAGGTATTTTATTGCCAAGGGACCGGACATCGACCTGCAGGCGAAGGGGGCAGAGACAAAGATCCTTGATACTGTCATTGAAATCATTGATCCTGTGGATGACTATGCACAGCTCATGGAGGAGCTGTTTGACTTTGACTCCATCAGGGACATGATCCGTTCAGGCTTTACCATGGTATACGATGCCCTCCATGCGGTAACTGGAATCTATGCAAGGGAAATATTTGTAAGACGTCTTGGAGCCCCCGAAAAGTCGCTTAGAAACTGCGACCCACTGCCTGATTTTGGTGGTGGACATCCTGATCCTAATCTCAAATACGCAGCAGCACTTGTAAGGGAGATGTTTTCCGATAAGGCCCCTGATTTTGGAGCCGCCTCTGATGGTGACGGCGACAGAAACATGATCCTTGGCAGGCATTTCTTTGTAACTCCGAGCGATAGCCTTGCAATTATTGCGGCAAATGTCAGTTGCGCGCCAGGATACAGAAACAGGCTTCGCGGAGTGGCAAGATCAATGCCCACCAGTCGCGCGGTAGATCATGTGGCTGAAGATTTAGGGATTCCCTGTTTTGAGACCCCGACCGGCTGGAAATTTTTTGGCAACCTGCTTGATGCAGGCAAGATAACCATATGTGGAGAGGAAAGTTTTGGAACGGGATCGGACCACATAAGGGAAAAGGACGGAATCTGGGCAGTGCTCTTTTGGTTGAACATGCTTGCTGACAAGAGGATTCCTGTGGCCCGGCTTGTTAAGAAACACTGGCTAAAGTATGGCAGGAACTACTATACAAGGCATGATTATGAAGAAGTCGACAGTGATGCAGCTCATAAAGTTATGAAAGGCCTGGAAGACAGGCTGGAATCTCTGAGAAATGCAGATTTCCATGGAAGAAAGGTGGTAACTGCTGACAACTTTTGCTATCAGGATCCGGTTGACGGATCAAAAAGCTGCAACCAGGGCATAAGAATAATATTTGGAGATGGCTCAAGAATAATCTACAGGCTTTCAGGAACAGGGACAAAGGGGGCCACCATAAGAATCTACATCGAGGGATATACGTCTAAAAAAGAGCTCATGGAACAGGATACCCAGTCTTTTCTATCCGAGCTGATCAGGCTCTCTCGCACCCTTTCAAAGATAGAGGAACTGACAGGCAGAAAGGAACCCTCTGTTATAACCTGATAAATGAGTATAAATTGAATGTAAAAATAGGCAATCAGTCAAGACCAAGCTCTGCCATGAGATCGCCTATATCTTCCTGGGAATTCTCCTTTTTTACAGAGCCCTTATCAAGGCCGTTTTCAAGCACGTCATCCACATGATCCTGAATGGCCTTGGACTGGCTCGATGCCTGGGGCTCCAGAAGAATAAACTCTGTCTTTTCCAGGTTCATCTCCACATAAAAGGGGTTTCTATCGTCAGTCCGAAAGGCAATCTTTCTACACTCTGGTTTGTCCAACATGGTTGCTACAGAAAGGGTAATGGCAGAGGATATGGTAATGGCCTTGGGTTGGTTGTTGTTGGCAGAAAGTCCATATCTTGTCTCGATTTTCTGCCTGGCCTTTCCTATAACCTGATTGATGATTTCACCAATATAATTTACAACCTCGTCCGAATCGAAATCCTTAGAGATATCCTCTTCGGGGAGCCCCATAAAGGACATTGCCTTTGTATAAATCTCAAGGGATGCCTCCCTGGACAAATTCATAATGAAAAGGCCAGAATAATCTCCTGTAAACTGTACAAAACAGCCGAGATCTGGCTTAAGACTGATGGATGGAACGTCCTGAATGGTGGGTGCATATCCCACTGACATGCCTGTGGAGGCATCTATCACCTCCTTTACTGCCGCACAAAATATCTTTGCCACCTTGTCAACTGTCTTGAGAGATTGTTCCTGCATTCTTGCCCCCTTGAAAGAACCTTTTTAGACAGGCGGCTGCAAAATATCTTTGGGCGATCAGTCACAGGAGTCTTGATCTTCCTTGAACTCCACCTCTTCTGTGTCTGCCTCCCACCGCCGTCTTTCATTTACATAGCCAAGCCCAAGGGCTGCTGCTGCTCCAACAAAAAGGCCCATAAAGCCTGCAAAAACCCAAAGAGAGGAGCCGCAGTTGCCGTTTTGTGATGGGTCAAGCTCTTTATGACAGTATCGGCAGATGAGAGCATCTTTCTTAATGCGTTCTTTGCAATAGGGACAGATTTTTCCAAACATATCCTTCCTCCATGAGCAAATTTCTATTTACTGCAGATGGCTATCTCTTTTATATACCAGATAAAACCGTCTTTGTATTCAAGACCAACAGGATATACCTCAACTCCCTGTTCAATAACATGATAAAAGGTCTCATAAAAGAGAGGATCCGTCTGGTTATTGGCATCAAAACAGCCTGCTCCTGGGCATAAGATCAGAAACATCACGCAGGCCCGATAACCTTTTTTTCGCAAGGCCAAGAGCTCCAGAAGATGCTTTCTGCCCCTTTTGGTAGGGGCATCGGGGAACAACGCTGTACCCTCCTTAACAAGGGTGCATCCTTTGACTTCCATGTATATCTTTTCGTTATTTTCAATATCAATCAAAAAATCAAGCCTGCTATGTCCAACCCTAACCTCAGGCTGGATTTTCCTTGCCTTTCCAAAAGGTGAAAGCTGACTGTCTAATAGTATGGATGTGGCTATGGCAGAATGGAAACCGGAATTTACCAACACCCACCTGCCAGAAGAGGCCTTGGCTGCAACAAGATCCCAGTGCGTCTTTCTTGTCTGGCCCTTTGCCCTTTTTAAAAGCACTGTATTGCCAGGATACAAAAGTTCTTTAAGTCTGCCAGGGTCACGAACATGAACCATTAACTCCCCGCCCTCTTCAGTGTCAGAACAGATGGCAAGAAATCTGTTTGGTCTACTGATGAAAATGGCCCTTTTATCCCAAGGCACTTCAATCAGCCTCTTCATTGGCCTTCTTCTTCTCTTCAGCCTCGGACAACCTGAGATAAAGGGGAGAAAGTGTAACAGGATCCTGAGGCCCCTGCCCGGCCTTTATCATTTCCTTCCCCATGTTTGCACACAAAAAGGGGCGCGGATACCACAGATGTTTTGGGGCTATCACAGCCCTGTTACCAAAAAGCTCTGCAATAGTCTGTTTGTAAGGCGCAAGACCAGTACCAAGAAACACTATTTGACAAGTTTCTGATACCTTGCCTACAAGCTCCCGAGGGTTAATCACCAAGTAATCAGAGATCCGCCTTGCCAATCCCTGGCCGGGCCTGTAAAGGGCACAGTAGATTTGGCCCCTCCTTGCGTCAATGACCGGACAGATAAGGCTGTCCTTTGGGGCAAGGGCCGCATTCTGTGCAAGTATGTCAAGGGTTGGTACACCTACTATTGCGGCACCTGTTGCAAGACACAATCCCTTGGCAGTAGAAAGACCAATTCTCAAACCAGTGAAACTGCCAGGGCCAAGGCTAACGGCCACTGTATCGATATCTTTCCAGCCCAGACCTGTCTCTTCAAGGATGAATATGATGGCCCTCATGAGCCTTCTGGAATAGGTGCTTTTTGAGCCAACCGTCAACTCGGCCCACGGGCCTCCTTCTTCTGAGACTGCCACGCCTCCGGTAAAACCAGATGTCTCTATTGACAAGACAGCCATAAATCAAGGCGTTGGAACCGATGGAATAAGCCCAAGGAGCCTTGCTATGTCGTTGTAAAACACCAACAGCATTAAAGAGCCCAAGATAAAAAGACCAATTTGTTGGGCAAGTTGCATCTGCCTAGCAGTAAGAGGGCTTCCTTTAATGGCCTCTATGGCAAAAAAGAGCAGATGTCCTCCGTCTAGCACGGGTATAGGCAGCAGATTCAGGATCCCAAGATTTACCGACAGTACGGCCATGAAATAGAATAGGTTTACCAATCCCTGCTGGGCCTGCTGACCAGCCATCTGGGCAATCATGATGGGGCCGCCAAGAGTGGTAAGCGGAACAACCCGTTCAATAATCTTTACAAAGCCCTCCCATGTGAGCTTTGTAATCTCCCATGTCCTTTGAAAGGACATGAAAAACGCCCTTATGGGATCGACCTTTTCAATTTTTATGTTTCCCGAGGCTGTAACCCCAATAAGAGGAACCTTAACCTTCTCGCCGAATATATTCTTGATGGTGCTGACCTTTGGCCTGACTTTCACGGCAAGCACCTTCTGGCCCCGTTTGATCTTTAAGAAAATCTCCTGCCCTTTACTGGCCTTTATGGCTTTTGAAACATCGTCCCACGTTCTGACCTTTATATGATTAACCTCCAAAAAGACATCGCCTTTCTGAAGGCCGGCCTGGGCAGCGGGAGAGTCCGGCTTCACAGAGCCTATCTCGGGAAGAAGTATCGGATTTCCATAGATAAGAAGGATGAAAAAAAAGATTACCTGGGCCAGAAGAAAGTTGGCAAAAGGACCTGCCGCCACAACCAGGGCCCTCTGATAGACTGGTCTGTGAGAGAATGAAAGATGACGTTCTTCAGGAGGAACCTCCTCATTTGGAAGCTCACCTAGCATCTTTACAAAGCCACCCAGCGGAATGGCTGAGATACAGTAGTCTGTGCCATTTTTTACAATACCCCAGATCCTTGGACCAAAACCGATGGAGAATTTGAGAACCCGTATGCCAAAGAGACGGGCCACTGTAAAATGGCCAAGTTCATGAAAAAATATGAGTCCACTTAGAACTAGTAAGAAGGACCAAATTGTCGTCATGTCTGATTCCTCAATCCAGCAGGCCTGCCAGAAGCTGGGCCTTTAGTCTTGCCATGGCATCGGCCTGAAGCACATCGTCCAGACTGTTCATTTCCTGGGCTCCGACCTGTGAAAGCACCTCTGAAATGATCTCTGGGATCTTCAGATACGGTATCTTGCCCTGGAGAAAGGCCTCCACAGCCACCTCGTTTGCCGCATTCAATACAGTAGTGGCAGTACCTCCCATTTCCAGGGCCTTAAAGGCCAGACCAAGACAAGGGAATTTGTCCATTTGTGGAGATTCAAAGGTCAAAGGACCCATGTTTACCAGATCAAGAGAAGGCAGGTCCAGCTCCATCCTGTCTGGCCAGTAAAGGGCATAGGATATGGGTACCCTCATGTCAGGGATTCCCATTTGGGCAATTATGGAGCCATCCACATATTCAACCATGGAGTGGATTATAGACTGCGGGTGCACCACCACATCTATTTTTTCAGGAGGCACTGAAAAAAGCCATTTTGCCTCTATCACCTCAAGTCCTTTGTTCATCAAGGTGGATGAATCAACGGAAATCTTTGCTCCCATGGACCAATTAGGATGTGCCACTGCCTCATCTGGGGTAATGGAGGCCAGCTCTTCCACTGGCTTTTGCCTGAAAGGGCCGCCAGAGGCAGTAAGTATGATCTTTTTCACCATGGAATCCCGATAACCTTGCAGACACTGGAAAATGGCAGAATGCTCACTGTCTATAGGAAGCAGGTTGACCCTGTATTTCTCAACCAGGCGCATGACAAGGGGACCGGCAGCCACCAGGGTCTCCTTGTTGGCAAGGGCCACATCTTTTCCCGCCTCAATCGCTGTAACAGTAGGAATGAGCCCGGCAGCTCCAACCATAGACGAAACCACAAGGTCTGCCGCAGCCATGGAGGCCAGCTCATTGTATCCCTCTTTTCCCCATAATACCTTTACACTCTTGTTACCCAAAAGGTCTTTTAAATCTTGCGCCAGATCCCTGGTCATGACGGCAACCTTTTGGGGAGCAAACTCGTCTATCTGCTGTGCCAGAAGCTCAAGATTTTTTCCAGCGGCAAGTCCAACTATGTTGAGCCTGCCCCCGGATCTCCTAACGATGTCTGCTACACTTGTTCCAATGGAACCTGTGGAACCAAGGACTACTATATTTTTTTGTTGATTCATAAAGATCAGCCTTTCTACCCAATATAAAAGTTGCCCTCACTAAAATAGAGAACCCAAAACAGAACAGGACCAGCAAGAAGCAGCGCATCAACCCTGTCAAAGATACCGCCATGACCTGGAAGAATACTGCCTGAATCCTTAAATCCGTATGCCCGTTTCACTATAGATTCCACAAGGTCCCCTGCCTGACTAACAAGGGCAAGGAGTATTGCAAGGGGTACGAGCAGTCTCAGGTCAAAAAAATTGAAAAAAAGGGCCCATGAAAAAAGGGCACCCATAGCGCTAAAAAACAGGCCTCCCAGGGCTCCTTCTACTGTCTTTCCCTTGCTTATGGACGGACAAAGTTTTCTTTTACCTATGGTTTTACCAATGTAGTAGGCTCCTGTATCCGCTGCAAAAACAACTATCAGCAGAAAAAGTATCCACAGCCTTCCATATGGCATGAACCTGACAAGGGCAATGAGACCAGAACATATTCCAATATAGGCTGCCCCAAACAAAAAAGACAAAAGTGCCTCAAAGGGCCTCTCATGGGAACCGTATGAGAAGAGGATGGTTAGGGACGAGATAAAAAAGACCAAAAAAATTCCAAAAAGGACATAGATTTCCTGCTTGAAATATATGGTAAGCAGTGGGGTGCCAATACCAGTTATTATTCCCCATGCCACGAGAGCCGGACGATTTTGAAAGGCCATGTGATAGTATTCATACAGACAGAGCCCTGCGACCAACAGCACAAGTCCACTGAAAAAGGACTCTCCTCCCCATACAAGCCCGCTTACAAGTACCGGGAGAAGAATAAGGGCTGTCAGGACTCGCTGCCTGTGCATCTTAAAAGTATCTGTTCGCTGGTCTTGCCAAAACGGCGCTCGCGTCTGGAATAGTCGTGAAGGGCCTTTAAAAGTTCTTTCCTGTCAAAATCCGGCCACAGGGTCTGTGTAATATAAAACTCGCTGTAGGCTGCCTGATAGAGAAGAAAGTTACTAAGCCTCTGTTCGCCACTTGTGCGAATGATGAGATCCGGATCTGGTATGTCTGAGGTATAAAGATAAGAGGCAAAAAGCTCCTCATCAATCTGGGAAGGGGTCAACTCACCATCAACACACTTTTGGGCAATCTTTCTTGCCGCTTCTGTTATCTCGCTTCTGCTGCCATAACTTAGTGCGAGGATCAGCTGCATCTCAAAGTTCTTGGATGTCTTTTCCATTGTGTCAAAAAGAAGAGTTTTTACCCTGGGAGGCAGCCTGTCAAGCTCTCCAATAGCCCTGAGCCTTATCCTGTTTCCTAAGAGTTCGTCCACCTCCTTTTGAAGATAATCGTAAAGAAGGTCCATAAGAGCATCCACTTCTTCCCTTGGCCTGGACCAATTCTCCTTGGAAAATGCATAAAGGGTGAGGTATGGAATATCAAGTTCCCGAACAGCCGTAACTATCTCCTTTACGGTTTTGGCGCCCTGCCTATGCCCCATTATCCTGGGCATGAATCTGCGCTTGGCCCACCGTCCGTTTCCATCCATGATAATGGCAAGATGGCGCGGGAGATTGTCAGGCCTTTCAATGGATACGGTCTTGGTCATCCGATCTAAAACTCCATGATCTCCTTTTCCTTTGCCCCGAGAACTTCCTCCACCTTCTTTATATGATTGTCAGTAAGTTTTTGGACCTCGTCTTGAAGCTTGTACATCTCGTCTTCTGAAATGGCCTTGTCCTTCTTTTGGGTCTTGAGTTTCTCTATGGCATCCCTTCTGATGTTCCTTATTGCAACCCTGCAGTCTTCTGCCATCTTTTTAACCAGTTTGACTAGTTCCTTTCTTCTTTCCTCGGTTAGAGGAGGAACACTGACCCTGATTATCTTGCCGTCGTTGGAGGGCGTCAGTCCCAGGTCGGAAGAGAGAATCGCCTTTTCTATGTCGCCAAGGATGTTGCTATCCCAAGGTTGCACGGTAATAAGACGGCTTTCTGGCACAGAAATAGAAGCAACCTGGTTAAGTGGCATGCTGGTGCCGTAGTAATCCACAGTTATGCCCTCAAGCAGGGCTGCAGATGCCCTGCCAGTTCTTACATGTGAAAGTTCCTTTTCAAAGGCAGCAATGGCCTTGTCCATTCTTTTATCTGCATCCTTTATCACCTGGTTGGTCATAATATCCTACCTCCTTAGAACAGGAACTTTATTCGGCCACAATCAGGCTTCCAATATCCTGGCCGGCAACTGCCTTTTGTATGTTTCCCTCTTTAAGCATATTGAACACCATAACAGGAAGCTTTGCATCCTTTGCCAGGGCAATGGCAGCGGCATCCATAACCCTAAGCCCTTTTTCAAGAACCTGGGAATATGTAATCTTAGGGATTCTGACTGCATCTTTATGTTTGTAAGGGTCCTTGTCATAGACCCCATCGACCCTTGTGGCCTTAAAAAGTATCTCAGCACCTATTTCCAGGGCCCTGAGGGCTGCAGCCGTATCGGTAGTAAAATAGGGATTACCGGTTCCAGCAGCAAAAATGACCACCCTTCCCCGTTCAAGGTGCCTTATGGCCCTTGGACGTGCAAAGGGTTCTGCCATTGTGCCTACTTCTATGGCCGAAAGCACCCTGGCTGGAATGTCCTTTCTCAAAAAGGCATCCTGCAGGGCAAGACTGTTGATGACCGTAGCGAGCATTCCCATCTGATCTGCAGATGCCCGGTTCATCCCCTTTGCAGCACCAGAGACCCCACGAAATATGTTTCCACCACCTACAACTATACCAAGTTCGACACCTTGTGCCCTGGCCTTTGCCAGTTCATCAACCACCTTGTCCATGAACTGGGGACTTATGCCATAGGGCTCCTCACCCATAAGGGCCTCGCCACTAAGCTTAATAAGAACCCTTTTGTACTTGGCAGACATTTGCTCTTACTTTTCCCCTACCTGATAACGAACAAAACGACGTATGGAGATGTTCTCTCCCATCTTTGCCACAAGCTCGTTAAGAAGATCCTGAATGGTCAGGTCTGGATCTTTTACATAAGGCTGCTCAAGCAGGCAGATTTCCTTAAGATATTTTTCAATCCTTCCCTCAACTATCTTATCAACTATATGCTCGGGCTTGCCAGATTCAAGGGCCTGCTGCCTGTAAATCTCCCTTTCCTTGTCCAGTACATCCTGTGGGGCATCCTCCCTCTTGATGCAAAGGGGATTTGTGGCAGCAATATGCATGGCAACATTCCTGGCAAACTCAACAAACTGGTCTGTCTTTGCCACAAAGTCGGTCTCACAGTTTACCTCCACCATAACGCCAAGCTTGTTGCCGGCATGAATATAGCTTTGCACCACGCCTTCGCTGGTAGCCCTTCCAGCCCTCTTTGCAGCAACTGCAAGACCCTTCTGACGCAGGTAATCCACAGCCTTGTCCATGTCTCCGTCACACTCCTGCAGGGCCTTTTTACAATCCATCATACCAGCATTGGTCCTTTCCCTAAGCTCCTTGACCATTGCAGCTGTTATCTTTGCCATGATATCTCTACCTCCGTATCTTCATCATTGTGGGATAAAAATGTTTAAATGGCCGTTTAAGCCAACCTTAATGCAAAAACGGCATCTGATACACCATCACCTGGATGGCACTCTAAAAATCTGGATTACTCCAAACGGTTAAGCGGTTGTTTCTTTGACAACCTCTTGGGTAGCAGGTTCCTCACTGCGCACTGGCTCGGTATTGGACTGTGCTTCTGCCTGATCCACAGCCTGGCCCTGATCTTCAACGGCCTCTTCTTCCACCTCTTTGTCAGTTGCGGCCTGAACTGCCTCTTCGTAAAGTTCCTTGCCCTTCAACACGGCATTGGCAATGAGAGAGGTGAGCAGCCTGATAGCCCTGATTGCATCGTCGTTTCCCGGGATGATGTAATCTATTCCGTCTGGATCACAGTTGGTATCGACGATGGCAACAACAGGGATTCCTAGCTTGTTGGCCTCTTTAATGGCAATCTGTTCATATCTAGAATCCACTACATAGAGTGCTGAAGGAAGGCCGTCCATGTCTTTGATACCACCAAGATTTCGCTCAAGTTTCTGCTTTCTCTTTTCAAGCTTAAGGATTTCCTTTTTGGGAAACCTTTCAATGGAGCCATCCTCAAACATGGATTCTATTCTCTTGAGCTTGTCTATGCTTTTGCTGATGGTATGAAAATTTGTAAGCATGCCGCCTAACCACCTGTGGTTTACATATGGCATGCCGCATCTTGTGGACTCTTCATAGATGGACTCTTGCGCCTGCTTTTTTGTGCCAACAAAGAGAATGTTGCCTCCATTGGCAACCGTGTCCACTACAAACTCATAGGCGATCTTGAAAAGCCTGACCGTCTTTTGCAGGTCAATGATGTAGATTCCATTTCTTGCTCCGAAGATATAGGGTTTCATCTTCGGGTTCCAGCGGCGGGTTTGATGACCAAAATGAACGCCAGCCTCAAGAAGCTGCTTCATAGTTACGTAAGCCATAAAAAATCTCCTTTCTGTGGTTTGTTCTTCCGCCCCAAAACATAGCTTGCCTTTTAACCGAGCCAACGGCACCACAAGGCAACTGGAGCGTGTTTTATCTGGATAAAGTGGCGTCTTTCTAACATCTTAAAACCGTTTTGACAAGTAAGTTGCCAACAAATCTCATAAAATCGTGAAAACCATGAAATACAGACTGGCAAACTGACGCGACATCACGGGCCCGAAAGCAACGAATCATGCGCTGATTTGAAAGAAATCCGCCTTTGCATTCAAAAGGTATTGACATTTTTAAAAGGAGGTTTATCTTAAATCAAACTTATAAGATAAATAGGATTAAAATGGTAGAAAATATTTTAGTCGCTGGAACGGTAATAACTGCCTTTTACTTTATAGTCAGATTTATACTCAAGCGGCTTGCAGGAGGCAACCAGGCAAATCCTTGCCAAGGTTGCAGCAGCTGCGGCCTGGGATCAAGAAATCATACGGATGGTTGTCCAGGTGCGAATCTTGAACCAAAAGATGGCGTAAAGGCACCCAGTTCCAGGATAGATAATTAAAGATTTTCCTAACTTACAAAAGGACAGTAAAAAATGAAAAACCAAAGACCTAGAGTATGCATAAAGACTGGCCGTCCGGTTGTGCATGAGGTCATATGCAAGATGTGTCATCGCAGATGCCCCCATGCGGGGAAACAGGGCAGAAGACGCAGCTCTTCCCCAAGGAGGGCATAGGACTGTTGGCTTATTTTTTTTCCTAAGAGCTCTTGACCCACTCAAGAATGAAGGTCGGCCTCTTGCGAACGGCCTGAAATATACGGCCTATATACTCTCCAAGCAGTCCCAAAGCAAAAAACTGACACCCCACAAGGAAAAAAAGCGCTGCGAAAAGGGTGAATACCCCCTCTGCAGCCCATCCTGGCCCATAGTAAAGTCTCAACCCAATAATTACTACAGCAGCGACCATTCCAAATAGGGCCATGAACAGTCCCACAAAAAAAAGAATGCGAAGGGGCCACATGGAAAACCCTGTCATAAGATCAAGCTGAAGACCAAACAGTTTCAACAAGGAATACTTGGAACTACCCCCAGCCCTTTCTTCATGACGAACGTAAATCTCTATGGGATTTCTTGCAAAAAACGTGGCAAGGGCAGGTATAAAGGTGCGATACTCGGGATTTTCAAGTATCCCCTTTACCACTTCCCTGCTGTAACCTCTCAGCATGCATCCAAAGTCATGAAGCGAGATACCAGATATCCTTGCAACGAGCCTGTTTGTGATTCTAGAGGCAATTTTTCTGAAACGGCTGTCTTGTCTTCCTTCCCTGATAGTACCAATAAGATCGTGCCCATTTTCAAACTGCTCAACAAGTTTGGGTATCTCTTCTGGAGGATTTTGAAGGTCGGCATCCATGGTTATGAGCCAGTCACCCCTTGCCCTTGAAAAACCGGCCATAACTGCTGCATGTTGGCCAAAATTTCTTGCAAGGTTGACAATTACAAGTCCTGACCTTCTTTTCAGCTCGCTTTCAAGGATTTCCAGGGTCTTGTCTGTTGACCCATCATTGATGCAGATGACCTCAAAGGGCATGTCAAGGCCCTGAAGCACAGGAAACAGCCTGTCAAAAAGAGGACAGATGTTATCCTCTTCGTTGTACATGGGAATTATTACAGAAAGAAGCCTTTTCTTTACCATTTCTTTACAACAAGGAGGGATTCAAAGGCCTCCTTAAGTCTGATAAAGGATTCATGTTCTCCGCCCTTGTCGGGATGAAGTCTCTGGGCCTGTTTTTTGTAAAAACGCACAAACTCCCTTTCACTCATGCTGTCAAATTCTCTTTTTGACATTCCCATAACCCTGAGATTGTCTTCTTGAGTGTAAGAAGGTGTCTCTGATGAGGCGGCAGAAACATATTCCCTTCCCCAGGCTGTACCAGCCCCCTTGAATGCCACATCAAAGTAACGAATGGCATAGCGCCTGAGATAAGGGTGAAGGCCCACAAAAGAAACCGGACGCGCACCGGCGTCTAAATAAGAGGGGTCGGAATTCATGCGACAAAGCTCTTCTATGAAATAGTCATCCATAAGGCCCTGGTCTTGGGCATCAGGCACGAACCTGGAGAGCCTGCTGGAAAAACGTCCAGGAAGGGCAAAAATGGCATATACATATGCCTTTAGCTCCCATGGCCTAAGATCCATTTCCATGAACTTAAAATTTTGCTCCAACTCGTCTCTTGACTTGTTAAGGAGCCTGTTTAGAAAGACAAGGGGCTCGCCCATTAAAGGTTCTATATTTATTTGGAGAAACTTCAAAAAAAGCATCCTGCGCCTGTCAAAGGGGTGAATGGAACCCTGCATCTGCCTCAGTTCTTCCCTTGAAAAACGGCTTTTTTTACGCGAACCCCTGCCCCGGATGCCACCAAAGTCATCTATCCTCTGTCTAATCACCGGATCTATAAATGGCCAGAATATCTCTTCCAAGTCCGCATAATCGTATTTGATCCCCCTTTCATAAAGGGCATCCTCGATCTGGGAAGAGATAAGAAAGACCCGTTCGTCAATATACTCCACATACTCTTCTGGATCGCTTCCAAGATCAAACACGTCTGTACTTATCCAGACACCGTCCTTGTTCTTGGAGGAATGGCGAAGAAAGAATCGCACCCCTTCAGACTCTCTTTCCATTGCAAGATACATAGACTATTTTTGTTGAGATCAAAAAGGTTTTATAATTAAATCGAATCAAGGTCCTTGGCACATTTAAGCTGCCTGACAAAATATATTCTGGCCTGGCAAAAGTAAAGCCAAAGGAAGGAGAGACAGCTACAATGAAGGTAATAGCATTTAATGGAAGTGCAAGAAAAAACGGAAACACCCACACTCTTCTAGTCTCTGTACTGGAAAGGATCGAGGCTGCCTCCATTAAGACCGAACTGGTTTGGCTTGGAAACAAGCCGATTGGTGGTTGCGTGGCCTGCTACAAGTGCCTAAAAAACAAAGATGCTAGGTGTGCCCAGAATGATATAATAAACCACTACCTTCAATTGATGCTTGATGCAGACGGAATAATACTCGGGTCTCCAACCTATTTTGCCGATGTCTCCTCAAATATGAAGGCACTGATTGAAAGATGTGGCATGGTCAGCCGGGTAAACGGAGACCTGCTTAAAAGAAAGGTTGGAGCAGCAGTGGTTGCAGTGCGAAGAGCAGGAGCCTATCATGTCTTTAGCTCGCTTAACAGCTTTTTCCTGATTGGCCAGATGATTGTGGTCGGGTCTTCATACTGGAACCTCGGAAGAGGAAAGGATCCAGGTGAGGTAAGAGACGATCCCGAGGGCATGAAGACTATGAAGGACCTTGGCGATAACATGGCCTGGCTGATAAAAAGACTAAAAAAATGAAGGCCAAAAGGTCAGTCATAATATTGAACAGGCTTGGCCTTCATGCAAGGCCAGCGTCTCGTTTTGCCAAGACTGCAAGTAATTTCGAGTCTGATATCTGGGTGGAAAAGGATGGCATTAGCGTGGACGGAAAGAGCATACTCGAGGTCCTTACGGTGTCATGTCCTTCTGGTAGCCAGATAACCATAATGGCAGAAGGGCCGGACGCCACGGAAGCAGTAGAGGTACTTGCTGCCCTGGTAGCAGACAGGTTTGGAGAGATAGACTAGATAGGCTGAAAAGATCCAAGATAAAAATTCTTTTACAGATTAACCTCTAACCTTAACTCTCAACAGGTAATATTCAAAAAGTGGACACATTTAAGGCAATAGCAGCGTCACCAGGCATAGCCATTGGACAGGTCTTTCTTCTCAATCCGAAACGGATAAAGACCGTAAAGAGAAGGATCGGCCAGGAACAGGTCCAAAAAGAACAGGAACGTTTCCGGCAGGCTGTCTTGGCTGTAGAAGAACAGCTCAAGAAACTCATATCCGAGCTTCCGGAAGAAATTAAGGAGCACAGCAACATACTCAAGTCCCACATCCTGATGCTCAGGGACAAGATGGTCCACGACAGATGTCTGAGGCTCATTGAAAAAAGACAGGTCAATGCGGAATGGGCCCTTGAGCTTGCCATGGATGAGATCCAACAGCTATTTCGCACGGTTAAAGATACATACATCAGGGAAAGGCTAGAGGACATAGGGTTTGTGGTTAACAGGGTAAAGGCTGTTCTTGCAGGAACTGAAACAAGGCTGGATCTTTCATCCATAGAAGAACCTGTCATTATAGTGGCACGAAACCTTTCCCCAGCAGATACATTGCACATAAGCAAGGAAAAGGTGCTCGGCTTTGTGACAGAGCTTGGAAGCCGCACCTCTCATACAGCCATTCTGGCCAGATCCCTGGGCATCCCTGCGGTGGTTGGTCTTGATGACATCACCTCGAAATGCCTGTCCGGCGAGATGATGATAGTGGACGGGCTGAAGGGCCAGGTGGTTGTAGAACCAGACGAACAAACCCTCTCTGATTACAGGCTTAAACATGAAAAATACCTCAAGTACAGACTAGAGGTTATCCACAACAGCAATCTGCCGGCAGAGACAACAGATGGCTACAGGATAAAGGTAAAGGCCAATATGGAACTAGTGGAGGAAATACCCATTGTCATCCAACATGGTGCAGAAGGAGTGGGCCTTTTTAGAACCGAATTCCTCTACATGACCTCAAGGACCCTGCCCACCGAAGACCAGCTATTTTTTGCGTATAAGGAAGTTGTAGAGCGGCTCAAGCCATATCCTGTTACGATCAGGACACTGGATATAGGAGGAGACAAATTGGCCTCTGGTCTTAACTGTGAAGAGGAGATCAACCCTGCCCTTGGCCTCAGGGCCATCAGGTTCTGTCTGCGTGAAAAGGGCCTTTTCAGGGCCCAGCTTAGGGCTATACTAAGGGCTAGTGTCTTTGGAGATCTGAGGCTCTTGTTTCCAATGGTTTCTGGAAAACACGAGATGGTCCAGGTAAAAAGACTCCTTGGCCAGATAATGGACGAGCTTAAGGCCGAAGGCAAGCCCTTTAATAAAGACATCAAAATAGGCATAATGATAGAGGTGCCAACCGCGGTCCTTACCTCTGACATACTTGCCAAGGAGACAGACTTTTTCAGTATTGGAACAAACGACCTAATTCAGTACTCGCTGGCGATCGACAGGGTAAACGAGGCCGTGTGTCACCTGTACGAGCCGCTTCACCCAGGGGTGTTGAGGATGATCAAGATGACCGTTGATTCAGGTCACAAAGAGGGCATAGAGGTGGGCATGTGCGGTGAAATGGCAGGTGAACCCCTCTATGTGCCCATACTGCTTGGAATGGGTCTTGATGAGCTGTCCATGAACGCCATGGCCATTCCCAAAACAAAAAAAATAATAAGGCAGAGCAACCAGGAAGAATGTGCAGACTTTGTGCAGGAACTGCTAAGCCTGGATTCTGCCAGGATGGTTAGGGAAAAGGCCATTGAGTTTTTCAGGCAAAACTATTCTCCTGATATGGAAACCATGGACCTTCTGGAACTCGGACTAAATATATAAAAATTGAATAGAGATATTATGAATAATAAAAAGATACTTGTCACAGGTGGTTGCGGATTCATAGGAACAAACTTCATTCGTCTGTTAATGAAAGAACGTGACTATCATGTCACAAATCTCGACGCCCTGACCTACGCAGGAAACCTTGAAAATCTGGCCGACCTGGAAAAAAATCCTCGATACAGGTTTGTAAAAGGCCGCATAGAAGACGAAGGGCTTGTAGAATCTCTCATGAAAGAAGCAGAGGCGGTGGTGAACTTTGCTGCTGAAAGCCATGTTGACAGGTCTATAAAAAGCGCAAGGCCCTTCATAACGACAAATGTTATGGGCACCCAGGTCCTTCTTGACTGTTTCCGCAAGGCTGGCTGCCATGGTCCGTTTGTTCATGTATCCACCGACGAGGTTTATGGCAGCCTACAAAAGGAAGACCCTCCCTTTAGAGAAAACAACCATCTGCGTCCAAACAGCCCCTATTCTGCCTCAAAGGCCTCATCTGATCTTCTTTGCCGGGCGGCATGGAAGACCTTTCAGGTGCCGGTTATTATAACACGATGCTCCAACAACTACGGCCCGTATCAGTTTCCTGAAAAACTGATACCCCTGATGATAATAAACTGTCTCCAGGGCAGGAAACTGCCCGTCTACGGAGACGGCCTCAATATCAGGGACTGGATATTTGTCAAAGACCACTGCAAGGGCGTGCTTTGTGCCCTTGAGAAAGGACGTCCTGGAGCCATTTACAATCTTGGTGGAAATTGTGAACTGACAAACCTTCAGGTGGTTGAGACCATATTGAGACTTCTTGGAAAGCCAAAGGACTTGATAGAGTTTGTTAATGACAGACCTGGCCATGACAGACGCTATGCCATGGATATCCGTTTGGCCCAAAGGGAACTGGACTGGAATCCTGAGACAGACTTTGAAACAGGAATGGAAAAAACCGTTAAGTGGTACATGGACAATCAGAGCTGGTGGGAAAACATACTGTCAGGCCAGTACCGTTCCTACTATAAAGACCACTATGGCAGGGACTTATGAGACCCAAGGCGGTTGTCACAGGTGCATCTGGCATGCTTGGAAAAGACCTTTCCAGGTCTTTAGAAAGGGATTTCCATGTAATTCCCCTTTCAAGGGCAGAGCTTGACATCACAGACATGGATCAGGTGATGCATGTGCTTGGAGACACAACACCGGCTGTTGTTGTTAACTGTGCAGCCTTTACAAATGTGGACCTGTGTGAAAAAAAAAGAGAAAAGGCATTTCTTGTAAATGCAAAAGGACCTGAAAACCTGGCTAAGGCGTGCAGTGCTATTGGTGCAAAACTTGTTCATATAAGTACCGATTACGTATTTGATGGCATGTCCCAAAGACCGTACAGGGAAGAGGACCCAACAAACCCCATCAATGTTTATGGCCAGTCCAAGCTTAAGGGAGAGAATACCATTCAAAAACATAGTAAAGACTATTTGATTGTCAGAACCTCATGGCTGTTTGGCAAGGAAGGCCCTAACTTCATCAAAACCATGCTGGAGCTTTCCAAGGAAAGAAAAGAACTCCAGGTGGTTCATGACCAAAGAGGGCGACCAACATCTACAAAGGACCTTTCCAAGCATGTCTGCCAGCTTATAAGATATAATGCAACAGGGACTGTACACTGTGCTAACATCGGTACATGCACCTGGTTTGACCTGTGCTGTTTTGCCCTTGAAAAGGCCGGCATAGGAAATGTAAAAGTCACACCTGTAACATCCGACTGTTTTAAAAGGCCTGCAAGAAGGCCTGCCTATTCCGTCCTTGACCTCAAAAGATTCAAAAAGATCACAGGCGAATTACCACGGCCTTGGCAAGATGCAGTGCTTTCATACCTTAACGACACAGACAACCTTTGCCACAGCACTAAAGCCCCTGATGTTCAGTAACATTGTCACAAAGATGATTCTCAAGGAGGTTGCCCTGCCCTTTTTCTTTTGCCTCGGGGCCATGAGCCTTCTTTTCCTCGTAGGAAAACTATTTACCCATCTTGAGCCCTTGCTTGCAGCAGGCATAAGCCTGAAAGAATTTGTAAAACTCAACCTGCTTATGCTGCCCATATTTCTGTACATTCTCATCCCCATATGCACCCTTCTAGGTGTCCTGATTGCCTTTATAAGGCTTTCCAGGGACAGCGAGATCATAGCCCTGTATGCATGTGGAACTGGCCCTTCAAGGCTCCTAACACCTGTGGCCCTGATAAGTGTCTTTGCCTTTGTTGCAGGTCTTTTCATATCTGGCATGGTGGTGCCACAGGCCAAAAGACAGACAAGCAGGTTTATGGATGACATAACTGAAAAGGCCCTGATGAGAGGGCTGCCTGAAAAACAGTTTTTCACCCCGATAAAGGGCCTCACCTTTTTTGTGGACAAGGCCGTGAAAGGCACGAGAAGATATCAGGGAATTTACATAAGAGATGCACGAAGCAAGGGCATGACATATTCCATATTGGCCAAAAGAGGAAGCCTGTCTACAGACATCAAGTCTGGAAGGATGGCCCTTGAACTTACAGATGGAGAATTGGTCAGAGTTGATCAGAATTACAATCTGTCTGATACCATAACATTTGCCAGGTATATCCTTTCCCTTACTGCAGCATCACAAGCCAACAAGAAAAGACGGGGCGAGATGACGACATTTGAACTCTACACGGCTGCCAGGACGCCGGGAATATCGCCAAGGGACCAGATAAAATATCTCATAGAATTCCACAAACGCATAGGAGTGCCCTTTGGGGCGCTGCTCCTTGGAATGCTTGCAGCTCCCCTTGGCATTTATTTTGGAAGAGGTGGAGTATCGGCAGGAATCTGCGCTGGACTGAGCGCCTTTCTCGTCTATTATCTTTCTATACTCTTTGGCACAACCATGGCAGAAGAAAGGATCCTAAGCCCAGGCCTTGGCGTGTGGCTTCCAAACCTGGCCTTTTCCATACTTGTTGCCTACTGTGTAAGTCTTCTCTATAAAAGAGGACCCATATTCAGATAAGCCATGATAATCCAACGATATATAGCAAGGAGATACTGTGCCTATCTGGGAATATTGTTTTTTGGCCTCACGGGTCTTTATCTTCTAATAGAGGCATTTGAAAGGCTTCCAGACTTCCTTGGAAAGGGAGTCAGTTTTCTCACAATACTGGTCTACTTTGCACTGTTATGCCCTAAGATCATATATCAACTCTGTCCCCTTGCCATACTCCTGGCTGGCCTTCTTACCATGGTCACCCTTGGAAAAAGCAAAGAGATAATGGCCATGCGTTCGGTGGGCATCTCACCGAGGCGGATTTTCATGCCCGTAATGGCCTCTGCCACATCTTTTGCCGTTCTCTTTATGGCAATGAACCTCTTTTTGGTGCCAAAGGCACAAGAGGCAGCGGGGTTTATTCTCCAGATGGAACTTGGAGCGGGCAAGAAAAAAGGGATTATGGTTCGAGGAGGACAACTGTTTTACAGGGGCAAGGATTCCATCCTGTCTGCAGAGCTTATTGTACCAGATGCACAGGAGCTTTCTGGCATCCAGTGGCTGTTTTTTGATCCAGACTACTCCTTGAGGGAGTTCATTGCAGCCCCAGCTGCAAAATTTCTTAAAGGAAAATGGTATTTTTTTAATGGCCTTCATCAGACCAAAAATCAGGTGAACTTTTTCAAGACCCTAGAAAAGATACTGCCAGTGTCTCCAAAAGATCTTGCAGCCATTGAGACTCCTGTGGAAGAAGCCAGTCCGTGGCTCCTGCTGAGGGCTGTAAAAAGACTAAAAAGACTGGGCCTGCCTGCCTACAGCCAAGAGATGGTTCTTTTAAGCTACTTTTTTTATCCTTTCCTTGGCGTCTCCTTACTATTTTTCTGCCTGCCAGTGGCCTTTTACAGGCTCCAGGGAGGGGCTGCCTTTGGCCTGATACTCGGGACCCTGGTGGCCTTTTCAGTATGGGCGCTATGGAATATGCTTGTATCAATGGGAAAAACAGGAACGATTCCACCCGTGGCCTCAGCCATGCTTCCCCACGCCTTTCTTATAGGTAGCGGGATATGGCTAAGAAAAAAAATGAAATTTTAGGGGATGTGACAATGGACAAAAAAACACTTGTAGAAGAGATAATAAGGCGGCTTGAAAAAGAGTACGGCCAGGTCCGTACTGCCCTCAAGTTTAACAACCCCTTTGAGCTCCTTGTTGCCGTTGTACTTTCTGCCCAGTGCACAGACGAAAGGGTCAATGCCATAACGCCACAACTTTTCAAACGATTTCCAGGCCCAAGGGAAATGGCCCAGGCGGACCTTTCGGAGATCGAACAACTCGTGCGGTCCTGCAGCTTCTTCAGGAACAAGGCAAAAAACATACACGAGGCAGCCAAAATGATTGTTGGTGAGTTTGGAGGCAAGGTGCCGGATACCATGGAGGACCTCATCAGACTTCCTGGAGTTGCCAGGAAAACCGCCAACGTGGTTCTTTACAACGCCTTTGGGAAAAACGAGGGGATTGCAGTAGACACCCATGTAAAAAGATTGGTGAACAGGCTTGGCATTACAGAGCAGACCAATCCGGTAAAGATTGAACAGGAACTGATGAAACTTGTACCAAGAAAATACTGGGGCCTTTTTACATATCTTTTGATCGAGCATGGCAGAAAGGTCTGCAGGGCCAAAAGGCCTGATTGCAAAAGATGCGTATTGAAAGACATCTGCCCGATGGGAAAGTCTTGAGGAAGGTTGAAAATGAAAGATTACGTCCTTCAGGTTCAGGATGCTGTTGAATTTCTGAAAGAAAAACTACCCTTTGTCCCCACTGTAACACTTATAGTAGGAACAGGCCTGGGAGAACTGGTCCAGGCCATGGAGACAGAGGTTGTAATGGATTATGGCGAGATTCCAAACTTTCCGGTATCAACGGCCCCTGACCATGCAGGAAGGCTTCACGTAGGCAGAATAGGCGGTACAAGATGTGCCCTTTTCCAAGGCCGTTTTCATTTTTATGAAGGCTATTCAACAAAACAGCTGGCCCTTCCTGTAAGGGCTATGTCTCTTTTTGGCTCCAGGGTGCTCATTGCATGTAATGCAGCAGGGGGGCTAAATCTGGACTTTGAATCAGGCGACCTCATGCTCATAAAAGACCATATAAATCTCATTCCAGAAAGTCCATTAAGGGGAGAAAACGTGGATGAATGGGGTCCGCGTTTCCCTGACATGTCCAGGGCCTACAGCAAAAGTCTGAGAGAGCTTGCAAGACGAGTTGGGGCAAGCAGTGGAGTACTTCTCAGGGAAGGGGTGTTTGTTGCAGTGCCTGGCCCTCAGCTTGAGACACCGGCAGAGACTAGATACCTGAGGCTTATAGGTGCTGACGCCGTAGCCATGTCCCTTGTACCCGAGGTCATTACAGCGGTTCATGGAGGCATGAAGGTGCTAGGGATCTCCGTTATTGCCAATGTCAACAATCCAGATGATTTCACACCTATATTCATAGAAGATGTAATAGCCCAGGCCAAGAAGGCCGAAGTCAGGCTTGAACGACTGCTAATAGGAATTCTGACAGAGTTTGAAGACCATGAATGAAACCAAGGAAGAGTTGATCCTTAGAGGAGAGTTCGTTCTTGCCTCTCCCTTTGAAGAGCCCATAAAAGGCGGGGCGGTAGTAATAAAGAAAGACCGCATTGTTGAATGCGGCCCATGGACAGATATTGAATCAAAATACCCTGGGGCAAGGCTTTTAGAACGCTCCAGCGGACTGATAGCACCAGGTCTGATAAACTGTCATACCCATGCACCCATGGTGCTTCTAAGGGGCATGGCTGACGACCTGCCGCTCAAGACCTGGCTCGAGAAATACATATTTCCTGCAGAGGCCTGTCTCACCAAAGAAATCGTAAAGACTGCCACCCTTCTTGCCTGTGCTGAAATGATAAGGAGTGGCACCACTACCTTTGTGGACATGTACTTCTTTGAAAGACAGATGGCCCAGGTTGTTGAACAGGTAGGCCTTAGAGCCTACCTTGGTGAAGGAATATTTGACTTTCCCTCCCCTGCCTTTGAAAACGCAGAAAAGGTAATGGAGGAGACCAGGGATCTTGTTGTCCATTACAAAGACAATCCACTCATAAACTTTACCGTTGATCCCCACACCCCATACACCTGCAGCTCAAACATCCTCGTTGCATCGGCAGAGTTTGCCAGGGCCCACAGGCTTCCCATTGTAACCCATCTTTCCGAGACAAGGTGGGAGTTTGACGAAACCCGCTCCATTCACTCAAAAACCCCGGTAAAATACCTTGACGAGCTTGGGCTTCTTGGCCCTGACCTTGTCGCTGTGCACTGTGTGTGGCTTGAAGAGTCTGACATAGACCTTCTGGCCCAGAAAAATGTAAACGTTGTCCACTGTCCTGAAAGCAACCTGAAGCTAGGCTCTGGCATAAGCCCGCTGGCAAGGCTTCTTGACGCCAGGGTAAACGTGGCCCTTGGAACCGACGGGGCTGCAAGTAACAACAATCTTGATATGCTTGGCGAGATGGATGTTGCGGCAAAGTTGCCCAAGGGGATCCTGCAGGACCCGTCTGTTGTTACTGCTGAACAGGCAATGTATATGGCAACCGAGGCCGGCGCCAAGGCAATGGGAGCAAAAGATCTTGGAAGGCTTGAACCTGGATTTCAGGCGGATCTTATTGTCATCGATCTTGATCGGCCACATCTGAGACCTTGCTACAATCCTGTATCACAAATGGTTTACTCTGCCACTGGTGGCGATGTATCAGATGTAATGGTGGCTGGAAAGTTCGTAATGGAAAAGGGCAGACTTGTCACGATAGACGAAGAAAAACTGCTGTCACAGATCAGATCTTTCCAGAATCAGCCATTTTGGCAAGAAGGGCCTTGTAGCTGATACCGGCCTGCTTAAAACCCTGCCGTCCAAAGTGTATATTTGCCTCAAAGATCAGGGGCCCCCTGTCTGACATACAGATATCAAAACCAGCATGATCAATGGAACAGCGTTCTGCTGCCAATAGGGCAAGATCTACAGCCTGCCCTGGCACATTATGAAAATCAATGCATGCACCTTGGGCCACGTTTGTTTTGAACTCGTCTCCTGCAGCCTTCTTCCAATAAGAGAGAACCGCCTCCCTGCCTATAACTACTACACGGATATCTTTGTCCACAGGGATATACTCCTGGATATAGGCAACAGATACCAGATCTAAATAGCTCTCAAGGACCTGCTCGTTCCTAATCAGGTACACCCCCTGCCCCCTTGATGAACCAACAGGGATCTTTGCCACAAAGGGAAAGGAAAAGTGGTCAAGGATCTCTTCCTTTTTATCAGGACCTGTAAAGAGCCTGGTGCAAGGTATAGAAATGGAGGCTGCCTCAAAGGTCTGGAGTTGGCGGATCTTGTTTCCAAGAAGCAGGTAGCTTGAAAGGCTTGGAAAAATCTCTTTTCCTGTACATGAAAAAACAGGGGCGTAGTGTAGGGTTGGGAAATAGATCCTCTTTGCATCTCTTATCAAGCATCTTTCTTCTTCGAGATAATCAGACCAGTTATATCTAAGCGGAATACAGCGTACAGAAGAGGCCTTTAGAAGTTTTGAACCAAGGCAGACTTTATTATTATCGGATCGGGGTTCTGTCATTTAATCTGTTAAAACCATTAACTTTCTCTACTTAATCAAAGAAGTCTTTCAAGCTCCACCTTCACCTGTTGAATTACATTATTGGTTGTATTTGACGTGGACAATCTAAAAATTTTGGCTGTTGGATACCAGGATGATTCAGAGCCGTGAACAGGCCAGCACCAATGACTTTGACCCTTGATCAGGATCCATACAGGTATTCCCAAGCCCCCAGCCAGATGTACTACAGGACAATCAATAGTGATTACCAGATCAAGCTGCGTAATAAAGGCCGCCATATGCGCAAGATTGACCATTTTACGATCTAGAGGTTCCATTCCACATTCTCCAGCCATCTTCTCGTGGACAGGATTTGACAGGCTTTGAAGACCAAAAAAATCGATCCCTTCTAAACTTGTTAATGGAATAAAATCTTCTAGACCAAATGGCTGGAATAATGAACTTTCATTAGACCAAAAAAGTCCGACCTTCAATTCCCCATGTCCTTTAATAGGGGAAACCGCCACCTCTGATGGCACCTTTAGGTAAGGTGGTCTTTCTCCTGCATCTGGAACCAAAGGGTCAAATATAGATTTAAGACATGGAAGTCTCAACAAAGGACAGTAAACATCAAACTCATGGTCATGAATATTAAACGGCAACCGGGCCAAAGAAACTCCAGGAACCTCTTCCATAAGAACCTGGAGCGGTTCTGGTGATGCTATTATCAAATGTTCACAAAGTTGAGATACAACAGAAAAAAGCCTGGCTAAAACTATGGCGTCTTGAATGCTTTGCTCCAGATGGATCAGCAGTTTCTTCCTGCCAAGGGCCTCACCAGACCAGATGGGATTCAAAGAATTAAATGCCTGAAAACCGGCCGTTTTTCTCCGCCACTGATATTCTTTCCAGCCCTGGCGGAACCTTCCAAGGCGCAGTAAAAGCCTGCCTTTGGCATAGTGGGCTGCAGCATAACCCCTGTCTGCCTCTAGAGCCCTGTCATAAAATTCAAGTGCCCTGTTATACTGTTCAAGCTCTACAAAACAGTTTCCAAGAAGCAGACAGGCACTGGCATTTTCTGGATTATCTCTGTAGACCTTTTCCAAGATGTCAACAGCCTCTTCCCAATTGCCAAGGGCTGCTAACGTATCTCCAAGAATATATGCGGCCCTGGTGTTATGAGGAGCCATCTTGAGTAACACCTTTAGCTTCTCTGCAGCATCCCGCAGCTTTCCATCCCTACGAAGAACAATGGCCTCATTAATCCTTGCCTCATCCGGGTCCTGTTGGGCCAAATCCTTGAGAGCCTCCTTTGGCAAAGAATATGACGTTCTTACAAGTGGATCAGCAACATCTAAAATTACAGGGTTCTTCCATGGCAAAATCTCAACTGCAAAAATCTCATGAACCCCTGCATCAAACTGCAACCACCCAAGAACATTGCCCTTTCTCAAATCTACCAACCAAATACCACAAAAACGTTCTGAAAAACGTTTTGTCAGCGGAAGTCCTGAAAATACTGCAGTCTCTCTGACCCTAGAAAGTCCAATCAGGGCATAAGGCCCTACGAATGATATCCCCCTGCAGAAACCAGGAACTTCAGCAACAGTTTCTGATTTGCCATCTTCAGGATTTACAGTGATGATCTTGCCTGTACCAGACTCAAGTACATAGAGCTTACCATTATACCATCGGGGAGAATGTGGCATGGAAAGACCTCTGCGGATTATTCGACCAGTTTCTATATCCACCAGGATTCCTCCAGAGGTCTTTGTCTCTCTCCATCCTCCAGGTGTATCAGCCTCTCCAAGGGCTGTAACGTAAGCAGGCCTCCCATCTCGCATGGCTATACCATTTAGATGGCACCTGTCACTCAAGTCATAGGCGCTAATGAAAGGAGGCCTCCATCGTGGCACTACACTATGTTCATGGTCTAAAGTACACAGACAGGACATTCGCGTATTTAAAAACCACAGTTCCCCTTCACTATCAAAAGCCATTTCGTGAATATCTATGTCTCCAGTTATATGTAACCTTCGGGGAATAAAACATGCATCGTGACAGGTGGCAGAATCTACCTTAGAGGCCACATCTGGCATATTAAAATAGTCCCAGATCTGATATCCGGTCCCTACGGATAGTCTTGCTCCATTTGCTGCCATGCCCATTGGTTTTGACATGGCCACAAAATGGGTATTAAGCACCCTACCAGGCCTGAGAAGTATTAGCCTGCCTGCCTGATATGTGGAAATCAAGACAGAAACCCCTGCCTTAAGCAGAAATTCATTAAAGACAGGGGTATATTTGCTAGAAAAATTTGCTTGAGAGGGATGATTAGCCATCCTCAGACATTTTCTTTTTCTGTCTGAAAAAGACTGCTCCCAGCAACATAAGGCCTATCATTGATATCTTTTTACCCAGACCAGATACGGTTGGCACGCCAATAATTGCATTTGCCTCTGTTCTGTCCTCATTGCCTGGAGCCGTCGGGTCATCGCTCAGAACACTATGTTGTCGATCATCTGAGCCAATATTCCCATCGTCATCCGCGTCCCAGTATCCTGTTGCCTGATTGTAGACCGATGTTACACCATCTCTTACTGTGGTTTTAAATGTAATAACTACTTCATTAGAGGCACTGTTTTCATCTGTTGCACCAGGATCGGGAGCTATTCTGCCCTCCCAGACAACCATATTGTTTGCAGCATCATATTCACACCGGGACGTAACCGACGCTCCCTGCGGAATGCATTGTAAACTTCCGCTAATATAAGTTAATTCTGGTTGGACAGGATCTTCTACAAGAACATGTTCAGCATCTGCGTTGCTGTTATTTATCCATACCATTTTCCATTCTATTTCTGGCCAACCGGCAGGATCAACCACCTTGATTGCAAAAGGCGGATCAAATACCCGGGGTGCTCGATTGATTGTCAGGCTCACACGGGCCGTATCGCAGTCTCCATTGGAATCACAGATCTGGTATTCTAGCTTGTCATCGCCAAAGTAGTCGGGATCAGGGGTGTATTCTATATAATCGTCAGTAGGATCGTCTGGCGTACCACTGTCTTTTACTTCTGCCGTACCGTGTTGAGGACCCGCGGTGATTGTAATGGTCCCGTTGGAAGCTCCATCTCCTCCAAAATCATCGTTGGCCGTTACAGGTATATCTACAGGGGTATCCTCATCGGTAGACGCCACATCGTCGCTGGCAGAAGGCAGATCATTGATTGGCCTGATCGTCAGGCTCACATGGGCCGTATCGCAGTCTCCATTGGAATCACACAATCTATACTCAAAAACATCTTTGCCATTATAGTTGGCATCTGGCGTATAAGTGATGGTATCGTCAGTAGGATCATCTGGTGTGCCTTTATCATTTACTACTGCCGTACCATGAGACGGGTTGGTGGTCACGCTGAGTTTCCCTCGTGGGCCATCCCCTGTAAAATCATTATTGAGGACGCTCACCTCAACTGGGGTATCCTCATCCGTCTGAGCAGTATCATCAGCAGCATTAGGTAGCTGGTTTTCAAAGGCTCCGATATCACATGCAACCGTACCGTCTCCATTTCCATCTATCGGTCTTAAAACATCTCTCTGGTCTGTTGTTACACTAACAGGAGCCTTGGTACAGTTTCCTGCAGCGTCAATTGCATCAGAGCCAGGAAGAAGGGCATGAGTTTTAGTAAGACCTCCGTTGTCTCTAAGATTGGTATCAAGGTTTAGATTGCCACTTGTAGCTACTCCATTGCAACTGGCGTCTCCAAACCAGTTATTGCCCATATCATAAATAGAATTATAATTCACGGGAGCACAGTTTCCAACTCCACCCGTATTTTCAGCTACTATCGAATTCCATATCTTTAGATAGTCTTCATTATATACACCACTTGCACTTTTTGAATCATTCCCGTTTGATTTATTATGGGTAATGGTTGAATGTATTATATAACCATAAACATCGTAGCCATTACTGACGCCTCCACCTTTTTGTGCCGTATTGCCTGAAACAGTGGAATTTATAAGCTTGAATAATCCAAAGGTATCTGTACCAATACCTCCTCCCGTCTGGGCCTCATTTCCAGTAATGGTTGAGCTAATGATAGTTAAAGAACTTCCATCATAATGACCAACACCTCCTCCAATCCAGTGTGCCGTATTACCGGTTACAGTACAATTTATTATTGTGGTGTTGCTCGAACCAGTATTCACAACACCACCACCTATATGGGCTGCACCACCTTTAATTGTCATATTGTCAAGTATAAGGTCTCCATTACTTTTGGTCGTAAAAATACGAAATTCTGACGCATTTGAATCTCTTTCTACAGTAGCCCCATTTCCCTGAATGGTGATCTGCGATGTAATGGCAGGAAGTTCGGAAGTAAGGGTAATTGTACTGTATCCTGGCAATACTATGGTGTCTGCACCATTACCGGCGACACATCCTCCTGTGGCAGTATCGCTGTTGGCTGATGTAATTGCATCCGCCAAGGTACAGCTGGCATTGTCTACGGTAATAGTTGCAGCTGTTGTTGTGTTTGCCGCTGCCAGAGAAAAAGCCGCTGCTGCAAGCATTCCTTTGCCAACCTTGCCTAAAGATCTTCTCTTTTTTCTTCTTTTGACCTTTTTGCGCTTTAGCGACTCCCTTTTAGTCATTACTCCTTCTCCCTTCGTCCTGGCAAACAACGACCCAAAGGAGGTTGGTTTTTCAGAATTGCTGTCCCCTGAAAAGAAACAATGTAGTACCCAAAAAGTAGTCGTTTTTGCCGTGAATAAAGCTATAGATCTTTATGTTACTTGCCCATCACTAAAATACCCACCGAGTTCTTTAAAAATAAACAGCTCCTTTTTATGCGCAGCAAGAGCTTCATTCCTTAATATTCAAGGGTACCATTGTCAATATATAAATGGGAAAGGGGAAAATACAGCCATCTCCAAAGCAAACAATCCCAATAACAGTGAATAGAACTTTCTAAGCGTTTCTGAGTATCTTGGAAGGATCTATGCTGGCTGCCTGTCTTGCCGGATATATGGTTGCAAGTATACAGATAACAAGGGCAGAGGCAGCAATTATAACAACGTCTGAACTGTAAAGAAGAATTGGTATACTGTCTGTATAGTAAACCTCTTTTGGAATTTTAATAAACTTATACCTCTTTAACAGCCAGCAAAGTCCTATTCCACCACAAACACCCAGAAAAGTGCCCATTATTCCTATCATGGTGCCGTTTAACATGAAGATTCGTAATATTTGGCTATTGGTAGCGCCCATGGCCTTAAGTATGGCTATATCCGCTTTTTTCTCCATCACCATCATTGAAAGGGTACTAATGATGTTAAAGGCTGCAACCAGGACTATGAGTGTAAGAACAACAAACATGGCAAACTTCTCTAGCTCCATTGCAGAAAAAAGATTCCTGCTCATCTGCTGCCAGTCCATTATCCAGAAAGGATAGCCAAGAAGTCTCTGAAGAGCCTTTACAAAACGGTCTGCCGCATAGATGTCAGATATCTTCACCTCAAAGGCATGCACCTTGTTACCAATGCCAAGAAGCCTTTGGGCAGCCCCTATTGGCATGAATGCCAGGGACATGTCATACTCATACATGCCCATTGTCTGAACACCAATAACCTTTACGGTCCTGATCTTGGGCATCATGCCAACAGGAGTTATGGTTCCGCTTGGCATTACTATACGAATGTAATCTCCTGCCTGAACTCCAAGGGTGAGGGCAAGCTCCTTGCCTATAAGGATGGGGGCAGGCCCATCTGAAGGATATTCAGAAAAGCCCTCCACGCCCTTTCCTTGCAGCACCTTGCCAAAGGTTATCACCTTTTTGACGCTTTCAGGGTCCACTCCCCTTATGGCCACACCGCTGACTGCCCTGCCTGAGCTTAAAAGGGCCTGAATGTAAACTACTGGCGTGGCTGCGACCACATGAGGCCTGGAGCCTTGACCCCTAAGCCTGGATAGAATCCCGGAAATCCCTCCCTCTGGCTCTACAATGGTCCCTTCTATCTGCCTTTTTAGCTGCTTCACGGAGTCAAAAGGCCCTTCATAACTCCTAATAAGCAGATGGGCATTCACCCCAAGAATTTTTTCCTTGAGATGGTTTTCAAAACCTGCCATCACCGCAATGACGACAATAAGGGCCATTACCCCTACGGCAACACCACCAGTTGATATTACAGAGATGAGAGAGATGAACTTGTGCTGTTTTTTTGCCCTCAGATACCTGAGGGCCATGTAGAGTTCATATCTCATCTAAAGAAAAACTCCCTCTAAGATGCAGTACGCCTGCCACTTTCTGGACGAAGCTGTGGGAAAAAGATGACATCCCTAATGGAAGGCGAATCTGTAAACAGCATAACAAGCCTGTCAACGCCTATACCTTCACCCGCCGCCGGAGGCATGCCTATTTCCAAGGCCCTGACATAGTCGTAATCCACCTCTGGTGGAATCTCTTCGTCATCTCCCCTCTTGGCAACCTGCTCTTCAAAGCGCGCCCGTTGATCCCGGGGATCGTTGAGTTCTGAAAATGCGTTTGCTATTTCCCTGCCGCTGATAAAAAGCTCAAACCTGTCCGTTACGCTCGGGTCCTCAGCGTTTCTTCTTGCAAGCGGGGATATGTCCGTAGGATAGTGGGTTATAAAGGTTGGCTGTATAAGCTTTGGCTCAACCAGTAGATCAAAAAGCTTGGTGAGATACTTGCCAAGAACAAGGTCCTTTCCCATCTCCACTCCAAGCTCTTCCAGCCTTTTGTTAAGGGCCTCCCTGTTGTCAAGCTCCTCCTCTGGAATGCCACCCACCTCTACCAAAGACTGTCTAAGGGTCATTCTTTTCCACGGGGGAGTCATGTCTATTTCATGCCCTTGATACTCAAACCTGGTGTCATCCTTTATGTCCAGGGCTATCTGGGCGAAAAGCTCCTCTGTGCGAACCATAAGGTCTTCGTAGGTTGCATAGGCCTCGTAGAACTCCAGCATCGTGAACTCGGGATTGTGCTGCAGAGAGATACCCTCGTTCCTGAAGTTTCTGTTTAGTTCAAAGACCCGGTCAAAGCCTCCAACCAAAAGCCTTTTTAGATAAAGCTCGGGGGCGATTCTCATGTAAAGATCTATTCCCAGGGCATTGTGATGGGTTACAAAGGGCCTTGCCGTCGCCCCTCCCACAATTGACTGCATCATGGGAGTCTCAACCTCCAGAAAACCGTTGGAGGTAAAATAGTGTCTCAGCATCTGGATAATTCTCGCTCTGGCACGAAAGGTCTCTGCCACCTCATCGTTCATGATCAGGTCTTCGTAACGCCTTCTGTAACGAAGTTCCTTGTCTTTGATACCGTGGTATTTTTCCGGAAGCGGTCTCATGGACTTGGTGACAAGCCTTATCCTATCCGCCTCTATGGTAAGCTCGTTGGTCTTGGTGCGAAAAAGGCGGCCCTCCACCTCTACAATGTCCCCAATGTCAAACTTTTTAAAGATCTTATAGGCATCTTTTCCTATACGGTCCCGCATTACATGAACCTGGATGGAACCGGAGCTGTCCTTGAGACTGAAAAAGGCCGCCTTGCCAAACCGTCTAAGGGCCATTATCCGGCCTGCCACCCTAAAGGTATCTTCTACCTTTTTAAGGGCTTCTGCATCATAATCTTCGTATACCTTTTTTATTGCTCCGGCCTTTTCCGGGGTGCTCACATCGTTTGGAAAAAGGTTTATTCCCAGCCTTTCAAGTTCCTCAGCCTTTTGCCTGCGCTGTCTGATTATCTGACTTTCTTCACTCAATTTGCAAAACTCCTCAAATATTTCTATGTGCTTGAAACATGCATCAAAATCCATCTGTGACAGCTTGCAATTCTTAGTGTACTCTTTAAATGGAGTCAAGTTTCCCAAAATATAAGGACAACAGTTTGAGTCTTAGAATGACAAATAAGAGGGGTATATGGGTGCTAGTATGGATGACGATCATCTTCATAGGCTCATCCATACCAGGGGACGACATCCCTAGCGAGATGCCTCCGGACTATCTTATGCACTTTACAGAGTACACAATCCTTGGAGGATTGATATACTGGTGGTGCATAGAAAAGATATTGGTGTCCAGGGCCTCTATGTCCATTCTCTTCTCTTCGATACTCAGTTCAGGCTACGGGCTGTTTGATGAATTCCATCAATATTTTGTGCCAGGAAGATCTCCAGATATGGCAGACTGGATGGCAGACACCATGGGTGGGCTGTGTGGGGCAGCTATTAACATGGTCCTGTTATCGATCCTGAAAAGACGACGCTCATGGACAGAGAAATCATACGGGGGCTAAAAAACATAATGTTTCTCCTCAAAGGCATGTCTGCCCTGGGGGTAAAGCATGTTCCAAGACATTATATGGACAGGATTAAAAAAATAGAAAAGAAAATACAAGGTTCCAAGGCCGCACGTGCAAACTCTGCCATGTTGGTTTCAGACCTGTCTGAGCTAGAACAAATGGTACGAAACTGCACCCTTTGCGATCTTGCAAGAACCAGAAAGAACGTGGTTTTTGGTGAAGGTGCCAGGAATCCCATCTTGATGCTTGTTGGAGAGGCGCCTGGCCGGGAAGAAGACAAGCAGGGCAGACCCTTTGTAGGCCGATCTGGTGAACTTCTGACAAAGATGCTAAGGGCAATAAACCTTGAGCGGTCGGAAGTCTTTATTACAAGCGTTATCAAGTGCAGACCTCCCGGAAACCGTACTCCCAAAAAGGAGGAGATAGAGGCGTGCCTTCCCTACCTTCTCAAACAGATAGAACTCCTTGACCCTAGACTGATACTGTGCCTTGGTTCAACTGCAGCAAAAACCCTCCTGAATACAGACGGCCCGCTATCTGGCCTTAGAGGGAAATTCCACAACTTTAATGGAAGAAAACTTTTGGTTACTTATCATCCTGCCTACCTCCTCAGGTTTGGAGGGGCAAAACTTCTTAACCTCAAAAGACAGGCCTGGCATGATCTTCAAATGCTTCAGAAAGAGTATGACAAAATCAGGAAAGAGATGGAAACCCATTAGGCTTTTGGTATTAACCGTGGCCTTTCTTGCCCTAACTCTTGTCAGTGGGCAAGGAGTGGACGCCAAAAACCCAACTGACACCTTGGAAAAACCAGAGGTCAGGACAGGGCCCGTTGTGGCAATCAAACTGGATGTATCTATTAATCCAGCCACCTACGAGCTACTAAAAAGGGCACTAAATGAAGCCCAGAAAAGGGAGGCCTCCCTGTTTGTCATTGTCCTTGATACACCAGGAGGGCTTGTAACCTCTGTGCGAAAGATGGTCCAGCTTATAATGTCTTCCAAGATTCCAGTAGCAGTGTTTGTATATCCGCCAGGGGCAAGGGCTGCTTCAGCCGGAGCCATCCTTACCCTGGCAGCAGATATTGCAGCCATGGCCCCGGGCACTAACATTGGAGCAGCCCATCCAGTCGGATTAGGTGGAGATATGGAAGAAAACAGCACCATGGCCTCCAAGGTTGAGAACGACCTGGCGGCTCTTGCTATCAGCATTGCCGAAAAAAGGGGCAGAAACTCCAGGTGGGCAGAGGATGCGGTAAGAAAAAGTCTGTCTTCTTCAGCACAAGAGGCGTTAAAGCTTCATGTAATAGACCTGATGGCCAAAGACGTGGAAGACCTTGTCTCCAAGCTCAGGGGCAAGGTTATTACCCTTGCCAATGGACACAAGGTGATGATTGCTCCCAAGGACCCAAGGCCCATTTATATAAAAAGGGACCTGAGGGAAAAGATTCTTGGGATCATAGCTGACCCAAACGTGGCCTATATCCTCATGATGCTTGGCATGGTGGGGCTCTACTTTGAGCTTGCCCATCCAGGCGTCATATTTCCTGGAACTGTAGGGGCCCTGTGCCTGCTACTTTCCCTCTACGCCCTGCACACACTGTCAGCAAGTGCAACGGCAATACTTCTCATACTGCTTGCCTTTCTGCTCTTTGTTCTGGAACTCTTTATAACAAGCCACGGAATACTGGCACTGTCTGGCACCGTGTCCCTAATCATGGGTTCCCTGATGCTCTTTGATTCAGACAGTGCCCTTTCGATCTCCACGTCCGTACTCTGGTCAACGCTGGTAACAGTCAGCCTGTTTTTCCTCATTGTTGCCTTTGTCGCTGCCAGGGCCGCCCTTTCAAAGCCAAAAACCGGTATGGAGGCCCTTATAGGCAGCACAGGTACCATCAAGGAGGTTACAGGCCCTGGAAACTACCTGGTCTTTGTACATGGGGAACTTTGGAAGGCCTTTGGGCCAAAAGGTTTGCACAAAGCTCAGCAGATAAGAGTTGTAGGGGTTGAAGGACTCAAACTTAAAATAGAATCAAAGGAGGAATAAGACATGCCCTTTGCACTAATTCCAATAGTCTTTTTCTTGATCGTGTTTCTTGCCTCGTCCATAAGAATCCTCAAGGAATATGAAAGAGGTGTAATCTTCAGGCTTGGAAGGGTCCTCAAGGCAAAAGGACCAGGGTTAATCATTCTGATACCAATTATCGATAAGATGAAAAAGGTGGACTTGAGGACCATCACCCTTGACGTGCCACCCCAAGACATAATTACCAAGGACAATGTTTCTGTGAAGGTAAGCGCGGTGGTTTACTTCAGGGTAATAGATCCCGTAGCAGCGGTAATAGAGGTGGAAAACTTCTATTTTGCAACCTCCCAGTTGGCCCAGACCACCTTGAGAAGCGTATGCGGGCAGGAGGAACTTGACAGCCTCCTGTCAGAAAGAGAACAGATAAATGCCAAGATACAAAGCATTCTTGATCAGGATACTGAACCTTGGGGGGTAAAGGTCAGCAAGGTTGAGGTCAAGGAGATAGACCTGCCAGATGAGATGAAAAGGGCAATGGCAAAACAGGCAGAGGCTGAAAGGGAGAGACGCTCAAAAATCATAAATGCTGAAGGCGAATATCAAGCAGCCCAGAAGCTTGCAGACGCCGCCAGGATAATAGAAAGCGTGCCTGCAGCCCTGCAACTCAGATATCTCCAGACTCTGCGTGAGGTCTCGCAGGAAAACAGCTCCACTATCCTGTTCCCAATCCCAATTGACCTTGTAAGACCTTTTGTCGAAAAGGAAATAATAAAAGATTCGTCAAGTTAAAGAGTATAATATAAAAGGATCTAAACCATGAATCCGGAGACACGGCCTGAGATAAAACGGCAGCCACTTCTTCCCATTGACTGGAACAGTTCAGAGCTTCCTACCATGCCTTCTATTGCCCAAAAGCTCATAACTCTACTTTGTCAGGAAGAGGTTGAAACCCAGCAGCTATGTGATCTTATAGCCAGTGATCCTGCCCTTACTGCAAGGCTTTTACAGATCTCAAACAGTGCCCTTTACTCCTTAAGCGCAGAGGTCACCTCTATCAGACAGGCCGTGGTTCTCCTTGGTCAGCAAGAGGTTATACAGCTTGCCATAAGTAGCCTCCTTGCCAAGAGACTCCTTACCGTACCGGAGGCGATAAAATCCCATGCAGAAAAGCTTTGGAAACATCTTATGACAACGGCTGTGCTTGCACAGGATTTTGAATTCGATGTGGAAGAACCCGATCTTTACACCCTGTCCATGCTTCACGATGTAGGCTGGCTGGTCCTGATGTCTCAGGCGCCTACCCTGTTTGTCTCTCTTTTTGAAGACAAAGGCCGGACGCTTAACGAACTTGAGGCAAGCTGGGGGGTTGATCATGAACTTTGGGGAGCAAAGCTGCTTGAAAAGTGGGGCCTTCCAGAGCCGTTTCAGATCACTGCCTACAGACATCACCATCCCTTTGCAGATACCGCTCCTCCCAAATACCTGCTGATTGTAAGCCTGGCAAACTTTCTTGCAAATTCCATGGGAAATTGTCTGTTAGACACTGAAGAACCAGAACCGTCTGATGCCCTTCTGGAACGGCTTGGCCTTGACAGGCAGGCCCTTTACGAGATGGTCCAGTGGGCTATTTCTGAAAAAGACAAGATAGATATGAAGTGCGCGCTTGTTTCTGATATTACCCGCACATCAAGATAGCCAATACCATATTAGAGGCCCTTTCCAACAGTCGTCATTCTTCACGATGAGCATGGAGAAAAAATGAAGAAGAATCTGGCAGACATGACTGCAACAACCCATGCCATAAATGAATCACAAAAAGCCTTCTTCCTTCTCAAGGAATGCAGATTGGCAGGAGGTGACTTTCACAGACTGGAAAGCAGGCCCAAGAGCTTCTAAGGTTCGCTTCGCTGAAACGCTCCAAAACCGCTCGCTCACGCTCGCTAAATGGAGGTTTCAGCCGCTTCGCTTCACCAAGAATCTCTAGGCCCTGTTCCCAACGCCTGATGAAAAGCCACCATCCTGGCCAATCTGCAACCGATCTAGAACCTTTCTCCTGTAACATACAGCTAGAACCAGAAAATCAATGTGGGACATCCGGTGCGGGCTTCAGAAATAACGGCCTTAATAACAACGCAATTTTAAGGCGCCACCTTTCACCCTCGATTGCATAAAACGGAGGCATTCTGGAAAGTACAAGTAGTAACGGGCTGGTCCTCACCCCTAAATCACAATTTAACGGTATTGCTAAGACATTTAATAAAATCAAAAACATGGAACGGCAGGGTTAAGCCGCCGGCTTGAACCCATTGTTGGGCCTCTTAATTTTCTACCGTTTGTTTTGACAAGTTCCTTAATTCCCTTTGCACCCTTTCTGCCAAAAATTTGAGCTCATTCAATAGAGTCTCTGGCAACCTCAATGATATGGTCTTCACAGACGGCTTCAAATTGGGCAATACTAACCTCTCTCCACTGCTCCAATCTATGTACTCGGTGGAATCGTTTGATGACCAGAACTCTCTTTCTTGATCTCGTTGTCAAATATTGGTATCTCTTTTTTCCTCATCATAGTTTTCTGTATATCTCTCGTTCTTTTCGGCTCATTTCTCTTGCTGAAATAATCCGGATTTTTGTACCCCTGATGGTAAATACAATGAAAAGCGGCCTATTAAAAAATATCTGTTCACACTCGAAATTACCGACCCGATGCCTTAACCGCATCGTCTATGTATTAAGTATATGCTCTATATACTTGACGCAAGAAAAGATTTATCCCTTTTAACTCAACTGCTCCAACCTACTAAATTTTAAAGAATTATGCTGATTCACCACCATTTTAGGTCCAACTTGGGTAGTTGCCAGTTTTTAAAGGTAATGGTCTGAACCAACAGAATTATCAGGTGGATAGGGCAAGGATAGGGGTTTGATTAGACATTTGGGAACAGGGCCTAGAGATTCTTGGTGAAGCGAAGCGGCTGAAACCTCCATTTAGCGAGCATGAGCGAGCGGTTTTGGAGCGTTTCAGCGAAGCGAACCTTAGAAGCTCTTGGCCCTGCTTTCCAGTCTAGTCAAGGCCCTTCCTTGCCCTTCCTTTTACCCCGAAAAGACTGGGTGAACAGGATGTTATCCTGTCTGTCGTTTTCCTCTTAAATCATGTCATGCAGAAAGATTGTCTCTTGGTGAAGTCTCTTTATTGAAACAGGTCCAGGCCTAGGTCTAGTATTTCATTACGGAGTTACAGTAACAAGTTGAATCCACAAGTTCGTCATCTCTTTCATGTTCCCAGTTACAACCCCGACTAGACTATTTTGTTAGCCGTTTTCGATTTTACTTAATATCCTCAATATTCATATGAACCAGCAATCCAAGGCAGCCATTTTTTTAAAAAAATTCCTTTGATATGATCTTTTTTATTTAAGTATAAAACCAGTTTAACCGATGAATTACTTAACTTATGGGTCGTTAATAACATTATGATATTTTTGTATATTTATCCTTCACCCTGGCTGCAAGAGACGTGGGTATTGAAAACAGAAGAGGTCTTTTAGGAGGAAATTGGAAGATGAGAAAAAAAAGAGCCCGATCAGCCTCATTGTCACTGTCACATCGACTTGCAATGGGCATTTCGTTTTTGATTATAATCATTTTAGGCATACAAGGCTTCTTTTCCTATAAAACTGCACTGGATAAAAAACAGGAAGAAATTGCAAAGGCACTTAAGGGAAAAGACGCTTTCATGATAGAAGCTGGAGACTTGTCCTCGGTACTCTTAAAGCAGGCAATTATAATTGCCAGCATTCCTGAAATCAAGGAAGCACTACTTGATCGGGACAGACAGGGTCTCCTGTCCCTTGTAAACTCTATTGAGAATAAACTGGTAAAGGAAACCAAGGAATCCATTAAAATTCACTTCCACATCCCTCCGGCAACATCCTTTTTGAGAAGCTGGAAACCTGATAAATTTGGAGACGATCTGTCATCCTTTCGTCCATCGGTAGTAAAAGTCCTGCAGACAGGACAACCGGTGAAAGGAATCGACTCCGGAAAAAACGGGCTTTCTATAAGAGGTATCGCCCCTATAAGAGCAGATGGCAAGATAGTTGGAAGCGTAGAAATCATCAAAAATTGTGCCCAGGTAGCAGAAAAATTGGGCAAAATAAATGGAATAATCAATCACATTTTTATTCTCAAGAATCCTGGACGAAACGGAGGTAGCAAGAGGTTTACAGCTATCACAGACATAAATGAAGACCTTTTAAAACAGATAGACGAGGATTTCCTTGAAAAGGCCCTGAAGCAGGGCTGGGCCAAAAAAATGACAGGACGTCATGTCATAACTGCCGCTGCTATCTCTGACTTTTCTGGCAAACCGGTGGCAGTATACACGAGATATATTGATTTTACAAAGATAAACCAGGAATTGAGAAACAACCTGATTGAGCTTGGCCTTGTCCTGATCGCATTTCTGACAATTTCATTGATCACAGCAGTTGTTTTTTTAAGGAAAACACTGTCAAATCCGTTAACTAACTGTATTCAGACATTAATTTCGGCTTCGGAAGGGAACCTAAACAAAGCCGCAGTCCCCAAGGGAGCACCGGAAATAAAAAACATTGCCACCGCCACCAATAACATTATTTACAACACCGGAATGTTACTAGAAACTCTCAAGTCACAGAGCGACAGTCTTAACATACTAGGGGAACAGCTTAAAACCATCGTTAACAAAATCCATGATGGGGCAAAAGCCATAGACCATGCTGCCAATGCCATGGTGGACTCCTCTGCCAAAGCCTCTTCAACACTTTCCACTGTTGCCAGCGCATCCAATGAACTGAATGCCGCCACCAGTGAAATAGCTCAGAATGTTTCAGAGACAGCCAGGATAGCAAATGAGGCATCCGAAGAGGCGGAGAATACCAATGAACTGATGAAACATCTTGGAGAACAGTCCGAAAAGATCAAAGACATCATAACAGTCATAAACTCTATTGCTGAACAGACAAACCTGTTGGCACTCAATGCCACAATAGAGGCAGCCCGAGCTGGAGAGGCAGGAAAAGGTTTTGCCGTTGTAGCTAACGAGGTCAAAGAGCTTGCCAAGCAGACCGCCTCTGCAACCGATGAAATTACCGATATCATAAGCTCGTTAACAGATGGAATCTCAAATGCAGTCCTGGCTGTCGGCAACATCACAGAGACAATAAACAAGGTCAATGACCTTGCAAACACCATAGCCAGTGCTGCTGAGGAACAAACTGCTACGGTTTCCGAAATAGATAACAGTATTACCGATGGTGCAAGCAGCGTAGAAAATCTGGAACAAGAAGCAAGAACTCTTGCAAAAAGATCCAACGATTTCCTAACCTACTCTGGACGGATCAGGTTTGCTGAGGAATCCATAATTGATATTGGTAAAAGACTGGATTCTGTTACTGGTATGTACTCTGTAGAAAGACATGCCCTTGAACAGGCTGCAAAGGATGCTACAGACAAGGTTAAACTGATAGTAGCTTTCCTGGCTCACTTCAAATGGCTTGAGAATTACCGTGTGGCAATATTTACACGAAAAAAACCGGAAATCGAAAGAGACCCCAACAAATGCCTGCTTGGGCAATTCCTCAATGAACAGGCAGACCTTCTAAATGTCATTACAAGTTCAGAACTGACAGAAGCCCGAACCATTCATAATGAAATCCATAAAAGTATTGACTACATGGAAAAAATGATAGACAGCGATGCTGAAGACCTGGAACTGGTTAACGAATTTGATTCAAGGGTGACAAGCAAATTGCATCGACTTATAGAACTCATAGGCAAGGCTATAAACAACTAGGCCGCTGACAACGATATTAAAGGCCTACCCAAAGGCCTTGACAAGCCCCACTGGCCACCTTATTATTGGCTCTGGATTTGACGGGGCGGGAATAACTCAGTGGTAGAGTGCAACCTTGCCAAGGTTGAAGTCGCGGGTTCGAATCCCGTTTCCCGCTCCACTGTATGTCTGGTATCAATCAGGGCAGCATGAAAGCTGCCCTTTTCTTTTTCACTTATGATTAAACTCTCCTTTTTCATCTATTTGCCAGTAAAATCTTTGATAAGAGCCTCCTTTATCTTCCTTGCCTCCATGATTTATACATGTTTCCCATGCTGTACCCTAACCACTGCCATAGCAGGGACAAAACCTGCCCAAAAGGCCAGGATGGTTACAAGAACCCTTGCTGGACAGATCGACATGTGTCTTTCATGCCATCCAGAAAGGCCAGACAGGGCCCATGGAAGGAGGGTTATGGGCTGCTTTTCATGTCACCTTGGCAATCCTCTTGCCGGAACACCTGAGGAGGCACACAGGGGCATGGTACTTAATCCGGGAGACCTGAGGGTGGCACAGAAGACATGCGGTCAAGAAGGCTGTCATGTTGAGCAGGTAAAACATGTGAAAAATACCCTAATGGCCACAAACCGGGGCATCATTAGCACCCTGCAGTACTACTGGGGTGAGATTCAGGACAACAACGGGACCCTGACGGTGGACAAGCTCCTTGAAAATCATCATGACAAAAAGGGACTGGCAGCAGACTATTTCAGAAAGCTTTGCGGCACCTGCCACCTGTGGCTTCCGCGAAACACCCTTCCGGGCTTTTTGTCTGAAAAGGGAGGAGGATGCACAGCCTGTCACTATCTGCCCAAGAAAATGGAATCGGGTCGGCCCAAAGATAAACATCCGCTTATAACCAGACAAATTCCAATGAAAAACTGTGTCAGATGTCACAACAGGAGCGGAAGGATAGGCCTTTCTTACCAGGGCCTATATGAAACCGAAGGCTATGGGGTTCCATTCGAAGATGGAGAATTTTCATCCTTGCAGCTTGGAGATGGCCGTTTCGTCCATAAAATCCATCCGGATATCCATTATGAAAAGGGACTTGTGTGCATAGACTGTCACAACCAAAAGGAACTTATGGGAGACGGAAAACAAAGAACACATCTGTACCAGCAGGTGGAAATCAGATGCGAGACGTGTCACAGCGGGCAGGACGGTCTTGAAAGACTCCTTCAGGAACAAAACAGCAACAAGAAATATCCTCTCTTAAACAATCTGATAAGAAGTGAGGACAAGCAGATCCTCCTGAAGGGCAAGTTGGACAACAAGCCCCATCCCCTAAGACCTTTTTCAAGGGATAAATGCAGAAATCCCCAGCACTCACGCCTGTCATGTCAGGCCTGTCACAGCAGCTGGGTCCCTCAATGTTATGGCTGCCACGTCAGGTATGACAGGGGCAAGACCCAGCTTGACAAGCTCTCCCTGAAAGAAACCTTTGGCCGGTGGCAGGAATATCGTTCCTACATGAGATACGAAAACCCCACCCTTGGCATGCTACAGGGAAATAATGAAAAACCAGGGGAAATAGTCATACTGGTTCCTGGATGACAGGATTTTATCAGCTTTCTGGATGAAAGGGAAAGATTCAGGGGGTCCTTTGAAAGACTGACCGTATCCACAATGGACCCACATACCACCTCTAAAAAATCCAGGCCATGCAACGACTGCCACAGCAATCCAAAGAGCATGGGGCTTGGCTATGGAAACATATCCTTTACCAATGGGATATGGGGTTTTTCTCCTGCCACGTCAAAAGATCCAAAAATATTTGGCCAGAATCAACGGCTTGATGCCTTTGTAGACAAAAACGGCAGAATGCTGGTCCATGCCAGCAGAAGTGAGCTGCGTCCTTTTAAAAAATCGGAACTTGATAGAATAATCCAGGTGGGCCTCTGCCTTCCCTGCCACAAAGGATCTGAAGATCCTGTAATGAAAAACTGGGTAAAGGGCAAAAGCCCTGTTCCCTGTAACTGTTCTACCAATGCGTTCAAGACATCGGTAAAAACACAACCCAGCCCGACCAAAGCCCAGTGTACTGGTTCCCGATAGCCCTTGGTACGGCATTTCTGACAGCAGCAAGTGACGCTCTGACAAAGGCCTATCTCCGGCCTCTTGGCACTGTAAAGATGGCTATGGGCAGGGTTGCAGCACCTGTCATCTTTCTTGCCCCGCTTTTGTTTTTCACCAGATGGCCTCAGCTGGATAACACCTTCTGGTTCACCCTGTCGATTCTCTTACCATTAGAGACAGCGGCCCTGTTGCTCTACATGGAGGCCCTTAAGGTGTCTCCCCTTTCTCTTACCGTACCCTTTCTGGCCTTTACGCCGGCCTTTATGATACTAACTGGTTCCATCATACTTAATGAACACCTAAAGGCCAGTGGTATAGCCGGCATCCTGCTTATAGTGATCGGAAGCTACAGCCTCAATCTGGATCAGGCCCGCTGCGGACCTTTTGCCCCGCTGATTGCAATATTCAAGGAAAAGGGGTCGCTTTTGATGTTGGCCGTAGCCTTTATCTATTCCATTACTTCTGTGCTTGGAAAAGTTGCCATCCAGCATTCGAATCACCTGTTTTTTGCAGCCTTCTACTTTATAGCCCACGGTCTCTTTTCCAGCCTGGTACTTGGCCTGTTTTTCAAGGTGAACCCCCTGGCTGTCATAAAGGCGTGCCCAAGGGGAGTAACCTATGTTGGCCTTGCCCAGTCCGGCATGGTCATAACCCACATGTGGGCCATAAGCATGGCACCAGCTGCCTACATGATAGCTGTAAAACGCCTTAGCGTGCTCTTTGGCGTTGTGATGGGATGCGTGTTTTTCAGAGAAAAGGGGCTGTCTTCCAGACTTTTTGGCGCAGCTGTCATGGTTACAGGGGTATTTTTGATCGTCCTTGGATAGATTGTTAAGCCTATCAGTGCCTTAATAAAATAAAATGTTACTGATTTACCAAGAGACAATCTTTCTGCATGACATGATTCAAGAGGAAAGCGACAGACAGGTAACATCCTGTTTACCTGTCTTTTCGGGATAAAAGGATTTTATTAATATTCTGGTATCGAAGCCAATCTGCATTCCTTCTTTCTTCATGCTTAGCGTGGAGAATGACGGCCTTATGAAATTGCCCCTTTGTCAAAAAGACCAATCTGCCTTGCATTATCAAAGGCCGAATCCATTTCATGTATGCCAGGCAGGTCTCTTATGCTGCCAAGTTGAAATACCTCCAGAAAATGGTTGGTGGTTGAGTAAAGAAGGGGCCTGCCTGGAAGGTCCTTCCTTCCACTTATTCGTACAAGTTTTTTTGCCATAAGGTACTTAATGGTGCCAGACGAATCCACGCCCCTGATCTTTTCTATCTCGGCCCTGGTTACAGGCTGCCTGTATGCAATTACGGCAAGGGTCTCCAGCGCCGCTCGGCTCAGTCTCTGGCCTGCCCTTCTGACCGACCTTGCAACCCATCTCTTATATATTGACTTTGTCTGGAACCGGTACCCCTTGGCCACTGACACAAGCTCTATGCCACGGTGTTCCTGTCTGCATTCCCGCTCTATTGTCTTTATGACCTGCCTTATAAGTTCAAGAGGGGCCTCTGGCAGGGCCTGCCTCAGATGAGAGACTGTTACAGGCCCCTGACTGGCAAATATAATGGCCTCCACCACCGGTTTAAGGCTGGCAAGGGTCCACTGCTTCATGTGTTAAAGTTCTTCCACCACCACAGTACCGCTAATCTTGATATCCTTTCCCCGATCATCTATGAATGAGATGTAGGCTCCCTGCACCTCTATCTTGAACCTTCCTTCCCAGCTTTTTATGACCCTGCCGTTACAGTCATAGAGGGTCACCTTTCTTTTTAAGCCGATTATGTCCGACTTAAAGTGTTTAAGATTTTTTCTCTGCCTCTCGGTGCAGCCTGCAACAAAAAACAGCAGAGTGCTTAGGAAAATGATCAAAAACAGAAAAACAGCCGATTTTTTAACTATGGTATGGTTCATAATCCCTTGTCCCTGTTTAACATTCTGCCTTTTCCAGCCCCAGCTCAAAGGCCTTCAGATTGGCCTCAACAAACCTGGGTTTTACCTGTTTCTTTATGGTTTCCTCAACCATCTCCCTGGTCACAGGTACTTCATTAAGGCCGATCAGGACTCCAAGAAGCACCACGTTTACAGCCTTTGAGGTTCCTGCTGTTTTTGCAAGTTCGTCAGCATCAAGGGCACAGACCCTTCGATAGCTCTTCTTCATGAAATCGATCCAGTAATCAACATCAGGGTACTCTGCCTGGCCAAGCTTTACTGTAATGGGGATAATCGGGACGGTATTTGTTACTATTACAGACCCTCTTGAACACCTGTCTAAGGCCCTTATGGTTTCCAGAGGCTCAAAGCTTACGAGTATGTCTGCTTCACCCTTGGAGATAATGGGGCTTTTGAGCCCTCCAAGCATAACTGTGGATTCCACCACTCCTCCCCTCTGGGCCATTCCATGAACCTCGCTAACCCGAACGTCCATTCCCGCAGCCATAGCAGCCTCGCCAAGGAGCCTGGAGGCCAGGAGCGTTCCCTGTCCACCAACACCTGTAAAAAGTATCTTCTTGGTATCCATCTTACTTCTTGCCTCCGAACTTTCTGTAATAAAGAATGCAAGGTGCCTCAGCTATTACCACTGACAGCTCGTCCTTTGCCAGAACCTCCTTAAACAGGGCCACAGCCTCTTTCTTCCTGTAAGGATTGATCTTGTGGACATTCTTGATGCCAAGCCCCCTTACCGCATCCTCTATGGGAATGCGTGGCCGGTCATAACCAGGAGGACGAATCTCGATACCAGGGTTTGGCTGATGACCTGTCATGGCAGTGGTGCTGTTGTCAAGAATCACCAGGCAAAACCTGTGTTCATTGTGATAGGCACTTGCAAGGGATGAAAGACCGGAGTGAAAAAAGGTTGAATCCCCTATAAACGACACGATCTTGTGATCTGTGGCCACAGAAAACCCGGCAGAAGAACCAACGCTTGAGCCCATGCACAGGAGATAGTCTGCCATCTGGATGGGCGGCAGAAGCCCCAGGGTGTAACATCCAATGTCTGTGGGATAGATGGCGTTTTCCTCCAGGCCAAGCTCCTTGAGTGCCTCCTTGACCGCATTGTATGTCTCCCTGTGCGGACACCCCTGACAGAGGCTGGGAGGTCTCATTGGAAGCGGGGGCAAGGATGACAGATCCGGCATCTGGGGCAGATTGAGATCACAGCCTGTAACCTGTGCTATGGCCTTTTTCACCATAAGGGGATCAAATTCATACATCCTTGAAAAATGTCCCGTGGCCTTTCCAAAAACAGGCCTGTCCTGGCCCATGTCCTTGCAGATTATCTTGATCTCATCCTCCTGGAAGGGCTCAAGCTCTTCTACTACCAAGATCTCGTCCACTTTCTGGATGAAATCCTTCAATATGGAAACGGGAAAGGGATAGGTGAAGCCGAGTTTCAAAAAGGTGACCCTGTCCTCCACGCCAAGCTCCCGAATGGCATCCTCCACGTAACACACACTGACACCGGAAGCCACTATGCCTGTCTTGCCCTTGCCTGACATGGAGTTGAACCTGGAGCCTTCAGCAAGACCCCGCGCCTTTTCCATCTGCTCCAAAAGCACCCTGTGGCGCATCCTTGCCACCGCTGGCACAGGTACCCATCTGCGCGGATCCTTCTGAAAAATTCCCTTCTGTCTTACCTCTTCTGGCAATGGACCAAGCTCGACAGGCCCCCGCACATGGGATGTCCTGGTGGTTGTTCTGACAATAACAGGAAGCTCCAGGGACTCGGAGAGGTCAAAGGCCTGGATGGTCATGTCCTTGGCCTCTTGCGGTGAGGTCGGCTCCAGCATCGGCAGGTTGGCAAACCTTGCATATATTCTGTTGTCCTGCTCGTTCTGGCTGGAATGCATGGACGGATCATCTGCAGTCACTATGACCATTCCCGCCTTGACACCCACATAGGCCAGGGTCATGAGGACGTCCGAGGCCACGTTCATGCCCACATGCTTCATGCATGTAAGGGAACGGACACCGGCTGCTGCCGCAGAGGCAGCCACCTCCATGGCCACCTTTTCGTTCGTGGAAAATTCAAAGTAAAGGGGCCAGTCTCCCTGCAAAGAAATAAAAAAGAGATTGTTTGCGATTTCAGAAGAGGGTGTCCCTGGATAGGCGGCTGCCACAGCGGCCCCCGCCTCTATGGCCCCCCTTACGATTGCCTCGTTTCCAAGCAAAAGTCTTTTTTGCCCGGTGTCTTTTGATAAAAGAGGATGCATATGTATCTCCTGAACAGTTGTTTTTTCAACCTACTCTGCAAGTTCTGCCATTTTCACCACATCTGTGGTGGTAAAGTTTCCACCTGAAAGGATGCGTGCCTTTGAGGCATCTGTTCCAAAAAGCTGCTCTATCTCTATGGTACCCTTGAGAGAGCCAAGTCCGAAACCAAGGGAATGCTTGGTGATGGGGTCTATTATCTCCTTGCCCCTTGAATAGACATTGAGCTTGTCACCTGGCTGAAGCCCGGTCAGCCTGCCTGCGTTCAGATAGACATGGCCGTCTTCCACCTTGACGATCCTGCATGACCATTCAGTGCCCCTTACAACGTCCTTTGATATCTTTTTTGCAACCCTGTCAAACTGAGAAACAGTGGCAAGGTAGGAGCCTATAAGCACGTTTTCCGTTGCATGTATTACATCAAGGCGCAGGGCTGAACGCTGTCCCTTGACTCCTGGGGCATTTCCCTGGGGAAAATATACAAAGATGTAAGCCTGTATGCCTGCCAGGGCTGCAATCTCCCGTCTTACCGCGGCAGAGGCCAGATCGCTTACACTGTAACCATGCTGTTTAAGAAGATGGGCCAACTGGGTGGAATCAACAGGCACTATGCCGTCCGTGCGCCTGAGGGCGGCAGGCAAAAGTGACAGCACATCAAGACCAAGGTCGCCGAGAAGGGAGATAAGGACAACCTTTCTCCTGAGCACAGGCAGACCATGGCTGTCTGTTGCCCGCTCCGGCAGCCCCTTGAGCCGCTGTTCAAGCTTGGCCAGCCTTTCTTCCAGCTCCTTTTCCCGTTTGCTGTTGCCAAACAGCCTTATCTTTGACTTTGAAGACTCTGTCTTTCTGAAATAGTCTGCAGTAATGCCAAAGGTGGGGTCTGCAATTATCTGCTCTTCCATGGCCTGCTCCCTTTGTTCTTCAGGGGCAGGTTCCTGGCCTGAAGAAGTCGAGGCACTGCCCTTGACGGATTTGCCCTTGGCCGAACAACCGCCAACCATGGATATGGCAAAGAAAAAGACACAGATCATTGTTAATGATTTTTTTGCAAGAAGGATATTTTTCATTTGAAAGACCTAACTCTAAATTTCAATCTTCAGGGACTAGGATGATGGTAACCGGCCTATCCGGACAGGCTACAAGGGCCTCCAGTCAGTCCAAACCCCATATATCGACTGGTGGCAACTATAGACGCCAATATCCTTTCGGTCAAGAAAAGCAGGAGATTACGTTGACAGATCCCTGGATCTGTTGCCCTGGCAGCAAAACGGGAGGATGGGCAGGCACTGTCTGGAATAAAAAAGGGGCCTTGCGGCCCCTCATCTTGCTGTTCTGGGCATCCCTAGAAACTGTAGCTCAGATAACCCATGAGCAGCTGGGTCGTAGAGCCCTGGTCTCCGTATACGTAGGGTGCATTGTCATCATAGTAAAACAGGGAATAGTTCAGTGTCAGCCCTATTCCGTTGTCCATCCTGTAGCTCGTTCCAATGTTGAAATCAAGCTGTTTGTACTCGAGATCCGAGTACTTGTCTATGCTGTTTAGGTATGCCACGTCATACAGATGGGGCATGTTGGGATTTACAGCAGACACATTCAGGTCAAGCTTTGCGTCTCCTGTTGGATACATGGAATCAAAATCCAGATCCGTTATGTTGCCTCTACCAATGGTAAAGGCAAGGTCAGTGGTAATACTCCAGTTGGGCAGTATGAAGTAGGATGCATTTGCATTGATGGTATGGGCCTCTGTCCTGTAATCCATATCGGTGTGTTCCGAACCAAACTGGTCCGTGGTGATGAAGTTGCCTCAGCCATCGTAGATAGCTATGCAAAACTGCGAATCGTAACTGTCGTAGAAGTACGTATAACCGGCACTAAAGACAAAGTCCTTAACAGGGGTAAGGGTTCCGCTAAAACCCGCTACCAGGAAGTTCCTTGTCCAGTCGGTACCGTCCACATCACTGTTGTTTGCATACCTGTACTTTACATGGGCATTGGCCATGAGCATGCTCATGGGATGCCAGTGGGTCTTGAACTTGAACTCGTGGACATACTCGGGCATGTTGGACCTTGCAGCTGTCCTCCTGCCGTAAATAGCCGGCTCGTATGCCCTTGATACATCATAAAGACCGGCAGGCAGGCCGGCATAGGCACCATAGCTTCCGTCCGGGGTACACTCGGCCTTTTTGAGCACGTAGGGATCGTTATAGTACTCGAACTTGTAGTCAAAATCGAACTTGAGATCATGACTAACGCGCCAGTCCGTACTCAGGGTTACTATGTGCTCCTTGGTACTGTGGGTCACGTTGTGGTGCCTGTAGTGGTTACGCTGTTCACGCTTGAACTCGTAACCGGCCCTGAGCCTCAGCCCTGTCATTATACGCCAGGTAATATCCGTGCCAACCTCGTAGATGTCACTGTTGTAGCCGGAATGCCTTACCTCTTCTTCTTCAAAGTACGTATGACCGCTCTGTTTTATGTAGCCTTCCGACAGGGTAACAGCACCGCCAGGTGCTCCGGGAGGATTCTTTCTGACATTCTTTTTCAGCTTCACGTTCTCATTGTCCAGGTTCTGATACTTGCCAAACACGTTTATGGAAAAATCCCTGGACAGTTTGGAATGGAACTTGGCATTGACAACGTTGCTGTCAAGGTCCAGCTCCTCACCATAGTTGCCTGTCAAGATGTCATAGGCTCCCCTGGTAGACCTGTTGGAGCTTTGGGAATATACATAATTGGCTATAAAGGTGTTATGGGCATTTATGTCCCAGCGCAGCTTCCCCTTGTAGGTATCCTTTGTGGAATCCGGGGTACGGCTGTAGGGAAGCTCTCCTGTGGTCCTGTCATACTGGAGCCTGTTCAGGAAAAGCCCCTTGCCCTTGAGTCCGTTGTACACGTTAGTGAGATCTTCATTGTCTGCATCAAACTCCCTGTGCATGTATGAAAACTCCATTGCCAGGGTTCCGATGCTCAAGCTCAGCCTTGGATTGATGTCGTTGGTGGTTTCATCGACCCTCTGGGATCTCGACACTATATGACAGGCAAGACACTTGGAGTTGGTCATTGCCTGTTTTTCGCCCTTCCTCTGCTCAAAACGGTGGTTGAAGCTGAACTTCAGATTGGGAATCTGGGGTATGTTCAGCTTGATGCCGTGTTCAAGCTGGGAACGGGTTACCTCAAACATCTCGTCGTAGGCCAGATCCGTATGATACACGTTTGCAGAACCTACCGTCTTTCCGCCCTTTATGTTTTTAAGTTCCGGACTTTTTGCCCAGTTCTTCCATCCTGTTGCAGCAGGCGGAAATACATGGGCCTCGAGATTGTCCATATAGTCATGATCCAGGCGGTGAAGGAAACGGCTGTAGTCGGCCTCGTATATAAAGATACGCCTGAAGGAGACCATTCCGCCATATTCCTGGTCGTCAACATCCCTGTAAAGGGCATCTGCACTGAGATCAAAACCGTTTTTGGACAGCTCCAGGTTGCCTCCAAGATAGGTGGTCCACTTGTAACCAACTGATGAGTTGTACTCCATACCACCTTTTGCCCCACCTTCATCACCGTGAAGCTTGTCAAGGGCTGTTGTGGCACCAACCCTGAGCTCACCTGAATACCATTTTCCATCTTCTTCACCAAAGACGGCGGACGCCCCGGCAGTTGCCAGTGCAAACATCGCCGCCATAAAAAGAATCGCTGCTTTTTTCATCGGCTGTACCTCCTTGGCTACCGGGTTAGTCCGTGTCCACTGGTCACGCTCTGGGATGTATAATCAGAGCCATGTACATACTGGTGACACTGGGTACACTTGGTCATAAAGGACTTCTGGAATCCGTAGTTTGTTCCAGCAAGTTTCCGTCCGTTGTCATAGGGGCTGCCACCTCCTGGGATGCCATGCTTCTCAAGGCTGGATGCCCTTGCAGCATGGAAGTGGGCCTCGTGACACTGCAGACACAGGAAGGGCTCCTGCTGCTTAAGCAGGTTGTTTGCCACAGTGCCGTGTGGATCATGGCATATGAGGCAGTCCTCAACAACAGGATCGTGCTCATATACAAAGGGACCCTGATAACGTGTATGGCACTTGAGGCACAGGTCGTTGACCCTTTCGTCCGTCTTTAGCATGCCTGCCTCAAGGCTGCCGCTTCCATGGGGATTGTGACAGTCCGTACAGCCCATCTTGCCCTCCCTGACCGGGTGATGGGAAAGAAGATGCATCTGGGAGGTTATATCCCCGTGACAGGAAGCACAAAGCTCCATCTCCTTTGCCTTGGCCAGCAGGTCCTTGTTGTGGTTGTGATGAACCTTGTGACATTTTGTGCACGCCACGTCCCTTTCCGCATGAACCGAACCGGGCCAGTTCATCAGATCATCCGCCTGGTGACACGTGGTGCATACACCGCTTATCTCTTCAGGAGCAAGCCCGTCATGACCAAACTTCAGGATCTTTTCTGTATCTCCTTCTCCATCCACGTGAAGGGAACCAGGGCCGTGACAAGACTCGCATCCGGTCTTGTAGCCTCCGCTCACCTCAAAGTCCGCCAGCCTCATATGGACGTTGTCCTTGTCGTCGCCCATATCCTCATGACAATCAAGGCACGTGCTACTCCCTACATACGTTGCGCCAGGTGCTATTTCAGGCATTTTTACTACATTTGACCTCTTCTCAAGCACCTGGGCACAGCCGATAAAAAAGAGCATACCGACTGCCAGGATAATAAATTTCCTAATCATAAAATACCCTCCGCAATTCCTGTTTTGATTTGGGAAAAATCCTTCTGTCTCTTTTGCCTCTCAACTCTCCGTCTCCCTCTTGCTATCACCTCCCTTCCTGTCTTCTTGCATCCTTCAAATAAAAAAAGCCGCCCGGTCTGACACCAGTGGCGGCCATAAAAAAGAGTGGAACCCCTTTGCTCCTTTTTTCCTAAACCTGTAAATTGACCAGACCGGCCAATGTACCTTCTGTCTTCAGTTAATGAAGAACAAAGTCCTCTTTAAACGATGGTGATACAACTCCTCCTCCCCTGCAAAATCCTGTCAAACTGTGATCTTGTGATTATTTTAAATTACACAAATCACAAATTATGTCAAGGGAAACTGTTTGAACAGGAGCTATAAGAAAGGGTTATCAAGTCAATTTTTCAGGGCCTCGGGATTATTTCCTGATTTTTATAAAAATTTCTATATTTCTTGCATTTTCTGTAAAACGTAAAGAGCCCACATAACCACAGATGGTTCCTTTCATGGACTCCCTGACAAACCTCTTCATGGGGATCCTCTTTCCATCGACGATCAGCTGGATGTCATCTTCCGCCTTTGTGGAAGAAAGCTGCAGGGCCTCCTCGATAAAATCACAAAGTCCTCCTGTTTCATCAAATCCAAAACGCCTGAGACCCCGGATCTCAAAATCGCTGACAACAGCAATAACACCCTTGACATTATCCCTGATAAGACTGGTCGAGATGGCGGATCGGGCAACCTCCACCTTTTTTATATCGTCCGCCGACTTGAAACCCTCACAAAGCACTAGATCAACCTCTGGAAAAAGAGAGGCAGCCAGGGCTCCAACACCCTGGCCAGAGTTGGGACGGATTGCGGTTATCAAGGATGGTGTCACTACTGCCATCCTGTCTATTCCCTCTGAAATGTAAAGGTCTGTATCAGAACCGGCCTTTTCAAACGGCCTCAAATGATGCTTGGTTGACTTTAATATCGCAATAGTGTAGCCCCTTCTGGAAAGCTCCCTATAAACCTTTCTGATTAGAGTGGTCTTGCCACTGTTGTGGTAGCCGATAAATGCCAGGGCCTGGGACATGGGTTTCTCCTTTGCTTGGTAAGCTCATGCTACTTTTTGATTTAGAGGCCTGATATGTTACTTTTAAAAAGACACCGGAACAAGGGCCTGCATGCTGAAACCATGATACCAATCACACTTGATTACAAGACAAAGGTCATTTCAAAAGACGGCACGGAAACCAGACACGAGGTGGTTGCAATCGAGACACCTTTCAGCGTGGCCCTCAATGACGAGACCATTGGAGCTTCAATGGTGCTGCCAAGCGGCCTGGAAGAGTTTGGAGTAGGCTTTCTCTTTGGCCAGGGTTACATAGAAAACAGGAGTCAGGTAAAAGAGGTTTACGTCTGCCCCGAGGGCAGGATCAGTGTCTATGCCGATGTTGATGTGACAGGGCCCAAAGAGGTCATCATAACATCTGGATGCGGCGGAACAGGAAAGATCTCGAAAGAGATGCTGGAAGGGGCCTTTGAGGAGCTGGCTGAATGCAACATCACACTGGATGAGATAGAAAGATTCGTATTACAGGTTCTGCACCATTCAGACCTTGGCATCAAAACCCACTGCATCCATGCCTGCGGATTCTGGACAGAAGGAAGACTTGCAGCCTTTTATGAAGACGTTGGCAGGCACAATGCAGTTGACAAGGTGATAGGCGCCATCCTCCTTGGCAAGATCCCGCCTGAAGGTGCCATCTATACCACAGGAAGGCTTACCTCCGACATGGTGCTAAAATGTGCGCGCATCGGGATTCCCCTGGTGATGTCTCGAACAGCCCCCTCCTCTCTGGGCCTTGCCATTGCCAGGCGCGCAGGAGTTACACTGGCTGCCTATGTGCGTCCCCACAGGGTAAACTGCTTCAACGCACCACACAGGATAGTTCCTAAACACCAGATATAGTGAAAAAATTTCTCCATGAAAATTTTTTCTTTTTCAGGAAAAACTTTTCATAAAATGAAGCTTGCAGACTCATTCAGCCAGGTTTTTTCCGGTTTGCTTTTGATATTCAAGCCTTGTTTGAGGCATAATTATTGCTTGTAATATAAGAGGTGGGGATAAACGTTAAGTTGTCTAATTATTTGTACATTGATAAAAACAGAGGTTTCTGTACCACAACGGTATCAATCAGCAACAGGAAGGAGGTATTGGAATGGTAACCCGAATTGTTACGATACTGGTGTCTTTTTTGGCAGTTACTGTAGCCTCAAGCATCCAGGCTTTTGCAGTAACCATCAATGATACGACACTTATAGAACGGTGGGCAAGAGGCGAGCCAAAGCCAACAAAAGACGGGAAACTATGGCATGACTG